>CAYHJO010000208.1:0-7825 GCA_964356715.1 uncultured Turneriella sp. | reverse complement strand
ATCGCCGTGAGATTTTCCGTGCGGCTGCCCGTCGTCACCTCGCGTGGCTCGAAGCGCGTTTCACCTTTCTTTACGAAAACAATTTTGCGGATACCGGTATCGATAATCGCGTCGTCGGGCACGACGCCGGCAAAACCCATTTTCTTCCGGATTTCCACGTTAACGAACATGCCGGGCTTCAGCAGGCCGTTGCGGTTGTTCACCTCGATGCGTCCCTTGGCGGTGCGGCTGTCTTTGTCGAGTTCAGGATAAAGGTAAGTGATCTTGCCTTCGAGCTGGACTTTGGGGTCAGCGGTCAGCGTAATTTTCGCGGTATCTCCCTCGCGCACCACGGCAAGATCGCTCTCGTAAAGCGTGGCAAGCGCCCATAATTTAGAGAGACGCGCAATTTTATAGAGCTCCGCCTCGGGTGTTACATACATCCCCTGAATCGCGGTTTTGGACACAATATAACCGGAAACCGGGGAAACAAAAGTAATCAGGCGCTTTGCCTTTTGGTTGCGGATCAGGTTTCTTACCTCGAATTCCGGCACACCCCAGTAGCGTAAGCGGTCGAGTGCTGCGCGGCAGACTTCATTTTCGTAATCCGGCGTTTGGTTCTGGTGCGCCGAAATATATTCCTGCTGCGTGGCAAGTACATCAGGACTGTAAATGGCGAAGAGAGCCTGGCCCTGCCTGATCATTTTACCGCTGTAGTCGGCGTAAATTTTTTCAATGTATCCGTTGACACGCAGATGCACGCTGTGTTCCGCTGTTTCGTCTGTAACGAGCGTACCCACCGTGCGGATGACTCTGGTGAGATCGCGTTTGGCAAAGATAATTGTTTTCATGCCAATCTTGCGCTGCTGATCGGCAGGCACATCGATGGCGATGCGCGCTTCTTCCCTCTTAAGTTCCTGATTTTTATCTTCTGGCTTGTCAGCGGTCTCGTGGTTTGCATGCTCTTCGGCCGGCGGCGGCGCTTTTTTGCCGCACACCGAAAAGCCGGCGCCCGCGACAAAAACCGCAACGACGCGAAAGGATCTCACATGCCCCCCATCGAACTGCCTTTTTGCTGCGGCACGCCCTGTTTTGGCGGACGCATACCGCTGCCGGGCCGCATCGGTGGATTTGTCGACATGCCGGTATCCGACATCGCGGGCATTGAGCCGTTGAATAACGTGGGCGTGCGCGGTGTCAACCCGACAAGCGAGGGATTTGCCACCAGTTCCTTTAAGCGCAGCCGGGCCAATTCAATATCGAGTCGTGCCGCGAGCGCCTCGAGTTCCTGTTTCTTATAAATTCTCATCGTGTCGGTCAATTCGCGCAAATTCAGCTTTCGCGTGCGATAATCCGTTCGTGCCGAATCGACCGCCATTTTAGTTACCGGTAGAATTTTGGACTGGTAGAGATTGTGTACTTCACGCGCGAGACTGAGTTGGCGTTGGGCATCCGCCCACTCGGCCTTAAGCCTGTTCAGCAAGGCGATGCGGTCTTTTTCTGCGGCGTCCATTTCGAGTTCGGAGGCTTTAACGAGCTCGCTTTGTTTACGCCACCAATAGAGCGGCATGGTCACGCCGATCATCGCACCCCAGTTCGAGGGTTGGCTATCCATGTTGGATTGCATGACCATCCCCTGCAGCATGAAATCCGGAAGATAACCCTGTTTGCTCTGGCGGTTGCTTTCGGCCGCGAAACTGTTGCGCGCCAATGCAGATCTATATTCCGGTTGCCTGGCGATAACTTCTTCAAAGACCGGCAGTTCCTGCGTGGGCTCCTCCGGCGAAAATTCAAAGGCAGCGAACTCGGTGTCAGCTGGCTGGTTGCGCAGTTCGTTCATCAGGGCAATCAGCTGCTTCTGCTCTTTCTGCAAACGCAGTCTTTCGGTGCGCAGGATATCCAATTCCGCTGTGGCCAATAACCACAGGTGGTGGCCCCCCGTACCTGTGTTGTAGCGAATTTTTTCACTGGCTGCCGCATCTTTGAGCAGTACCGCGTAATCGCTGTTGAGCTGCAGCGCGCGTTCATTCATAACTGCCTGATAAAATATCTGCGTAGCGCTGATGATCGTCTCGCGTTCGAACATTTCAGAATCTGCGAGCAGATTTTTTGCGGTGGCTTCTGCGGCTTTCCCGCGTGCATCGAGTTTACCTGGAAAAGGGATCGTCTGGTTAAGTTGATAACGATACGCAGAACCAAACATGCCACCGAATGGATTCTGGTCGGTTCCCGCAGCGATAAAGGGATCTTCCCAGGTGGCGGCTGGCCTTATGCGGTGAGACTGCGCCGCATAGCGTTGTTTCGCCGCCGCTACTCCCGGGTTCGCCGCTTTGACCTCGTCCAGGAATCGTTCGAGGTCGATAGCACCAGATGCGGTGGTCAGGCAAGCCCAGCCAATGAGCCAGGCAATAGCGCGCTTCATAATCCCTCCTGGTCGCCAAGGTTCTAAGGCCCCATTATTGCGAACCCTTGAAAATAACAATCATTCCCAATTTCGCCAGATAATCAGCAGCGCGCCGAAGGTCAATAACAATAGATTTTAAGGTCTTTAAATCTTAAATATCCCCATGCGTATAACTCATTTTTTTGCGGCGCTAAGGCGATGCTTCAGAGATGCGTCGTACCGGCGCGCCGTTTCAAAATTCAGATTTATTTGGGCGGTAATTCTGCTACGTATCCCTTTTCGAGCTTACCTTCGACAACTGAAACTTTCGCAAAGTGCTCGTCAATTACCTCGACGATCTTCACAGAACCGGCGTTGAGCCAGATATACTTGCTGGTTTTTCCCGTCCCCTGAATTTCTACCTTTGAAGTTTTCCAAATCTGACCCACTTCCGCGCCGTCTTTGCTACCAATGCAAATTACGCCTTCGTTTCCAGTAGCAGATACCACAGAACCTTTCATAATCGCGCCGTGATAAACACCCGACGCAGTCGCGCAATTCAGCAGGAATGTCGTCGCAAATACAATTAATATCATCTTTATATCAAATATCTTCATAATTTTTCTCCTAAGTTTATTTCTGCATTTTGAATCCGCTCCAAGGGGAGGCTTATAACAAAATGCTACAACCCTTACCAGCAGCAAATTAAATGCCAAAAAAATCAGGCCCCAATGATGCCCTTTTGCAGTCATGCGCAATCCCTCCGCATTTTACCATCGAGAATTTCGTATACCGTGCAGTATTGCGTGCGGCCCTTAACCCTTACCGTATCTATTTCCCTGGATTCAAGGCAATCTGCTTCAATCCCCTCGATAACGCTGCCGGTAACCAGCAGCGAAACCCCGTATTCCTTCGTCAGCGCCTCGATGCGCGAAGCCAGGTTTACCGTGTCGCCGATTACCGTATATTCTTTACGGTTTTCCGATCCGATATTTCCGGCGATTGCATTGCCGCGATGGATACCTATACCTATCTCGAACTGGGGTTTCCCCTTCGCGGCCTGTAAAAAATTATGCGCCTGCAGGCGTTTTTGCATTTCCAGCGCGGCAAGCACGGCACTCTGCGATGAGTTCCTTAGCCGGTTCGGCGTGCCGAATACCGCCATAATCGCGTCGCCGATGAATTTATTGACCATACCGCCGTGTTGAGTGATGGCGCGGACCATTTCGCTGAAATACTGATTGAGCATCTCGACAATTTCGGCGGCGTTATACTTTTCCGATATGGCGGTGAAGTTTCGGATATCGGCAAAGAGTATGGTAATCTCAGCATCGCTGCCACCCAATTGTGTGTTGCCGCGCAGAATATCGTCGCGCACTTCCGCTGAGACGTACGCACCAAATTGATCGGTAATATTTTTCTTTTCCGTTTGTTCGACGCGCACGTGGTCGCGAAAGAACCCGGTGATGGCACCGAGAATTACCAGAAAAGGAATTTCGACATAATGCTCCGTCGAAAGCATCGCATGATGTTCTGCGCCATGCGATGAGAACAATTGCATAATCGCGTAATGGAAGCCTGCGGCAACAACCCCGGTCGATGCGCCCAAAAGCATTCCTGATGCGATCGCAGCATAAATCACCGGAAAGTAGTACAAGCGCAGCGATATCGCCTGCAGGGTTGTATTGCCTGTAGTCAGTGTCCAGGCATGGAGAATTGAGATCGCGAAAACGACAACTACGGCAAAAGCTGTCTGTCTGCGCCCCGGGCGGTACAAATGTGCTTTATGTTTGCCGAACGAATTTCGCATAGTTACTCATCTCAGACAGCGATGGCGATTCCTAACCCCACGATTAAAACCGCCAGCCAGGGTATGAATATCACGCGGAAAAGCTGACTGCCACCCCAGATGCGTACCATCGCGCCTTTGAATACCGTATTCGACATAATCGCAATGATAATGATCTTCATCGCCTCATCGGGTGTCAGTTTTCCTTCTTTGAATAACCGGGCTGTCGACAGCGTAATGGCGTCCATATCCGTTAAGCCCGAGAAGGCCGAGACAGCGACTAGGCCGAATATCCCGGTATGTTTCTTTGCAATCGCCACTGCGAATAAAATCACTGCATATAATACGGCGAAGGTCAGGGCAGTTTTTAATTCCGCCGGGTTGCCCTGCACGGGCATACCCTTTAAGCCCGAGGCTTTGCGCCAGAGAATCACAACCGGTAACAGGGAAACGACGAACAGAATCCCGAACGGCCACAGAATGGCCGCCAGTGAAGTCGAGATGATGAGTATTTCGATGCTCAGCCTGACGTAAACGGTCGCCCACGCCAACAAAATAATGAGGAGACACTCCCAGCGGATATCACGCGATGCTTCGTTCATTTTTGCATGGCTTATTGTCGTCGCCGTGCTCGATATGACACCGCCGAGAATGCCGCCGAGAAATATTCCGGCTTTTTCACCGAAGAACTTATAGACGATATAACCGCTGAGGCTGATCGCCACAATAATGACCACCATAATCCAGATATCATGAAGGTTCACGACTTGCAAAGGGTCGAGCGTTTGATCCGGAACGATCGGGAGGATCACCAATGATATCAGCGCAAACTGCATGATCGCTTTGACTTCCCCGGCATCGAACCGGGCAACAATCCCGTGCAGTTCTGGCTTCCAGTGCAACAGAATTGCTACGAGCGCAGCCAGCGTCGCCGCAAACCAGATCGGTCCGATCTGCACCAAAACACCCGAGAGAAATACCAGCAGCATCGCGAGTTCATTCCCCAGAGAAGTGTGCTCTGCGGCGGTACGGTCATTTTTCCGCAGCCACTTCCCCGCAATACCCAGGGCTGCGACTGAAACTAAACCAGCTGCAATGAGCCAGTTGCCGGTTTTTTCGGCGAGGATTGCGCAGACCGCTCCTAAGAGCGAAATGAACGAGAACGTTCTGATTCCACCCAAAGGAGAGTCTGCCCATTGGCGCTGCAATCCAACAAGAAGTCCCAGCGCGAGAGAAATCAGCAGCTTATGGAACGGATGGATATCCATAACCTGTACCTCCGCGGCTAATTGGCGATCCGCCAGCTTAGTCCCAGCTGGATTGTACCGCTCAGCGGCACCAGTGACAGTGGTGCTGCGCTGATGACCTCGCCGTTCACGCCGGTCGCGGTGGGCGCATTACCCGCCACTGCCGGTGAGACCGCATGGTCGACGCGCACCATAGCCGTGGCGAACAGTTGCTGCGTGATCGGCAGATTCATACCGAGCGCGAAATAGAGCGCCGCGAAAGTCCGCGGGGTATAATCATAACTTGTGATCGTCCGGCTTGCGGTTTCGACGGTCAGCGGCGCATTCGCGAGGTTGATGGCGGCCAACAGGCCTGCCTCGAGAAAAAAAATATCCGAATGAATTCTATATCCCCCGCGCACATCGAGAAAATCCATCGGCCAGTAACCATCGGCAATCACACCGCCGGCATTGATGCCGTGTATCGGAATGCGCCGCTGTCCGTAACCCACAGTAGCGACAATCGCCTGACTGTCGTCGGGATACCAGGCTGCTGTGGCATTCATTTCTGTCATAACCCGGTAGTCAGGGCTTGCGCCGAGGGGAAAAGAACTGAAAGTGGCGTTGGGCCAAAGCATGCCCGCCCCACCTGTCAGACCGAGATGCCATCCCCGGTAATTGAGCCGGCCCGAGGCGGCTGGCAATTCCATGCCGCGGTCTTTCGCCTCGGGTGTCGGATCGTTCTGCTGAATCGCTGGATTGGCCCAGATAAGATTGCCTTCGTCGTCGTAGATCGCCAGCACCTTTTCTTTATTTAACGAAATTTCACTGCCGTTCCCAGGCTGCAATGTAACTTCTTTATCCGAGTTGCGGACCATTTTTCCGCTGAACTTTTCCGTTTCGGTGAATACGGTCTCGCCACGAATTTGCGGCGCGAGCAGACTTAGGGCGGAAAGAATGGTACAGAATGAGGCCGCGCCGCGCAGAATTCCCATGACGCGTCCACTGCACTTTGCAATCAGATGTGCCGTCAAGGCGTCTCAGTCCTGCGTCGCATCTCGGCCATGATCGGCATTGCGACGATATTCGCTAATGTGTTGACTCTGCACCGGTTATTCGGGTGCATTGACCGTCGCTGCGGGCCAACTGTCCGCGGGAGGAACGATGAAATCACGCGGTGCATTTGTAATCTTTCTGCTTGTTGCTGTTTTTTCGGGGTTGCCTGGCTGCAGCGCATACAACCTGCTCGACAAGCTCGAAAACCCTGGCGGTACCCCGGCTGCACCGGCCGCACGGAAAATTTTCGTCAATTCGGTTTCGACCACAGGTACCTTCAGCAACTACATCACAATTCCGGGCTGCACCGGTCTCTCGGGCATTGCGGCTGCCGACTGCGCTTGCAAAATTCAGGCTGGCGCGGCCGGCCTGGCCAACAGCAATCGATTCATTGCGTGGCTTTCCGACAACAGCAACGACGCGCTGTGCCGCGTGCAGGGTTTTTCGGGCAGTGCCTGTTCTGTCAATTCCTCGAGCGCCTGGTATAACGTGAAGGGCGACCTGGTTGCCGCGGGCCTGGCAGATTTTACCAGCGGCAGCCTAAAGGCCGGAGTGCAATATACAGAAACCGGCGGAATTTCCGCTTCGTCGGTGTTTACGGCCACCACAGGCGCAGGCATCAAATCGGGCAGCAATTGCCTCAATTGGACTTCGCTGAGCGGAATTGACTTCTCCACTGTCGGCCTGCCAACTTCCACCACTTCGGCGTGGACCGATAACGGTACCGCGGGTTGCACCAGCGGCACGGTCTATTGCATCGAACCGCAATAATGCCCGGAACACAAAAAATCCGATTTGAGTGTAATTTTCTTTGCAAGCCGTCGTCATATAGCATATACTACAAAAAAGCATGCGTAGCCTGCTGACACATAGCCTTACTCGCCTGTTGCCCGCAGCACTGGCACTTCCCGTCGCGCTGGCGGCGGCTCCGCTATGCACCGATTGCCCGACGCTCAAAGTAGCGGCCACCGAAAAATCTGCACACGCCTGCTGCGAGAAGACGCAGAAGCTCACACAGAGCCACTCGCCGGCTGAATGCACGAGCTGTTTTACGCAGGCGGCTCCTCAGTCACAATCCCAAGAGCACAAGGCGGATGTAGATTTTGTCGCGGTCAGGCTGCCGGTCTTGCAAATGGCAGCGTTTTTCCTCAATAATCTTTCTTTAATACAACACCTCTCTTATCAACCGCCCGCACCTCCCGGTGCGGCGTTTATCACTCAACTGAAAATTCTCATCTAGCCTGCTGCGGCAACAGCTCCTGAAGGCGTTGCCTGATAGGCAATGCTCCTGCTGTTGCGCGCGCCACCCCAAAGGGGTGGCGCGGTTCGCGTATGGGGGGCGATGTGGCGCGGTTTTTTGCTGGTCATTATTATTTTCCCCCCGCGTGCGGG
>CAYHJO010000207.1:0-7846 GCA_964356715.1 uncultured Turneriella sp. | reverse complement strand
GGTTCGATTCCGGTTGTGGGCTCATGATATCACTTGCTGGCGTAAGCCAGCAAGTGATGCAAAAATTAGGGCAGTAGTTCAACGGTAGAACGACGGTCTCCAAAACCGTTAATGAGGGTTCGATTCCTTCCTGCCCTGAAAAAATAGCGCCGTGTGGCGAAAGCTGTGAAGCAAGGTGGAGATATGAAGAAAATATGGCAATTTCTCGTTGAAGCGCGGGCCGAGCTCAGAAAGGCATCATGGCCGTCGTGGGACGACGTATCGCGCTCGACGCTCGTGGTGTTTGTCACGGTAATCATTTTTGCCGTGCTGATCTACGTTGTTGACGGTGGTATAGACAAGGTCTTCCGCTCGCTGCTCGGTGGTTAATATGGCGATGCAGTGGTATGTTGTGACGACGCTGTCGTCGCACGAAGACAAGGTCCGCAAGCTGATCGAGCGGCAGAAAACCAAGTGGCCAGACGGCGCCAAGGTCGGCCAGGTGAAAATCCCCCTGCATGAAATGGCGGAGCTGCGCGGCGGCAAAAAGCGCATTGTGAAGAAAAAGCTCATGCCCGGTTACGTATTCATCGAGGCAGAGCTGACCGACGAGCTGCAGCACCGCATTCGGGCGCTCCCGGGTATCATGGGCTTTGTCAGCGCCGGAAACGAGCCACAGGTTTTGAGCGAAGAAGAAATGCACTCGCTGTTTACCGAAATGGGGCCGGCGGTGGCCGAAGAGAAGCAGACTCCGCGCATTTTCTTCGCCGAAGGCGAAATTGTCAAGATTATCGACGGTCCGTTTGCCAATTTCCAGGGTACGATCGACGACGTGAACCCGGAAAAGGGCAAAGTCCGCGTCAAGGTCGAGATCTTCGGGCGATCAACGCCGGTCGAGCTCGATTACCTTCAGGTAAGCAAAATATAGTTTGCGGTATGTCACAATTTTGGAAAATGGCAGCTCGGCAGTTAAGTTAAAGGTTCATTTATGGCAGCAAAAAAGATCGTAGCACAGGTAAAACTCCAGATACCCGCGGGCAAGGCAAATCCGGCCCCCCCGGTAGGTACTGCCCTGGGTCCGCAGGGTGTAAACCTGATGGAATTCTGCAAGCAGTTTAATGCAAAAACGCAGGCTCAGGCTGGAAGTATCATTCCGGTAATTGTCACTGTTTTTTCAGACCGCTCATTCACTTTTATCACCAAGGTACCTCCCGCGAGCGACCTGATCAAAAAGGCCGCCAAAATCGAAAGCGGGTCTAAAATTCCTCATAAAGAAAAAGTCGGTTCAATCACACAGGCGCAGCTCGAGCAGATTGCAAAACAAAAAATGCCCGATCTCAACGCTAACGATGTCGAAGCTGCGAAACTGATTATCGCAGGCACTGCCCGTTCTATGGGAGTGACGGTTCAGGGGTAATATGGCAAAGCATGGCAAAAAATACCGCGCAGCAGCGGAAAAAGTAAATCCTGAAAAAGAGTATTCGTTGCTCGATGCGATGAAGCTGCTCAAGGATGTAAACTATACAAAGTTTGATTCAACGCTCGAGGGCCACTTCAACGTGCGCTACAAAAGCACGCAGAATGTGCGTGGCATCGTGCAGCTGCCTCACGGCACCGGCAAAAAGGTCAAAATCCTCGTTTTTGCGAAAGGTGATAAGGCCGAAGAAGCGCGCGCGGCCGGCGCGGATTTTGTGGGTGATGACGATATGATCCAGAAGGTGCAGGGCGGCTGGGTCGATTTCGACTTCGTCGTTGCAACCCCTGACATGATGAAAGATGTCGGTAAACTCGGCCAGGTGCTCGGTAAGCGCGGCCTGATGCCGAAGCCGAAATCAGGCACCGTCACGACAGACATGAAAGGTATTATCGCTCAGCTGACTTCGGGCCGCATCGAATACCGCGCCGACAAAACCGGTGTGGTGCATGTGCCGATGGGCCGTCTGTCGTTTAATCCGGAACAGCTGCGCGACAACGCAGAGATGGTATTTCAGGCAATTCTGAAAGATAAGCCATCCGATGCAAAAGGCGACTATGTCGTCGGTATGTATGTTGCAGGTACCATGACACCTGCTGTAAAAATCAACATCAAGGTAATGCGGTATGCTGGGTTCTTTGCCATCAGCGGTAAAAACAGAACTTAAAGACGAATACGCGGCGCTCCTGAAGGCGCATCCGAATTTCATCGTAACACACTACCAGGGTCTGGACGTCGCACAGATCAGCACGCTGCGCAAAAAGCTGCGCGATGCCGGTGCTTCTTACACCGTCGTCAAAAACAACGTGTTCAGCATCGCACTCAAAGAGTCGGGCACGGCGAAAGATTTCCCTTTTGACGCAACCATGAAGGGCCCGAATGCTATCGCATTCAGCAGTTCTGATGTGCCGGCTGTTGCAAAGGTTTTACGCGACTTCAGCAAAGACAACGAAAAGCTGAAAATCACCGCCGGTGTGATGGAAGCAACCTACTTTGATGCGAAGGGCATTGCTGCGATAGCAGATCTGCCTTCGCGCGAGCAGATTCTCGCACAACTGGCCGCGATGCTCAATTCGCCGGCCACAAAAATTGCCGGTACTCTCAACAACGTTATTGCGTCACTCGCACGTGGCATCAAGAGCGTTGCGGAGAAGAACGGAAAGTAAAAACGTCTTAGTAGAGATACTTAGAGATAACAGGGCAAGTTAAGGAGTTAGTATGGTACAGGAGCTGTTAGATAAAATTGGTTCACTCACCATTGTACAGGCGGCAGAACTCGTCAAAGCAATGGAAGATAAATTCGGCATTTCAGCCGCGGCACCGGTTGCGGTAGCTGCAGCAGCAGCGCCGGCAGCAGCAGCTGCAGGCGAAGAAAAAACTGAATTCAACGTAGTACTCGAAGCATTCAGCGGAGACAAAAAAGTCGACGCAATCAAGAAAGTACGCGAGATCACAAACCTCCCGCTGATGGACGCAAAGAAGCTCGTTGAGGGCGGAACAGGCGTACTGAAAGAGGGCGCATCCAAAGAAGAAGCTGAAAAAATCAAGAAAGAAATCGAAGCCTTGGGCGGCAAAATCGCGCTCAAGTAATGCCGGTTCTTTTCTTTACTGATTTCCCGTTTCAACCTAACGGCCTTTGAAAAGCAACTCGTGCTTTTCAGAGGACGGTGGGTTATTATTGTTTTCACGCTGATGTCAGAGGAGCAAAATGTCAGATTCTAATGTCGTGAGAGTGGGTGAAGATACTTCCTCATTCAAGATTGTCAATTTTGGAAAGATCCGTAAATCGCTGGATATTCCACCTCTTATTGAGGTGCAGACGATTTCGTATAACGAATTCCTACAAATTGAAACACCGATGGGAAAGCGCAAGCGCCTCGGTCTGCAATCTGTCTTTGAAGACAGCTTTCCGATCGAAAGCTCCAACGGCGACGTCGTGCTCGAATTTGTCGAGTACACACTGGGCGAACCCAAGCGCGATATCTGGGATTGCAAAGTCAACGGCCTGACATACGCCGCACCCCTGAAGGCGACAATCCGCCTGATCGCGATTGAAACAGGCGAAGTTCGTGAACAGGAAGTCTATATGGGCGACCTGCCGATGATGACCAGCACCGGTACATTCATCATCAATGGTGCAGAACGCGTCATTGTGAACCAGTTGCACCGCTCTCCAGGTATTTTTATCTTCTTTGACGAAGCAAAAAATATTTTCTCTTCACGTATTATTCCTGACCACAAAGGTTCATGGCTCGAATTCGAGATGGACGCGAAAGGTCTGCTGATCGCGCGAATCGACCGCCGCAAGAAGTTCCCGTTTACTCTGCTCCTGAAAGCGCTGGGCTACGGCACAAACGAGCAGGTGTTGCGCCTGTTTTACGAGGCGGAACCCGTTGTTATCAAAGGCGTGCAGACGAAGACACTGGCAAAATTTATCGGTCGCCGCACACTGACAGACGTCGCGCATCCTGAAACAGGCGAAATCCTCATTGAGGCCGGCCAGGCTCTCAACGAAGACAACCTCGATATTCTCAAAGACGCCAAAATCGACAAGGTCGAGCTGATCGTCAATAAGGGTACAGTGGATCACCGCGTTGTGTTCACCTCGCTCGATAAAGACGGTGTCAATTCAACGGAAGAAGCGCTGATGGAGTTTATCAAACACCAGAAGCCGCTTGACTACAGTCCGGACCATGGCGACGCTGAGAAGCGCGCGAAGAATCTGGAACGCGCGTCGGCTGAGCTGCAGCGCCTGTTCTTTGATCAGAAAACCTACAATATGGGCAGCGTTGGCCGCTATAAGATCAATGCGCGCTTTAAACATCTGAATGCAAAAGAATTCGGCGACGGTGCCGACACGCAGACGCTGCGTGCGATCGACATTGTCGAAACCTGCAAATACATGGTGAACCTGATACATGAAGTGCCGGGTTATCAATACGACGACATCGACCACCTCGGTAACCGCCGCGTGCGCACGGTGGGTGAGCTGTTAACGACTCAGCTCAAAGCCGGTTTCACGCGCATGGAGCGCGTGGTGAAAGAGCGTATGAGCATGAACGACGTCGATATCATGACGCCGCAACTGCTGATCTCCATTAAGCCGATCACGGCGGTCATGAACGAATTTTTCGGCGCCAGCCAGCTGTCGCAGTTTATGGACCAGACAAATCCATTGTCTGAAATCACGCACAAACGCCGCCTGAACGCCTTGGGGCCGGGTGGCCTCACGCGCGAGCGTGCGGGTTTTGAGGTGCGCGACGTCCATTATACACACTACGGTCGCCTCTGTCCGATTGAGACTCCGGAAGGCCCGAACATCGGTCTGATCACTTCTATGGCAACATATTCGCGCCTGAACCCTTACGGCTTTGTGGAAACTCCGTACCGCGTGGTCGAGAAGGGCAAAGATACCGGCAAATCGGTTTTCCTCTCGGCAAACGAAGAGGATCACTATGTGGTAGCTCAGGCCAATGCGACTCTCGGTGAAAACGGCGAGTTTCTCGATAAACTCGTCAGCTGCCGTTACCGCGGCGACTTCCCGCTGAAATCTTCGGAAGAAATCCACCTGATGGACGTAGCGCCCACGCAGGTGATTTCGCTCTCGACGAGCCTTATTCCGTTTCTCGAACACGACGACGCGAACCGCGCGCTCATGGGTTCGAACATGCAGCGTCAGGCAGTGCCCCTGCTGACCCCCGACATGCCTTATGTCGGAACCGGCATGGAGCTACCGATTGCGTATGACTCAGGTGTCTGCGTGATTGCCGATTACGACGGTGTGGTGACGAAAGTCGACGCTGATGCAATTGAGGTCGAACGCGAGAACGGTACTAAAGATAAGTATCGCCTTGTGAAGTTCAAGCGCACCAACCAGAGCACAACGCTCAACCACCAATCGCTCGTGGGCTGCCATAACGCGCCGGAAAACGGGAAAATTACCAGCATCACGAAAGCCGAAATGCTGCTCGAAGCGGAAAACGGCAAAACGTATAGTTTTCCGATGCAGACTTTCCAGGGCGCGATGAAACCGATGGTTAAAGAAGGCGCGTTCATTTACCGCGGCGACCTGCTCGCCGGGGAAATCATCAAGGGCCGCCTCGACCAGCCGAACAAGAACAACGCGCGTAAAGCGACGATTCTTGCCGATGGTCTGGCGACGAAGATGGGCCGCCTTGCGCTTGGCAAGAACATCACCGTGGCCTTTATGCCATGGGACGGCTATAACTTTGAGGATGCGATCATCCTGTCAGAAAAACTCGTGAAGAACGATACTTTCACCAGTATCCACATCGAAGAGTTTGAAATTCAGGCACGCGAAACAAAACTTGGCCGCGAAATCATCACGCGCGACATTCCGAATATCAGCGAGCGCGCATTCCGCGACCTCGATGACGAAGGTATTATCCGTGTCGGTGCAGAAGTGCGCGCGGGGGATATTCTCGTAGGTATGGTTACACCCAAAGGCGAAACCGACCTGACGCCCGAATACCGTCTGCTGCATTCGATCTTTGGTGAGAAGGCCAAAGAAGTGCGCGACTCATCTCTGCGCGTGCCGAACGGCCATGCAGGTATCGTCGTCGATATCGTCCGCTTCAAGCGCGACGAGGGCGACGAGCTGCCTGCGGGTATCGTCGAAGCGGTGAAGGTTTATGTAGCACAGAAGCGCAAGATCTCTGTCGGCGACAAAATGGCCGGCCGCCACGGTAACAAAGGTGTGATCTCCACCATTCTGAACGAAGCAGACATGCCAATGCTGCCCGACGGCACTCCGCTCGATATCGTGCTCAATCCGCTCGGTGTACCTTCGCGTATGAACCTGGGTCAGATTTTCGAAACGCAGCTCGCGTACCTTGGTAAAGAGCTCGGCATCCATTTTGAAACACCGGTATTCGACGGTGCGAAGTGGGAAGACATCCAGGCCTACGCGGGGAAAGCGAAAATCAGTCCCGATTCGAAGATCCACCTGCGCGACGGTCGCAGTGGCGAACATTTCCAGCAGCCCGCTTTTGTCGGCACAATCTACATGCTGAAACTGCACCACATGGTCGAAGACAAAATGCATGCACGGTCAACCGGTCCATACTCGCTCGTTACACAGCAGCCGCTGGGTGGCAAAGCGCAGTTCGGTGGCCAGCGCCTCGGAGAGATGGAAGTCTGGGCGCTCGAAGCGTACGGCGCCGCGCACACGCTGCAGGAACTGCTGACGGTGAAGTCAGACGACATGCAGGGCCGCGCACGCGTCTATGAATCGATCGTCAAGGGCATCCATGCGATTAAGCCAGGTGTACCGGAAAGCTTCAACGTGCTGATCCGCGAGATTCGCTCGCTGGCACTCGATATTACGATTCTGGATTCAGAAGAAAGACCGATAGAGATTTCAGACATGGATGACGAATTTTCACGCATCCGTCGCCGCATCAAAGTTGATTCGGTAGAAAATAACTGAACGGGGAAAAAATGAGAGAATTTCACGATTTTCATAAGATCAGAATTCGACTGGCTTCGCCCGACAAGGTGCGCGAGTGGTCGCACGGCGAGGTCAAGAAGCCGGAAACGATCAACTACCGCACGCTCAAGCCCGAGCGCGACGGTCTGTTCTGCGAGAAAATCTTCGGAACTACCAAAGACTGGGAATGCTATTGCGGAAAGTTCAAATCGATCCGCTACAAAGGCGTTGTCTGCGATAAGTGCGGTGTCGAAGTCACGCACTCGAAAGTACGCCGCGAGCGCATGGGACACATCGAACTCTCATACCCTGTCGCGCACATCTGGTATTACCGCACGGTGCCGAGCCGCATCGCGCTGGTCCTCGACATGTCGGCGAACGACATCAAAAGCGTTCTGTATTTTGAACGCTACGTGGTGATCGATCCGGGCGAATCCGGCCTCGAACTCAAGCAACTCATCACACAGGAAGAGCACGGCCGTCTCGTCGAACTCTACGGTGACAAATTCTATGCTTCGATCGGCGCCGATGCCGTGAAAGAACTTTTGTCGATGGTCAACATCGAAGAAGAGATCCGCCTGATCCGCGCGCGCATCGAGTCGAAAAAGAAAATCAGCGACAAACGGATTCTCAAGCGCCTCGAAATTCTTGAAGCGTTCCGCGACTCGAATAATCGCCCCGAGTGGATGGTGCTCGACACGATTCCGGTGCTGCCACCGGAACTGCGCCCGATGGTGCAGCTCGAAGGCGGTCGTTTTGCGACGTCTGACCTCAACGACCTTTACCGCCGCGTCATCAACCGTAACAACCGTCTGAAGCGCCTGTTGGGCCTTAAAGCGCCAGATATCATTGTCTCTAACGAAAAGCGCATGCTGCAGGAAGCGGTCGATGCGCTCTTCGACAACAGCCGCCGCAAAAAGTCGATCAAAGGCAAAGGCAACCGT
>CAYHJO010000206.1:288-7940 GCA_964356715.1 uncultured Turneriella sp. | reverse complement strand
CGAGGTGGAATAGCGTGCTGTCGTTATTGCCCCCCAGTGTTTTTTCATAATAGCCGTCGACTAGCCCCACACCGAGCGCATAGATATTCTTGAGCGCCCCGCCGAGCTGTACCCCCCTCACATCGTAGGGGTTTACCGCCGGCCGCGTGAAGACATAGCCCGTTGTGAAGAAATCGATCAATTCGTTGACGAGCGACGTATTAACAGCGGCGAGTTCAAATCCACCCAGCTTGCGTTCGAGAATCTGTTCGGGGTAATTGGCACCGGAAAGCACGGCAAAACGTGCGGGATTAATTTTGTGGATGTTTTCCAGGTCTTCAAAGATCAGGCCGTATTTCGAGCCTGTAAAACCCTTTACGATGCCGACGATCGTGGCAAAACTCTGGTTCAGAACGGGAGTCACCTGCCCGTAGTATTGCTCTATCTCCCAGGGTCTGACCCCCTGGATGTAAATGGAGCACTTTGCCAGGTCTTTGGGGTCCGCCGTGAACGCAATGTTCGGCGGCAGTTTGAACAGCGGAAAGTTCTCAATATCGGTATTGACTTCGTTGAACGATTTCGCCTTCGCGGCATCGTCGATAAAGATGCGGATATTCACCTGTTTGTTGGCGAGGACCGCAGCCATGGCAGTTGCTCCCGGACTGTGCCCGATAATTCCCACCTCTGCGTGCGGGGTCGAGGCGGCTTTGATGAGAATATTCTTCTTCTTTGTCTTGCCGTCGTCCACGTAGAGGTTGCGATACGTACCGTGCATGTGGCGGTCGAGATTCTGGCCAATCAGCAGTGCAAGGCTATCGATGACAAACTGCTTTTTGTTTTCGATCTCCGGAATTTCGAGTCGCTGAATCGAGCCCGGCAGGGTTTTACCAGCTTCACCGTGCAATTTGCCCACCAGAATTGGCTTGCCGATTACGAGCTTGCCCGTGGCCTGCTGGAACAAGAAGCTTTCGGCCGGCAGAATCTTGTCTGTGCCAACTAAAGATATCGGCACGATTACCTTGTTCATGACGTAGTGATAAACCGTATCGACGAACGTAATCAGCCGGCCTGTGCGGCTGCGCGTGCCTTCGGGAAAAATACAGATGACCTTGCCCTGTTTCTGCAGATCGGCCGCCTGTCTGAAAGATCGCATATTGATGCGCGTCATCATGTCGGCCATGCCTGGGTTATCGGTCATGTCCCGTTTCGAACAAACGAGCAGGCTTTCGATGGTGTATAGGCCGAGACGCGTGAAATCCGCAAGAAACACCAGACGGCCGGCGATGAACACCATCGAATCGGCAAGCCTACGCGCTTCTTTGCTGTGGTTATAGAGCAGGCCATAGATCGCCGCAGTGTCAAAGTGGCTCAAATGGTTGGATATCAGCGTTACCGGATATTTGCCCAGCAGCGGCAGAATTTCGGCGAGATTTTCTTCGCCCTCGATATGGAATTTCTTGAGCATGGGAGTCAGAAATTCGATCATGAAATCGCGCAGCTGGTCGTCGCGCTTTGTGAAAACCCCGACTTCTTCGAGCCTTGTTTCATCTTTAAAAGTCTCCATGACACGCGGAATCGGCGTCTCGACGGAAAGTTTCAGGTATTTGATCAGCAGTTCTTTGGCCTTGTCTTCTTTGAGACCTGCCTGCATGAAGATATCAATGTTCTTGAAGAACTCGCGCTGCCAAGGCGCGTAGGTGCCGCCGTCGGGCGCCGGTTCTTTGGAGTCTTTTGACATGGCCGACAGCCTGACAAAATCTGCCCGGACGAGTCAAGAAAATTGCTTTTTTCTCGCCAGCCCAGTGCGCCTTGTTACAATAGCGCTATGAAAGGCGACAAAAAGGTCATCGAACTGCTGAATGCGCACCTGAAGAATGAACTAACGGCAATCAACCAATATTTCCTGCATGCGAAAATCCTGAAAAACTGGGGCATGGAAAAGCTGGGTTCGTACGAACACAAAGAGTCGATTGAAGAAATGAAGCACGCCGACAAAATTATCGAACGCATTCTTTTCCTCGAAGGCCTGCCCAATTTGCAGGATCTCGGGCGGCTGCGCATTGGCGAAAGCGTCGAAGAGATTCTCAAATCCGATCTCGCGATGGAACTCGATGTGATGCCTCTCCTGAAAAGCGCCGTTGCGCACTGTGAAAGCACCGGTGATTATGTCTCGCGGCAATTATTCGCCGATATTCTGGCTTCTGAAGAAGGTCATGTGGATTTTCTCGAAACGCAAATCGGCCTGATTGAAAGAATGGGCCTGCAGAACTACGTGCAATTACAGACTCCGTCGGCGGAGTAGATTTCCAGCTACGGGCTTAGGCCCGTAGCTGGAAGAATAAATGTTCTCGAACGTTAGCTATGGGCTTAAGCCCATAGCTAACTCATATACTTTTCTCCAGCTCCATCCTCTGAAACAACATCGGCCAGGTATCCAGCTTCTGCGCCGGGAACTTTACCTCGGCCAAAGATTCGGGAAAGCTCTGGTCTGCCGTCACACCCAGCAAAGGCAGCAGCGCTTCGGTTTTTTCGGGCAGCACCGGCTTCAGATAAATCAGTACGACTGAGATTGCCCTGAACAGCGTATTCAAAAGCAGCGCACACTCAGTCATATTCTCTTTCGCCAGCGACCACGGTTTGTAGTCGTCGACCACTTTGTTGAGGCTGCGGATGACCAGAAACACCGCTTCGATCGCATTATGGAATTCGAAGTTCTCGAAGTACCTGATGTAATCCGCTTTCATGGTTTTGAGCGACGCATCGATACCCGCAGCACTCGCATGCGGCGCGCTGTCCGGGTTCGGGCCGCACTCATACTTTTTGAGCATCGACAGAGTGCGCTGCACGAGGTTGCCGAGGTCGTTTGCGAGGTTTGCGTTGAGGCGGTTGACCATCACCTCTTCGGTGAAGCGCGCGTCTGACCCAAAGTTCATTTCGCGCATCAGAAAGAAGCGCAGTGCATCGTTGCCAATTTTGCCCGCAAGCTCGACCGGATCTTTCGCATTGCCGAGACTCTTTGACATCTTCTGGTCGGCAAAACCCAGCCAGTAGCCGTGTACCGACAGGCGCTTGTAAACCGGCAGACCGGCGGCAATCAGCATCGTCGGCCAATAGACGCCGTGCGGCTTGACGATGTCTTTCGCTATCATGTGGTATGAATTGGCCCACCATGAGTTGAAAGAATCGGAAGGGTAACCCGCTGCCGTTATGTAGTTAATCAGGGCATCAAACCACACATAGGTGACATAATCTTTATCGAACGGAATCTCGATGCCCCACTGCAAACGCGTCTTGGGCCGCGAAATGGAGAGGTCCTCGCCGTTCTTGATGAGTTCATCTATAGTGCCCAAAACTTCGTTTCGAAAGCCCTGCGGCTCAACGTGGGAAGGGTTTTGTTGAAGTTGCGCCTTCCAGATGGGCAGATACTTCTGCATGCAAAAGAAGTAGTTCTTCTCCGCAATGAGCTGCGGCACCGTCAGGTGCACTTCACACTCACCCTTGTCGTTGAGTTCTTTGTCTGTCATATAGCGTTCGCAACCAAAGCAGTACTTGCCGGAATACTCACCGGCATAGATGTCGCCAGCATCGTATATCTTCTGCAGAATCTGCTGTACCACAGCCTTGTGGCGCGGTTCGGTTGTGCGTATAAAGTCATTGGGCGTGAGGCCCAGCTTCTCCCATGTCGTTTTGAAGGCGCCCGAGATCTCGTCGCAATAGGCTTCGGTGGTTTTGCCCTCGGCCGCTGCGGCCTTGACGATCTTGTCGCCGTGCTCGTCGGTGCCGGTTAAGAAGAATACCTCGCGTCCCGCGAGGCGTTGGTATCTCGCCCACGTGTCGCAGGCAATCGTCGTGTATGCATGGCCGATGTGCGGCCGCGCGTTCACGTAATAGATCGGGGTGGTGATAAAGATTTTTTGTTTGGGTTTGTTGTCGTTCATTTGGATTCCAGTGTTTTGAGTCCTAAAGATTGGGCGATTAGATTGAGTTTCTTATCATGTGAGATCATCATGACTTCTTTGCCGAGCGCCCTGCTCCAAAAATGGGCACTCACCGCATGAAGTGCGTCCAGCGTCTTAATCGGGGCGACGAAGCGTTGTTTTGCCAGAGCTATCACGTCTTCTTTGACCGGAATTTTCTCCATTGAATCCCACAGGTCTTGGAACTGGGCGGCGGCATCTGCGTACTGTTCAGGAGTCATTTGTCGCTCATTCAGCAGCCGTTCAAGCGTTCGGTAACATTCCACTTCAAAAAGCACGCTCGAACCCGCTAGCTCCCATTCGCCAAAGCCGGCAGTGGTACCTGGCGTCTGCAGAATCCAGCGCAGCGCCGAAGACGCGTCAAGGTAAACGGTCTTCGCGATCTTCAATGACATATTGTGCCGGGTCGATATCCAGCTTTATGCCCTTGGGCCTGATATCGCGAAACTTTTTCTTTTTTGCGGGAATAATCCCCAGCCGGTCCCTCAACGATTCTCTCTCTATTGGCACGACTCTTGCGATCGGTCGTTTATGGTCGAGAATCGTTATTTCGTCGCCATTCTGCACATGGCGCAAATATTCGCTCAGATGCGCCTTGAATTCAGAGACGGCCGCGGTTGAATTTGCCATACCTGCAATTTAGGTCATTTAGGTCATATTGTCAATTGTTTCTGGCAACGGGCTACGGTTCGGCTGCGCCCACCGCGGGCAGCCCGCCATGCCCAGAAACGACGCTGTCACAGCGCTCGCAAAGGCCACTGGCAGTCAGATCGCGGTGCAGCCAGCAGCGCGGGCATTTGGGTTTGGTTGACTTGCGCACCTTGATCGCGGCAGAACCGGTGGTGACGCTCGACACGCCCAAAAAGCGCGTAAGAGTCTGCACATCGCTCACCTCATGCGGCAGCTCAATCTCGACTTCGACGTCAGACCCCACTTCTCCCGCCTTGCGCAGCGGTTCGACGCCGGTATTGACCTCATCGCGAATCTTGCGCAGCTCTTCGAATTCTTTGAGCAGCGTCGCATTGTCGAAGCGTGACAGGTCTGGCCACGCGTTTTCGAACACGCTTTGATTAGGATTGTAGACGCGCTGCGTTTCTTCGGCCGTAAAGCTCAAGATAGGCGCCAAAAGCGTCACAAGGGTTTCGGCAAGTATTTGCAGGGTGCGCACTGTCGAGTTGCGGCGTTCTGTCGCCTCCTTTAGCCCATGATTTAAATCATGGGCTAAAGGGCGTCTCGGATCCGCATCACAATACAGTGAATCCCTCACCATATCAAGGTACAGGTTCGACAGCGTCACCGTGCAGAATTGCAGTACGCGGTGATACACCTGATGAAACTCAGACTTGTCGTACGCCTCGGTGACCTTTTGCACCAGGTCAGCCGCTTCGGCCAGCACCCATAAATCCAACTTCTGCGTGATTAGGGCGTCAAGCTGCGCGGCTGACGCCGAAGATGACTTCGTGTCAGGCGCCAGCCCCAGCGCTCCAAGCGCCCGGCCATCCTGGGTATTGCCCAATAAGTAGCGCAGCGTGTTACGAATTTTGCGGTAAGCGTCGCCGAGCTGCGTCATCATCTCGGGGCCGATCTTGTTATCAGTGCGGTAATCCTCAGACGAAACCCACAGGCGCAAAATATCGGCGCCGAACTTGTTGATGATGTCGGCGCGCGGGCTCATGCCGTTGCCTAAAGACTTCGACATCGCCCTGCCCTGCTGGTCGAGAATATAGCCGTGCGTCACGACCTTTTTGAACGGGGCTTTGCCCGTCAGTGCCAGTGCCGGCCACAGGGAGGATTGAAACCAGCCACGGTGCTGGTCTGAGCCTTCAAGATAGACATCCGCCGGGTAACCCAAATCTGGATTCTGTTTGAGGACTGCATACCAGCTCACCCCGCTGTCGAACCATACGTCGAGAATATCGCTCTCTTTTTCGAGGTTCGCCGAACCGCATTCGCTGCACTTCGTGCCGGCAGGCAAAAGGTTCGCCGCCGTTTCTTCATACCAGACTTCGACGCCTTTCTGTTCGACCTGCGCGATCACGTGGTTTAGCGTCGCTTCGTCGAGGTGTACATGGCCGCAGTCTTTGCACTGGAATGCCGGAATCGGCACACCCCAGTAGCGTTGGCGCGAGAGGCACCAGTCGGGTCGGGTTTTAACCGCCGCGGTGAAGCGGCTTTCGCCCCATTCGGGAATCCATTCGACCTTTTTGATCTCTTCGAGCGCGAGATCGCGCAAAGGGTCGATCTTGAGAAACCACTGCGGGGTGGCACGCATGATCAGCGGCTTGTGCGAGCGCCAGGAATGCGGGTACTGGTGCTTAAAGGTCGATGCCTGCAAGAGCAAACCCAGACCTTTCAGTTTTTCAATAATGAGCGGATTCGCTTCGAAGACAGATTTGCCTTCCATTTCGGCGAATTCTTTCGTGTAACGGCCGCGGTGGTCGACAGGCGATAGTACATCGAGGCCGTACTTGAGGCCGACGACATAGTCGTCTTGTCCGTGGCCGGGGGCCGTGTGCACGATGCCGGTACCGGCTTCGACTGTCACGTGGTCGCCAAAGAGCACCTTCGACTCGCGGTCGATAAAGGGATGGCGCACCTGCAGTGCCTTGATTTCGTCGAGCGAGATCGGTTTGCGCGATTTAGCGGTCAGGCCTGCAACCTCAAGCACCTTGGGTGCGAGCTCGACTGCGAGCACAAAGCTGCCCTGCTCGGTTTCGACGACTTCATATGCTATCTTTTCCCCGAAGCTGACACCGAGGTTTGCGGGTAATGTCCACGGAGTGGTCGTCCAGATCACGACGAATTTATTTTTTTCGCCCTGGATAGGGAATTTGACGTAGACGGAAGGCGATTCGTGTTCCTGATACTCTATCTCCGCTTCGGCGTGGGCCGATGCAGTGGTGGCGTCCCAATACACAGGTTTTTTACCTTTGTAGATCAGGTCTTTGAGGAATAGGTCCCGGAATGCCCTGAGAATCGAAGCTTCGTACTTGGGGCTCATCGTTGCGTAGTAATCGGACGAGTCAAATTTTTCGTCACTATCTGCGTCCGGCTTACGGCCCCCCTGCCTCGCCGGACCTTGACCCGTCCATGGGTCCAGCCAGAACACCCCAAACCGCGTTTGGTCTTCTGCCTGAATCTTGATGTATTCGGCAGCGTACTCGCGGCACGCCTTGCGGATGCGGATCGGGTCTTTATCAGAACCATCTTTCTTATTCGCGAGTTTTTTGATCGCCGCGAGTTCAATCGGCAACCCGTGGCAGTCCCAACCGGGAACATAGGGCACGCGCTTGCCGCGCAGCAAATTGTATTTATTGAAAATATCTTTGAGAACTTTGTTCAGTCCGTGCCCCGTATGGAACTCCCCGTTGGCATACGGCGGGCCGTCGTGCAGCAGGAACAACGGTGCATTCGCCGCTTGCCTCTTCGCATTGATGGATTTAAAGAGGTTTTCTTTTTTCCACAGCGCAATGATGTCGTTCTCGCGCTTCGCGAGATCGGCGCGCATCGGATACGCAGTCTGCGGCAGTGCAATCGTGTGTTCCCACGGATTTTTTTCCTTCTTGTCTTTTTCCATTTTCTGTCCCGGCCGGGAAAAACCCCCGGGGCAGTGAGGCCCCCCCCCCAAAAAATAAGCAAGGAAGAAAATGGAACACAAAAAAAGCCCCCCCCCCCACAAAAAGAGGCCCAAAAAGC
>CAYHJO010000206.1:0-278 GCA_964356715.1 uncultured Turneriella sp. | reverse complement strand
GCTTGGCGGCCGCCTGGCGCTCCGCGGCGTGGCCTCGCGCCCCCCCCACCGCGAATTCATTCCGAAGGAATGAATTCGCATCCGAAACATGCCGACGAGCGAATCTTCATGCGCACAATAGCTGCTTTACGGCTCAACGCTTCCGGTTCTAACGTCTACGGCTTGCTATGGCTGATCAACTCTATTTTGACATCCGTTATTCTGCCGGGGCGATTACGGCGGTTGCCGATGGTGTTCTGAATTTTTTCACCTCGCCTGAATTAAAAAAGAAGCTCGCG
>CAYHJO010000205.1:0-7970 GCA_964356715.1 uncultured Turneriella sp. | reverse complement strand
GACATCGAGCATCTCATGGCGGTTGTACATTTTGACCGTGCCTTCGTGGATCTGGCGGTTCAGAGCACTGTAAGCGCCGAGCAGCAATTGCTGGCCGGTCTGGCCTTTCGCGTAGAACGTGCGTGAGACCTGCGCGCCGCCGAACGAGCGGTTGTCGAGCATTCCGCCATATTCGCGTGCGAATGGAACGCCCTGCGCTACGGCCTGATCGATGATATTGACCGAAAGTTCTGCCAGGCGGTACACATTGCCTTCGCGTGCGCGGTAGTCGCCGCCCTTCACTGTGTCGTAAAACAGGCGGAATACCGAGTCGCCGTCGTTATGGTAGTTCTTCGCGGCGTTGATACCCCCTTGGGCGGCAATCGAGTGTGCGCGGCGCGGGCTGTCGTGAAATGAAAATGCATGTACATTATAGCCCAGTTCGCCCATCGAAGCTGCCGCGGCAGCGCCGGCAAGGCCGGTACCGACGACGATGACGTCGAGTTTGCGCTTATTCGCTGGGTTGACGAGCCTGAGTTTTGCTTTATAATCGCGCCACTTGGTCTCCAGTGGGCCTTCGGGTATCTTTGAGTCGAGTTTCATGTCTATTGACGGAGTTTCTCTCGAAGTTATGGAGTAAACCATGATTCGGTTTACATCCCACGCAATTATATGACCGCGTCTTACCGACAATGTTTGCTGAACTCAAAGAATCGCTGATTGGCCGCAAAATCGGCAACACCCGGGTGATACCGGTTACCAGCAAGATCCTGTTCGTCTTTATTCTCATTATCCTGGTGTCTAATCTCGCTTCGAATTATATCAATCTGATGTTTAACCGCACCGAGCTCATCACGCAGATGAAAGACCTGCTGGGTAAAGATCTGCGCGATATTTATACCTTTTGTAACAACCAGTATGAAATCTTTCAGTTAACCCGCGACGAGAAGAAATCACTCGAGGCCATCAGGCTCAAAGGCTCGGCTCAGCTCAAGAATTCGCGCGCAATCGTACTGGGCCTCAAACGCGATCAGAAATTTTTTTTCACGGCCAGCAAAATGGGGCAGGTGAGCAAATTTGCCGATGCAGCGTCTTTCGAGCTCATGGAATCCAACCGCTCGCAGGGCAGCGACGAGGGCTTTTTGCCCCTCAGGCTGAACCAGCGCGAATATTTTGCGGCCTATAAATACAATCCCAAATGGGAAATGTATCTCATTCGCGCCGAAGAAGAGAATGAGTTTTACCAGAAGCAGCGGGAAATTTTCCGCAACGTCAGTATTATTATCGCGGTGATCACGCTGCTCAGCGCGATTGTCGGGACGATTCTGCTGCGGCGCATTCTCAAGTATGTACGGCTTTTGACGCGCAGCATTATGCAGATGGCCGAGACGCAGCAGCTGGATATCGTCGATCTGAAAAAAGCGCCGAACGACGACATCACCTACCTCGGCATGGCGTTCAACTCGCTGTCGAGTACGGTCAACAACCTGATCTCGATTTTTCGCAAATTCGCCAACCAGGACATCGTCATCAAAGCCTACCGCGACCGCGAGGTGAAACTCGAGGGTGTGCAAAAGAACCTGACGATCATGTTCTCTGACATCAAGAGCTTTACGTTTATTACCGAGACTCTCGGCACTGACATTATCCGTCTGCTTAATCTGCACTACGATCAGGCGATTCGGCAAATCATGGAGCACGACGGCATCATCGGTGCGATCATCGGCGACGCTCTGCTCGCGGTATTTGGCGCCCTCGACGACGTCGACGCCGGCGAGGCGCAAGCCGAGCACCGTAATAAATCGCTGCAAGCGGTGTTAGCCGGATATAAAATGCAGGATGTAGCCCGCGATCTGCGCGCAGAGATGACCGCCAAGCGTGACGCAATTCTGAAAAAAAGGGTCAAACTGACACCCGAAGAGGAGCGCGTGTACAAAGCGGTATTACTCGAAGTCGGCGTCGGCATCGATGGCGGTGAAGTCTTCTATGGCACACTCGGTTCGCATGTGCGTATGACGAATACCGTGATCGGCGACAACGTCAACGCCGCATCGCGCCTCGAGGGTTTGACGCGCGTCTACAAGGTGCCCGTCATCTGCTCTGAGTTTGTAAAAAAGGATATTGAGTCGAGTGGCGAGACGGTGCAGATTTACTTTCAGGAACTCGATACCGTGCAGGTGAAGGGCAAAACCACCGGCACGCACATCTACTGGCCAATACCCGTCAGTGAGATCAACCCCGCAATGGAGAAATATCTCGAGGCCTTCAGCCGCGGTCTGAAATTGTATTACAAGGGTAACTGGCCGGCAGCGCATAAAGAATTCCTGCGCAGTAAACTCACCGTGGCTCGCGTGTTTGAAGAACGCACCTACAGAAGCAAGGCCCCGGCCAAATGGAACGGCATATGGGAAATGAAAACAAAATAAAGCCCGGCGCGCAGCGCGACAAAGATCTCGTCGAAGTCAAATCGCGGTTCTTGCCGTCTGACATTGAAGATACGCATGCGCGTAACGAAATTTACGCACTCGACAAAGAGTTTGCGCAGGCGGCAAAAAACCGTTCGTGGGCCTTTTATTTCATCACCTTCGGTTTTATCGCGGCAATCATTGCCGCGACGGTTATCATCACGCAACTGGTGCAGGGAAAACACAACAAGGTCGATCTTGCAATCGTCGAGTTCGAAGAAATCAAACTCAAGGATATTCTCAGCGCGACGCGCAACGACGAGAAAAATCTCGAAATCGCGCGGCGCGAGCTCGAAACGCTGCGCTTAAAGTTGCGCGAGACTCTGGCAGAACTCAAGGAGCGCAGCGCCGCCGCAGCCGAAATGCAGCGCGTGCGCTCAGACTATAACGGCAAAATTTCGGCGCAGCAGAAGATCGTCGCCGACTATGAGGCAAAGGTAAACAAGCGCCACCGCGAAATGAGCGAGGGCGTCGCCAAGGTCGAAGGCATTCTTTCGAACCACGAGCGTCTGATGAAGCTGAGGCTCGATAAGCAGCAGGCCGAATACGAGAAGAAAATTGCCGAGTTAATATTGCGCTTTAATCCGAATTTTACCGAGTCTGAACTGCGCTCGCTCGTGGCTCGCGAAAGGCTCACGACGCAGGTAAAGCCCGCAGCGCTGCAACCGATGCCGGCTGAGCTCATGCGCGAAAAAATTATACAGAAAGAGAAGTTCGAACACCTGCGCGCAATAGAATCGGAACAGCGCCGGTTAATTGCGCGCCTGCGGCAGGTGCCGTATATCAATTCCGTTGCCCCGGCGCTCACCGGCATCGACCGCCGCAACCAGGAAATCACGGCCGAATATGAAGCACTGCTTAGCGAAGCGGTAAAAACGCTGCGGCGGAAGAATGAAGTCATTTTGAACTACCGTGCGGCGCTCAAAGACCTCACCGACCGCGAACGCGAATACGGCTACATCATCGATCCGCGCACGCCAAAAAAGATGCGCGTGTATCTCAACCCATCGCTGCGCGCGAAAAGCGGCCTCAAGGCGGGTGTGTTCCGCAAAGACGATGAATTCATCGCCGACGTTGAAATCTTTTTTGATAGCGAAGGCCCCTGCGCCAAAGTGCTCAGGGTCGCAGACGGCAAAACAATCAGCGCCTTCGATAAAATATATTTGGAAGACAGGTAGGAACTCATGCGAATTGCACAAATCATCTCCGTTGCGCTTATTCTCTGCGGCGCGTTGAGCGCCACGAAATGGGAAGATAACGGCTTCAAGGTCATCAATTCGAGCCAGGATGAAGATAAAACGACTCTCGACCTGCAGGATTCGCAGGGCCGGTCGCTGACGGTGTTTTATACCGGCACCGCGTCTGACAAATTAATTCCGGTCATTGCTTCGCTGCAGAATACGCTGCATTCGTGGAAATCGATGCAGGTGAAAACCGTGCGCTACACGCTGTTCGACAGCGGTGTGGTCGAAGTGCAGGTGTTTCCTTCTGCGTTCAGCGAAGACAAAGTCGATTTCATGAAGCATATACCCGGGCACCTGTTCTTTATATATAAAGATCAGCTGCAATACAGTTTTCGGCTCGAGATCAACAAACTCTTCGTCAAGATCAAGGGGTATTACACCGACGAAGCAGATCTATTAAAAAAGCTCAAACAGGCGATCAAAGACCCGCAGGGTTTTATTATCAAACGCGACCCCGAATACTTCATCGGCAAACTTGAAAAACTCGAAGAAGAGCTCGAAGCGCAGAAAAGCGAAATCCACCGCCAGAAAAAAGAGGCCGAGCGCATGCGCGCCGTGACCATGGCGCTGCATAACACCGGTGTGTTCTCGGGCCCCGAAGCGGTGCCGGAAAAGCTGGCGCTAAAAGTCATTGAACTGAAAACCCAAAATCCGACATGGAAGCGCGAACAGATTCAGGCTACGCTCGAGAAAGAGAAGATCGAATACACCAAGAAACAGGTGAAGTTGATTCTCGCCGTGTATTTCAGCGAACTGGATTAAAACACATTGCGCGCTTTGCGCGCAATGTGTTTTAAATAACTTTCAGATATTTCAACTGAAAGAAAATCGGAATCGCCGCGAAGCCCGCGGGAATCACGATCGAATAGAGCAGACCGACTCTTTTTATCAGCGGTGTGTATTTCTTGTGGTTGAGGCCGAGTGACTGGAAGGCGCTCGAAAAACCGTGGTTGAGGTGAAAGCCCATGAGCAGCATCGCGAACACATAGAACCACGCATAGAAGCCACCCCATTGCAGTTCAAACGCAGTCTTCACCGTCTGGTAGAATGCGACGTTGCCTGACTCATAAATGCGGTGTTTCAGCGTGAACGAATTGATGTGGATGATGAGGTAGATCAGAATAATGGCGCCGGTGGGGCCCATGTATTTGGAGAAGAACGACTGCGCCTTGCCGCCAGAACCGCCTTTGTAACCAATGGGCCGCGCCGAATTATTCTTAAACAGCAGCATAATGCCATCCACGATGTGCACCAGAAAACCGGCGACGAGGGTTACTTCGAGCACGCGAATGATTATTGCGGTGCTCATGAAAACAGAGTAGGCATCGAATGCCGCGCCGCCGTCGTTTTTGAACAGCAGCAGGTTGCCGATGAGGTGCACCGGCAGAAAGCTGACCAGAAAGAGGCCCGACAGGGCCATCAGGTATTTCTTGCCGAGCGAGGTTGCGATTAACGCGGGGGATTGAGCACTTGCCTGAGACATGCGCCAGCGCGGGTGATTTATTCCGTGCGAAAAGAAGAAATTCGTGGCTGCGCCGGCTGTTCGCCCCGGCAGATTTACGAATACCGGAACATCGTCACGTGTGCAATACCCGCTTCGAGATATACCCCGCCCAGAGCGCTAAATCCGCAGTGCTCATAGAACGCCTGCAGGTAGGTCTGCGCGTGCAGTTCGAGAGTATTGAGTTTGTTCTGAGCGCAATAAGTGAGGATTTCTGCCATCAGGCGTGTGGCGATTTTTTGCCGGCGATAGGGCGCAGCCACGCACAGCCGCCCGATCGTTGCCCTGTCTGTGGCGACGAGCAGGCGGGCTGTGGCTATGATCTGCTGCCTGCCGTCTTCGCAGGCGAAATGGATCGCGTTTTGGTCGAATTCATCCCATTCGAGTTCTTCGGGTACATGCTGCTCGACGACGAAGACCGCGCGCCTGAGAGCGCCAAGGCGCTCGCCGTCTTTTTGCCAGTTGGTGCGGAAAATCGGCGGATTCATTTTATGAAGAACACAAAGCCGAGCGCATACATCTCATACCAGAATTCAATCGGGCGCGGTTTCAGGCGCGCGGCGGTGCAGCGGTAAATGCGTTCATTGCATAACTCGGCAATCAGCGCCTGCTGCGCGGCCGGCAGCGCAAAACTTTCGCCGGCAGAGTAGAGCGTCGCTGTTCCCGCGTTCACGCGGTAGAAAAACTGGTTCCGCGGATTGCGTTGCAAGGGTTGTTTGCGCCAGCGCGCCACGAACTTAGCCTGCGTGAGCCGCTGGCGCGCTCCGAGCTCAGCATTGGGCGTCTGCGACAGATCGCGCAGCAGCGCGTCGTTCAGCGACTCTGTCGGCGATTGGCGGCTCAGCCGGTGCAGGCCTGTTTTTGCCTGCGTCATAATATTCCGCAGCGCCGCTTCGCTAAACTGCCCGCTGTGGGTTTGTACTTTTGCACCTTTGTCTGTGTAGAACGTATCGCCAGGGCCTGGCATGATTTCATCGAAGAAAATCCCCATCAGGCGTTCGAGGCGGGGAGCGCGAAAGCCGACCGACACGGTGATACATTCGCTGTCTGCCACGCCATAGTGCGCAAAGCGCGGCGGTATGTAGAGCACGTCACCCGGCCGCGTGTGCACGGTTTGATCGGCCTGAAAATCCGTCAGCAGGCGCACGGGCTGGTTCGGCTCAAGATTCTCTTGCGCCGAGGGCCGTTCGCTGAACTGCCAGGTGCGTTCGCCCGTAAGCTGGCAGAGAAACACGTCGTAGTTGTCGAGGTGTGCGCCGACGGTGCCGCCGGGTGCGGCGTAACTCACCATGATGTCGTCGATGCGCCAGGCGGCGATAAAACGAAAATATTCAAACAGCAGATCGACGTGCGGCAGCCATTCATTGACACGCTGCACGAGCAGCGTCCAGTCGGATTGACTTTTGTACTGCGAAAATATGCCGCGCGCAAACGGGCCGTCGTTGGCCTTATAGCGCCAGTGACCGCGTATGTGTTTTCGGCTGATCAGTCGTGACTCGGCTTCCGTTTTGCCTGCGAGTCTGAACAGATTGGCCGCGCGCAGCGAAAGAAAATTTTCCGGCAGCGCCGCCGGCAAAAACAGCGGCCGCTTTTGCCAGTAGTTGCGCATGAAACGCGCCGGTTCAAAATTTTGCAGAGTCGGTTTCATGGCGGGCACGCGAGTGAGCGGCGTCGCTAACCGCTCCGGCGCGGCAATCAGTTTTGACCGGCATGCGTATGTCTTTACGCACACCGGCCGCACCGGCTGTTGGCGCATGGCAGCTGCGTCCGGCTTATTTACCTATCGAGCGTGGGGATTTCTTCCGTTGCTGATGTTTGCGCTGAAATGCTGGCAGTACCGCAATCCGGCCGACCTCGGTCAGCTGCTGTGGTTCTGCAACGCCGCAAATCTCGTGCTGGGTATCGCGATTTTTGCGCGTTGGGGCAACGCAGTGTTTATCTGCAGCGCGCTGCTTCTGGTTGGCTTGCCGATCTGGGTGTTCGACGTCGTCGCCACCGGGGATTTTCATGTCTTTTCAGTCTTCACGCATGTACCGAGTCCGTTCGTAGGTGTGCTGGTTGCTCGCCAACTTGGTGCCAGCCGGCACGTCATCTGGCAGACGCTGGTGTTTTATCTGTTCATGCAACTGCTGGCGCGGTTATTCACGCCGGCAGCGCTCAATATCAATGTGGCTTTCGATGTCTACGCGCCGGTTAAGATGCTGTTTCCAAACTTCTGGATCTATTCGCTGACCAACCTGCTCGGTCTCACGGCATGGGTGTTCGTCGCGCACCGCCTGCTTTTCGACAAAACGGTGCGCACTGCGTAACGGTTACTTACTTTCGTTGATAATATGGAAAAGCTGGTCTTTCAGATGCACGCGCTTCTTTTTGAAATCTTCGAGGTAGGTGTCTGCATCGGCGTGGCCGTCGCGCTCGAGCTTTTCGACTTCGTGTGTCGCCTGCGCATATTCTTCGGCCAGCTTGTGGAAATGCGTGTTCGAGGTTTTGAGGCGGATGATGAGTTCGCGGTGTTCCGGGAATTCATGGTGAATGTCATGGTGTACTTCAGTCATGCGCTGACGCAGTCTGCCGCCGCGACACGGTGTAAGTCACTTTTCAGTCTGAGAGCTGTCGGCGCTGAGTCCTGCGAGTGAACCTGCCCTCGCACGGAAATCTGAATCTGCGGTATCCCGTGTTGCTGATACACGGCCTGTTCTCGAGCAGCCGCACGTGGAAAAAAACCGTGAGGGTATTGCGCGAAGATTATGACCTCTGTTTTGGGGGCGAAGCCCGCGCGCG
>CAYHJO010000204.1:0-7981 GCA_964356715.1 uncultured Turneriella sp. | reverse complement strand
AATCTGTCGTGATCCCGGGCTAAACCGTGAGCTAAATATTTCCCCCAGGCAAATACGCCGGCATCGGCGGGGTCTACAGCATACCGACGGCGAATGCCCTCGTCTCACAACTCGCGCTCTGCGGATTTCAGGAGGTAAAAGTTCAGCACAATGTATTGCTGACTGCAGCCGAGCAGCGCAGCACAGAATTCTCGCCGCAGAAGAGTCTCGCAGATGCTCTCGAAGAAAACGGATGCAGCAAAGAGGGATATCCGCCGCCACATAGGGCGGCGATTTTTGCATTCTGCTAGCCCGGCCCTTAAGGGCCGGGCTAGCAGAAAGGAATTGGTTTACGTGACCAATTTGGCGCCCTAAGTCAGTTCATGGCTGGTGATGCATATACTCATCTCAACTACCATATCGTGTTCTCAACAAAAAACCGTTATCCATATCTCAATCGTCATAAACTCAAAAAAATCCGGTTTCTGTTAGCTCAGAAAGAAACCGAACTCGAAGTAAAAATTCATATTCTGAATGGCGTTGAAGACCATATCCACAGCTAGCGGTTAATCCCACACAAACAACCACTTCACGCCGACGTAGAGACCGTAGAACACCCAACCCAACGGGCCTGGCTTTGTTTCTTTGTTAAATGCTGTATAAGGTTCCTGGAAGGTCACGTTGATCGTCGAATAACCGATCTGGCTGTCATAATAACGAATCTGTCCTTTCAGCTGTTCGACGCGCTCGGTGATGCGCGACAGTTCACGTTCGACCTCGACCGCCTCTTTCACATTGGCAGCGCGCTTGAGCAGTTCGTGGTAACGCGCGAGCATCTTCGTCTGCACATCGAGGCGAATCTTAAGATCGGTGTACTGCATCGTGACATCCTGCGCGGTGACATTTTCGTATTTTACCTTCGCCAGCGTCTTAATAAAATCGTTGAGCGTGTTAAAATCTTTTGCGGGTACGCGCACCATGAGCGAATTCGACGATCGCTGAGAAAGATAACCACCGAGGCCTTTGGCTTTGTCGACGATCTTGCCGCTCAAATCTTTGACTTCGCTTTCTTTCGCTTCCAAAGATAAGGCGGATGTATAAATCAATAGCGGCGACGTCGGTGTTTGCGGCCGGCTGTCTTGTTGCTCGCCGCCCGTGGCCGTGGTGGGTGTAGTGTAACCATCGGCCGCTGCCTGCACGACCGGCGCGCGGGACGGAGCTGCAGACTCGCGGTATGATGCCTTGCCTGTGGAGCAGGCTGTTGAAAAAGCGGCAAAAACTGCAGTGAAAATGAATATTCTCAGGTTCATGGATAAATCCTTCTTGTTTGTTAGAATTTTGACGCGGTCGGCACTTACAAGTTCAAAAATAACTGACAGCCTGTCTCTGAAAGCCGTTTTGGCTGAGCAATCGGGCCTTCGGGTCGATTGTCCGGTAAAACTCCCGTGCAGACCGGACTGCGGGCAACCAGGGATATTAATGGGATTCGTTCTGCAATACCCCAAAACCACTGCCCGGTTTTGGGGTATTGCAGAACTCTAACACAGGAGCAAACCATGGCAACAATTTCAATGAAAAGTCTGCTTGAGGCAGGCGTACACTTCGGACACCAGACACGGCGCTGGAACCCGAAGATGAAGAAGTATATCTTCACGGCCCGTAACGGCATTCACATTCTCAACCTGCAAAAGACGATCGTGCTCGCTAAAGACGCGTACGAAGCAATGCGCGACCTCGCTTCTAAAGGCGGCAAGGTTCTCTTTGTCGGAACCAAAAAGCAGGCACAGGCTGATATCCAGAAAGCGGCAACGCGCTGCGGACAGTTCTATATCAATAACCGCTGGCTCGGTGGCCTTTTGACCAATTTCCGTACGGTGAAACTCTCGATTCAGCGCCTGCGCAAACTCGAAGAAGCGTTTGCGACCAACACGGTGCATGAAATCGTCAAAACCAAAAAAGAAATTCTGCAACTCGACCGCGAAATCGCGCGCCTGCGCAAAGACCTCGCGGGTATTCGCGACATGAACGACCTGCCCGATGCTCTGTTCATCGTCGATCCCGAGCGCGAAGCAATCGCGGTAAAAGAAGCGAATACACTGGGTATCCCGATCTTCGCGATGGTCGATACGAACTGTAATCCCGACCTGATCCAGCATCCGATTCCGGCGAACGACGACGCGATCCGCGCTGTAGCGCTGTTTCTCGAGATCATGGCCAACGCGATCGAAGAGGGCAAAGAGGGTGGTGAGTTCGCACAGGTTGAGATCGAAGAAGGCGAGAGCATGGACGAGCATCAGCTGAAATCGTCGATGGAAAAACTCGACGACCTTGAAGAAATTGAACAGAAATATGAAGAGGTGCGTTAATCGCAGCGGTTAACCCCTAAGTAGATTACAGGTATAAAATGGCAATAGATCAGGATAAAATCAAAAGTCTGCGCGAAATGACCTCTGCGGGCATACTCGACTGCAAAAAGATTCTCGAGGAGACCAACGGCGACCTCGAGAAAGCCGCGTCGCTGCTGCGCGAACGCGGCATTGTTAAAGCGGTTAAAAAGATGGATCGCGAAGCGTCTGAAGGTGCTATAGTCTCATACGTTCACCACAACGGCAAGATCGGTGTGCTGGTGCAGCTGAACTGCGAAACAGACTTCGTTGCCCGCAACGAAAAATTTCTCGAACTCGGCAAAAGCATCGCGATGCACATTGCCGCGTCAAACCCGCAATTCGTGAAAGCCGAAGAAGTGTCTGCCGACGTGATTGCAAAGGAAAAAGAAGTACAGCGCGCTGCGCTGATCGAAGAAGGCAAGCCCGCCGACAAAGTCGACAAAATTCTCGAAGGCAAAATGAAAAAATTTACTTCCGACATCTGCCTGCTCGACCAGCCCTTTGTAAAAGAACCCGACAAAACCGTCGGAGACATCATTAAGGCTTCCATTGCACAACTCGGTGAAAACATCGCTGTGGGCCGTTTCGTCCGTTACGCGCTGAAATAGGGGATATTACGGTGGCGCTGGGACAAACTTCCATGAGCGCAACCGAGACCGTCAGGTCTCCGCTTACGGAGGGCAGGGCTTTTCGCCGCGTCGTGCTCAAACTTTCCGGCGAAGTGCTCGCCGGCGAAGACAAACAGGGAATTAACGTCAAAATCATCCGCGGTCTTGCCGAAGAGATCCGCGACATACACCGCGACGGCGTCGAGATGGCGATCGTTATCGGCGGCGGGAATATTTTCCGCGGCATCAAAGCTGCCTCCGAAGGCATGGACCGCGCGATCGGCGACTACATGGGCATGATGGCGACTGTCATCAACGGGCTGGCGCTGCAGGATTTTCTCGAAAAAGAAGGTCTGACAACAAGGCTGCAGACTGCGATTGAAATCAAATCCGTAGCAGAGCCGTTCATCCGCCGCAAGGCGATTCGCCACCTCGAGAAGAAGCGCATTGTGATTTTGTCGGGTGGCACAGGCAACCCCTACTTCACCACGGACACGACTGCGGCTCTGCGCGCGGTCGAACTCGATGCGGATGTCATTTTCAAAGCGACCAAAGTCGACGGAGTGTACGACGCAGACCCCGTGAAAAACCCGGCGGCGAAACGCTACCGCCGTCTGAGCTTTCAGGATGCGCTGCTTAAGCAGCTCAAAGTTATGGATTCGACGGCCTTCTCCCTTTGTCTCGACAATAAGATGCCGATTCAGGTATTCGACATGGGTAAAGAGGGTAACCTCAAAAAAGCGGTTCAGGGGCACGCCATCGGTACCCTGATCGACGCTAACGGAGAAAGCGTATATTATGAGTGAGCAGGCAAACAAAATCATTTCCGATGCGCGCACGCGCATGCAAAAAACCCTCGAAGATCTCAGCCACCAGATGTCACAGATCCGCTCGGGACGCGCAACACCTTCGCTGGTTGAAGATATTCGTGTAGATGTCTACGGACAGGTGATGCCCTTAAACCAGGTCGCTTCGATCAGCGCACCCGAGGCCCGCCTCATCACGGTCGATGTCTGGGACAAATCGCAGATGGGCGCCGTCGAGAAAGCCATCCAGAAATCGGGAAAAAATCTCAACCCCGTAAACGACGGCACAATGATACGCATTAACCTCGCCGAGATGTCGGGCGACACGCGCAAAGAGATGGTGAAACTCGCGAAAGGCAAAGTCGAAGACCACAAAGTCGCCGTGCGCAACGTACGCCGCGACGCGAACGACGCGCTTAAAAAACTCAAAGGTCCCGGCCACTCCGAAGACGAAATAAAGGGTTTTTCCGATCAGGTGCAGAAAGCCACCGACGACTTCATCAAGAAGATGGATGATCTTTTTGCTTCCAAAGAAAAAGATATTATGACGGTGTAACTCCGCTGCGCGCGTCGACTCAAAGAACTCACAGCAATATGGCGGGGCTTTGAAAAAGCCCCGCCATATTGCCGTTATCATGGATGGCAACGGCCGCTGGGCCACCGCGCGCGGGCTTAAACGCAGCGAAGGCCACCGCGCAGGCACAGAGACGGTCGATAAGCTGCTCGACCATCTGATCAAAATCAAAATTCCTTATGTCAGCCTCTACGCCTTTTCTACGGAGAACTGGCGCAGGCCACGCACCGAGATATCCGCGCTGTTTTCGCTGCTCGATGAATTCATCAGAACGCGCCTGGCGAAGATGATCGCGAATGGCGTGCGCATCGTTACTTCGGGAGAGATTTCGCGTTTACCGAAAAAAACCCGGGAGCTGCTGGCCGATGCGATGCAAAAGACGGCGCGCGGGCGTCGCCTCACCGCCAATTTCTGCCTCAACTATGGCGCGCGCGATGAAATTCACAGGGCGGCCATGAAGTTTGCCGAAGCCGCACGCAGCAAGCAGGCCATCCGCATACCGACGGAAAAACAGTTCCGGAGATTGTTGTGGCAACCCGACATGCCCGACGTCGACCTGCTGGTGCGCACCGCCGGTGAACTCAGGCTATCGAACTTTATGCTCTACCAGGCCGCATACGCAGAACTGGTATTTTCCGACAAGACCTGGCCTGACTTTGGCGATGCCGATGTCGACGCCGCAATCGCAGAGTTTGGTCGCCGCAGACGTAAATTCGGCGCGCTATGAAGGCCAATGCCAGGCGCGTATTTTTCGCAGGGCAAAGACACCGGCGAAGTCCGGATCGATTTTTGCTTGCGCAGATTAAGGCGCGAACACTTCTTTGAGTTTTTGTGCGGGGTCTTTCTCCTGCATGAACCCGGTTCCCATAAGCACTGCATCGAAGTATTCTGGCAGCGCGAGAAGCTGCTGACGCGATGCATAACCCGATTCGGCGACCAGCACCAGTGCGTCCCGCCGGGCAGGCGGTATTTGCCCGGCAAGGCGCAGACAGCGTCCCATGTCGATTTCGAGCGTGTGCAGGTTGCGGTTATTGATGCCGAGAATGCGGATATCGAGCGCCAAAGCGCGCCGGAGCTCATCTTCGGTCAAGACCTCGACGAGCGCTTCCATGCCGAGGCGCCGGCCATGCGCGATAAATCCGGTGAGTTCGGCGTCGGTCAGTGAGGCGACGATCAGCAGAAAGCTGTCGGCACCGGCCGCGCGCGCTTCGTCGATCTGCTTTTTGTCGACGATAAAGTCTTTGCGCAACAGTGGCAAAGCCGTCAGTTGCCGGGCTTCTTTGAGGTCTTCGATCGAGCCCTTGAAATGCTCCGGTTCCGTGAGAATACTGAGCGCAGCGGCGTACGGCGCATACAGTCTCACAGCTTCTGCTGCAGGTAAGCCTTCTTTAAGACTGCCCTGCGACGGGCTTCTGCGCTTGAGCTCGGCGATCAGCTGCGGCATTTCACCCTTGCGCCTGATCGCGGCGGCAAAATCTACGCGCGTCGCCGCACCTGGGTCAATCACGCCCAGCGCAGCGGCACGCCGGCGGCTTTCAGCGACTATTTTTTCCAGAACGCCCGGTGTTTCGCCATGCGCGCCTGCGCCGACCGTTGTATCTCGTTGCGATGCGCTCATAATGCACCAAAGCGATGCAGCATAAAGGTCGCCACCCCCAAAAATACCGAAAAACCGCAAATGTCCGTGAATGTTGTCGCAATCGGTCCCGACGCGAGCGCGGGATCGATGCCGACGCGGCGTAGCCCGAGCGGCAGAATAGAACCAACGGCACCGGCTACGAAAGTGTTGCAGACCATGCCGACTACCATGCACGCCGCTAAAAGCGGCTTCTGCGTGTATACAAAGACCACCGCGGCCGACGCGATGCCGATCAGCGCGCCATTCATGGCGCAGACGCCGGTTTCTTTCAGAATCACTTTAACGATATTCTGCGAATTGATCTGCCCGAGCGCCAGCGAGCGCACGACCACTGTGACCGACTGCATTGTGGCGTTGCCGCCCTGTCCGCCGATGATCGTCATCAGTGGCGCGAGTATAATCACTTTAGAAAGTGTATCGTCAAAAAACGTTACCACCCACGCGGCCACTACCTGCGTACCAAGATTGATCGCCAGCCACGGCAGGCGGCCGCGCGCCATGCGCGCCATCGACTGCGCGTGCGGGGCATCTTGCGTTACTCCGCCGAGGCGCAGAATATCTTCGGTGGCTTCTTCTTCGAGCACATCGACCACGTCGTCGACGGTAATCTGCCCAAGCAGAATACCGCGCGAATCGACGACCGGCAGACTCAGCAGATTAAAATCCTTAAAGATCTGCGCGACCGCTTCCTGATCCTGGTCGGGCGTGACCATCACCTGCGCAGGTTGCATAATTTCAAATGCCTTGCGCGAAGATTTTTCCAGAATCAGTTTGCGCAGCGGGATATAACCCAGAAACCTGTTATCGCGATCGACCACGAAAGTGAACTGCAAATCGTCGATCTTCGCGTGACCGCCGCCGTGCGCGGTAACGGTTTTTGTCTTTTTTTCGGAGGTGTTACTCTGTTTGACCAGCTTCTGGAACTGGCTGATAATCGATTTCACCGTCGCCTGCCGGCTGACCGCGAGAAAGTCAGACGTCATCAGCGCCCCGGCGCTGCCTTCTTTGTATCTGAGAATCTCCTGAATTTTGCCTGTGTAGTTCTTATCAAAGCGCCGCAGAATGAAGTTAGTATCGCGCGGGCTGAGTTCGCGCAGAATTTCCGCAATGTCGTCGGTCTGCAACTCTTCAAGGCGGTCGAAAATCCAGCCGGTGTCTTTGGAGCGAAAGATCGCGGTGCGCTCATCCGAACCCAGCTCGGTCAGAAACTCGGCCGCGTATTCGCTGTCGAGTTGTCCGAGAATAATTTCGCGCTCGCTCTCATCAAATGAATCCCATAGCAACGCCAGCGAAGTGGGATGCAGTGCGTGAAGCGCGCGCTTCATTAGCAGAAACCGGCGCTGTTTTGCGACGCGCCTGAGCAGCGCGACGATGCGCGGGTAATTCTCTTTGGTGAGCAGATGGTATTTTTTTTCGACAGCGTTCAATTTTTAAACGTCCACAGGTAGGTGACGACGGCCACACCGACGCTCGCCATCGCCATGATCGCATAGGCCTTTTTTACGAAAAAAATGGACGTAATCGACATAGTCAACGCAATCATTACCGTCGCAAAAATCTTGGCTTTGAGTGGTATGCGCCTCTCGTCGCGGAAGGCTCGTATCATCGGCCCGAAGTAACGGTGTGCGAGAATCCAGTCGTGGAACCGTTCGGAGCCGCGCGCGAAACAATAGCCGCTGAGCAGAATGAAGGGTGTCGTCGGCAGAACGGGTGTCACCACGCCGACGATGCCGAGCAATAACGAAATCACTCCAATTGTGATGAATACATAACGCATCCAGCGGGCCGTGGCCAGCTTGTGCCTGCGGGCAGCGGTTGTTTGCGCTGCGGCAGGTGGTTCAATTTCCGGATGTTCTGCGCGCCTGTTTGCCGGCGCCGCCGTGGACTTTTTGACTCTGCCCGGACGTTTGGCAGCGCGAACTTTGGTACCTCCCTGTACCCTAGCCCCCCGTTTCATGGCGTTTACTTCGCGGCTTCTTCGACAGTTT
>CAYHJO010000203.1:0-8066 GCA_964356715.1 uncultured Turneriella sp. | reverse complement strand
GCCGAGGACACCATTCTATATCCGTCGGGCTACTCGACTAACGTCGGTGTGCTTTCCTGCTTCCTCGGTCCGAAAGACACGATCATCATCGACAAACTCGCGCACGCATCGATCATCGACGGCGCGCTGCTGTCGGGTGCAAAGATCACCACTTTCCGCCACAACGACATGGATTCGCTCGAACGCGTGCTGATCCAGACCAAAAAAGGTCTCGGTGACCGCATCGTCGTCGTCGAAGGCGTCTACTCGATGGACGGCGATATCGCGCCGCTCAAAGACATCTACGACCTCGTGAAAAAACACGATGCGAAACTGATGGTCGACGAAGCGCACTCAACGGGTGTTCTCGGCAAAACCGGTAAAGGCACACCCGAGCACTTCGACCTCGAAGGCAAAATCGACATCGTCATGGGTACTTTCTCGAAATCGCTCGGCGGCGTAGGCGGATTTATCTCTGCGAAAAAAGAAGTGGTTCGCTACCTGCGTTACTTCTCGCGCGCATACTTCTTCGCGGCGTCACCGACTCCGATGCAGGTTGCTGCGCAAAACGCTGCACTCGAAGTGCTGAAAACTGAACCACAGTGGCATGCAAAACTGTGGGAGAACATCAAATACTTCCACGCAGAGCTCAAGAAACGCAAATTTGACATAGAGCGCACACAGACGGCGATCACGCCGATCGTGATCGGCGACACGTTCATCATGCGCGAAATCACACGTTTTATGGATGATAACGGCGTGTTCGTGAACCCGGTTCCCTACCCTGCTGTGGCGCGCAAGAAAGACCGCCTGCGTCTTTCACTCTCGGCGCTGCACACACGCGAAGATCTGGATAAGGTACTGTCACTGCTCGACGAAGCGGAGGCGAAATACAAATTCATCAAACACGAAGAACCGGCCTGAAGCGACGGCTTCGCATAAAAAAGGCCCCGTAAGGGGCCTTTTTTATGCGACTATGCGCCGAGGCGCGATTCGAGGCCCGCGCGGGTATGCTTAAATTCGTTAAGGTCTGACATCAGACCGCTGAGGTCCTTTCTGAGCGCATCATAAGACAGATGCATGCCGGTCGCGGTTTCTGTCGCATTGCGTGATTCATAACGTGCGGTTTCACGCTGTTCGTCAAACGCCGGTGCGGCCTTCTCTGATTCAACCGGTAGCCCATGATTTCCTTCGACGACGCTCAGGACAGGTAAATCATGGGTGACCGAAATGCTTTTCAGGCGGCGCTCTTTTTTGAGTTTAAGATCCGCTTCAAGGCGGTCGTTTTCAAAGGCCAGCTTGTCGAGATATGCGCCGACACGCGACCATTCGTCTTTTACTTCGGGCAGTTTGCGGGCGTCGCCTGCCCTGAGTTTATCGAAGGGTCGAACCATGCTCTATTTTCGGCCTGCGGCCAAAAAAGCTTGATCGTGCGTCGGCGGCTGTGGGCTGCTTTGACGTATGAATACGTTGAAACTTCGCCTTCTGTATACCGTTTGTGCCGCGCTGACTGCGGCGGCGTGCAGTCGGCAGAAACATATCGAAAACGGTCTTGAATTCAGGGACTGGATTCTGGTTAAACCGAGAATCGCCGGCTCAGGCACCGTCGCCTATGGCAGCATACGCAATACATCCGCCTCGGCTCGCCTGCTGAAGGATGTCGAACTCGCCTGTGCTGAGAGCGCTGAACTGCACGAGACGCTGACCGACGGGGGCCGTGCGCGCATGGCGCCGCTGGGCGCACCGACCATCGCCGCGGGCGAGACTCTGGTATTTGAACCCGGGCATAAACATATCATGGTCATGCGCAGCAAGCCGGATATCGGTGAGAAATGCGATGCGGTGTTTACGTTTGATACCGCGACGGCGCGTTTTGCGATGCCGGTGCGCGAGCGGGAGAAATAGGCCGAAAAGCACTTGTCGGCTACACAATATGAGGTAGCAGTGCCAAATGAAAAAAGACCTCCGGATCGGATATTTTACCGCACAGCCGTCCTCCATCGACCCCTTTCACGGATTTGATCCGGATTCTTATACGGCAATCACAGCCTGCCATGACAGCCTTACCTGCATCGGCGGCGAGGGAGAATTATTGCCGGGCCTGGCGCGGGAATGGCGGCGCATTGATCCGCTGACGGTCGAATTCACACTGAGGGAAGGTGTTGAATTCCACAACGGTGAAAAACTCAACTCTGATGCGGTGGTTGCGACCATTGCGGCGCAACGCGATCCCGCAAACAAATCGCCGACCGGTCAGGGCATACTCGGGCCAATCAAGAAGGCTGAAAAGATCGACGAATACCGGTTTCGCCTGCACACAGAATTTCCGGATGGTATGTTACTTTGGCGGCTTGCCATGTTCTCAGATATTGTGCCGCCCCAAGCTCTGCAAAAGCACGGGGTCGATGGATTCAAGGATCATCCGATCGGAACCGGCCCCTTCATGTTCGATTCTATGGAACACGGAAAGTATATCCGCTATGTGCGTAATCCGAAATATTGGGGTGAAAAACCCCAGATCGAAGCGTTTCGTTTCATCATCATGCCGGCCCCCAACTGGGTTGAAGCACTGATCGAAAACAAAATTGATCTTGTTTATGGGCTGCATTCGGTACAGGCGCCGCTGTTGGAAAACCGACACGGCATTCTGCTCAAATCACGGCTTGTGGCTCTCAGCCATTGGTTTCTTCTTTCTCAGAATGGCCCGCTCGCGGATAAACGTGTGCGACTGGCAATGAACTATGCCATTGATAACTACATGCTGGCAAAGATTCAGGGCCAGGAGAATTCAGTTCCGCAGCGCTGCATTGGCACGAGCGGACAATTCGGGTTTAATCAGGACACGCTGGTATTTCCTTTTGATCCTGATAAAGCCAGGGAGCTGCTCGCCGAGGCCGGTTTTGCCGACGGGTTTACACTGAAAGGAATTGTCGCTGACCACTCTGCAAGTCTCGTGCAAATGGTGGCCGCATATCTTGCTGATATAAAAATCAAACTCGAATATGAAGTTGTTCCAAGGCCGGTCTGGATGGACAGGATACCGAACGCGCGCATGAGCGGTGCCGGTCGCTACGCGGGCGATTTTGCGGTGGCCCCGGTCGATAATCCGATCATGTATACGGGTTTTCATCACTATATTTTCCTTTTCTCGCAGGGACCATTTTCTCTGCTGAATAATGCCGACTACGATCAGCGCTTTCTGGATGCGATGACGAGCACTGAGGACGGAGAACAAAAGCTCAGGCAGCTAGATCAGTATGCCCACGACGAAGGCCTGACTCTCTTCACCGTTCAATCGAGTGTTCAGGTCGCTGCCCGCGACGGTGTTGGTATAAAGATTTCCAAGAACGGACACTTTGACAACTTCAGCTGGCTCTCTCTGAAAGATGACCGTGATCCGGAGAATCGCCCCGAATGGGAACACGATTATCTCGACCTGAAAGGGCCCATCGCAGCAGACGAATTTCGCAAAGTTCTTGAAGCTACTCAATATTCGTCGGATCTTTTCTATTTTCCGGCCCAACATCTGAATGACCGGCGGCTGGAGAAAATCGTTACCAATCTCAACTACCAGCAGCAGGTAAAACAACTGCAGGATAAAATCCGGTTCGAACAGATCGTCCAGTACCTGAATAAAACACGCGACATGGAAGGTATTCTCAATGCTTCCCGCTTTTCAGGAATCGCCAACTATAATATGGCTGGTGAAATGGTACTTTGTAATCCGGCATTCATGGATCTGTTCGGTGAAGAAATCCGAAAACACCCGCTGCGCGAAATATTTCCTGACTCGCGTGAATGGGAAAAATTTCTCGCGACTCTGAACACCGAAGGTGGTCTTTTTGGTTCGATGAATTTTCTCTGCTCCGACGGAAGTATTCTCGAAGCACAGGCTGCCTGCAGTTTGCGCAAAGGAAGTGCGGGGGAAAACATCGGATACCTTCTGATTGTCAGGGATGAATCTGAGGAGCGAAAATTACGGCGTGATCTGGAACGCAGCTACCGCGAGCTTGAAGACAAAGTTGTTCAGCGAACCTCAGAACTCAGCAAAACTCTCGACGAAGTACAGCGCTTGAAGCACATGCAGGATGGGGATTATTTTCTGACAACCCTGCTGTTACAGCCGTTGGGGCTCAACAGCGTTGAATCCGAAAATTTTTCCGTTGAGGCTTTCTCCCGCCAGAAGAAAAAGTTTTCCTTTAAGCAGCGGGACTATGAGATCGGCGGCGACTTGAATATTTCCTGTACATTGACCCTGCGGGGCCGAAAGTACACTCTCGTTCTGAACGCGGACGCGATGGGAAAATCTATTCAAGGTGCCGGCGGAGTACTTGTTCTCGGTTCCATCATGCGCGCCATCATCGAACGCAGTCGCATCAGTCCCGTGGAACGCGAGTTTACGCCGGAGCGTTGGCTCAAGAGCGCCGTAAGCGAGATCCAACTCGTCTTTGAAAGTTTCAACGGCTCCATGTATGTTTCTGCGGTTATTGGTTTGCTCGACGAACATAGCGGTTGTTTCTTTTACATAAATACGGAACACCCTGCTCCTGTGGTTCTGCAACGCGGGAAGGCCCGGTTCATAGATCAGGATATGGCGCATCGTAAAATCGGCACCCCGGGATTATCCGATCAGGTACGAGTAAAAGTCTTTCGACTTGAACCAGACGATCTGATCTTTATCGGCTCAGACGGTAAAGATGATATCCTTTTGGGACGCGAAGATTCACTTAAAAAAGTGAATGAAGATGAATCGCTTTTCCTGAGCTTTTTGGTCAGAACTCAGGGCGATTTGAAACAAACGATCAACTTGATTGAACAGGCGGGCGAAATTATGGATGACCTCTCGTTGTTACGTATCAGCTACCATCCGTGTAAGCCGGCAGCCCTAAGTCAGCCAAATGTGGCCCGGCAGGCCATCAGAGAAAAAATAGCGACGCTCAGCACAACCGGGCAACGCGAGCAGGTGATTCATGAGCTTGAAGACCACATTTCAGTCTTTCCGGATGACTCCGCCGCAATTGCCGCGCTTGCGCGGGCCTTGAAAAATAAAGGTGCATACACGGCCGCCATCGACTGCGGTGAACGCCTCAGGCTCAGAGATGAGGTCAATTTGAGAAACCTGCAAATGCTGGTGGATGTCTATGCGTATACGGGCAATACCCAGCGTGCGTCGCACATTCTGGATGAGTGCATGCGAATCGATGCAACGGACGAACGCACGAGCAAACTCCGGAAACTTCTGGAACGCAGGCTGCAGACCAAAAACTGAATAGCGCAGCTTTGCGCTTTGCGCCTTGAAGCGGCGCCGGGTTATTAACTACGAATGCTTTTCGCCAGATCGCCTGCCCGCCAGCTATGGAAATCCATAGCTGCATTTGCCGCTCGGGGGGTTACCGGCAGGCCAATCTCCCTGCTGCTATGGATTTCCATGGCCATGCCTGCTTGTTCCGAAAAGCTTCTCTTTCAGCAAATGCCGCTCGGTCTCAAGGCAGACAGCGAGCTCATCTCTGACACGGGCGAACGCCAGAAACTCGCGCATAGCCTCAAAGACGTGAACCTGCTATTCTTCGGTTACACACGCTGCCCCGATTTCTGCCCGATGACGCTGCACAAGATCAGATCGGCGGTGGAAGGAGACGCTGCATTGCAGAAAAAGCTCTCGCTGCTGTTTATCAGCGTCGATGCGCAAAATGAAAAACCGGCGGATCTCAAAAGTTATTTGCAGGTTTTCCCGTATGCACGCGGTTTTACCGGGTCACGCGAAGAAATTGCTGATGTGGAAAAATCTTTTGGCGCGTATTCGAAAGACGAACAGGGGAAATTATCGCATTCGCTCTATCTCTATTTGCTTAATAAAGACGGCAAAGTCATCTACCTGTTGCGCCACGATGACCCAGTGAAAAAACTGAAGCGGGCACTCAAGCAGGCGGCATCTCTCTAGCGGCCCGATTTAGTCATTTGACGTCCCAATACCCGTTTGGATATTGAGGAATGAGAAAACACATACTTGTCTTAATAATGCTCGCAGGGGGAATCCACGCCGACGGCGTTCATAAAATACCCAAGGGCGGCGTCGAGAAACGCCAGGCTGAATTCGGACTGTTGAAGGGGTTCACCATCAACGTGGTTAAACGCGAATACTATGAGACTGTATTCTATCCTAAAGCGCGCGTACTGGCAAAATATCCCGGCGCCGCGATTCCCGTGATCGGCGGTCTCAAAGATGCTCTGTTCCGGAATAACAAATACTGGTATCTCGGCACCGTGACGCAGGTCGACTTTAGCAAGAAATGCAATCTGTACGTTATTTATGACGACGGCGATCAGAGCTGGGTACCGTGCGCCTGGGCATTTCCATTCACCCCGTTCTCAGGAATGTCAAAGATTGAACGCGATTCGTTTTTAGCCAAACCGGTGCTGGCACGTTTCTATGACAGCGGCAGAAACCTGAAGTACTGGTATCTGGGAACAATCACGCGAATTGATCCGAATGGTTATTTTGTCGTGTACCAGGACAAAGATACCAAGGTGCATACATCGATGGATACGCTCTCGCAAGCGGCTTTTATCGTCGAATAAATCACCAAGTCAGCAACAGGCGACAGCAGCCGAATGCCAACATATTCCGACGAAATACTGCGGCTCGCCGAAATCACCCCCATTGCGATACCCGCCGGCGCCCGGCGCGCAGAGCTCGCGAATGAGTTATGCGGCGACCGTGTCGCTGTTTCACTGGCGCTGCACGACGGGGCGATCGCCTGGGTCGGCTGGGAATCGGAAGGCTGCGCGATACTCAGGGCCAGCGCGACATATTTGTCGCGCACCTTAAGCGGAAAGTCGCTCGCGGAAGCAGCCGACCTTGTGCAGAAATTCGGGGAGTCCTTTGACCAGGACAATCTGTTCAGAACCGGCGCGCTCGCACCGGTATACAAACTGCCGGCACGCTACAAATGCGCGCTATTGCCCTGGCAGGCTTTCGAAAATCTTCTGCGCGAGACCGCGCGCTGACTCTTCGCTGATACCGGTTTCTTTTTTTATTTTTTTCGCGAGCTGATCGGTGTCGAGCGCTGCGAGGTCGAGTTTGCGCAAAAGTATCAGAGCCTGCGCGCGTTTTTTTTCACCGATACCGGTCACGCCATCGAACAGCGAACGCAGGTTGCGTTTCATACGCCGGTTGCGGTGGTAGCTGACGGCAAAGCGGTGCGCTTCGTCGCGCGCGCGCCGCAGAATCTGCATACCGGGGCTGTCTTTGTCAAAACGCAGAATGCGGCCGTCTTCGGTATAAATCTCCTCGAATTTCTTCGCGAGGCCGATCATGGGTATCTTCAGGCTGGCATTTGTGCGGGCCTTGAGTGCCGCGTTCAGCTGCGTCGTGCCGCCATCGATCACGATCAGGTCGGGCGCTTTCACCTCGTCGGTGGCAACGCGCGCCAGCCGGCGTGTGATCACCTCATGCATCATCGCGGGGTCGTTCGCGCCTTCCACTGTTTTGATCTGGTATTTGCGGTAGCCGGCCTTATACGGCATGCCATCCCTCAGCATCACCCCGCTAGCCACCGGGTCTGTTCCCTGTATGTTCGAGATGTCGTAGCATTCGATAATCTGCGGCGGTTCCTTCAGGTTCAGAAACTTCTGCAATTGCCTGAGACCAAGGCGCTGGTTGCGCAGATTTTCTGACAGCAGCCGTTCGCGCATCACCAGACGGGCATTGTTGGTGGCCATCTGCATGAGCGCCGGCGGATTTATTTCTGCATGCGAATCTCTGATCGCGGTGGCAAATTCGCCGAGCGTCGCAACACGGGTGTTTTCACCACTGCGACTTTTGAGTGCCGCCTGCCAGCGCTTGAGATCAAGCCCCTCGGGCAAAACGATAAACGGCGGAATATCGAGCATGCCGGTATAATAATCGCGAAAGAACGTTTCCACAAATTCCGCATCGCCGAGTGCCTCGGCAGCCATGTCTGTCTCGGTCAGCGAAAAGTTCTCTTTGGCGATTAATTTCGCGTCCCTGAATTTGAGCAGGCAGATTTGTGCGAAGCGGGGGGGGGGGGGGGGGGGGGGGGGGGGGGGGGGGGGGGGGGGGGGGG
>CAYHJO010000202.1:0-8103 GCA_964356715.1 uncultured Turneriella sp. | reverse complement strand
CCAGCACAGGCGTCAACGTCGCACAGGGCAAACCCGCGCGCGCGAACGTCACAATGAACTACAAGGTGTCGGGCGAGGTTGTGGTGACGGCGAAGCGTTTAGACAATACTTCTGCTGCGCTGCTCTCAAAGCGAAAAAAAGCTGCTGCATCGCAAGATGCGATTGCGGCGGAGCAAATTACCAAATCACCAGATCAGGACGCAGGCGATGCAGCTCGCCGAGTGACCGGTGTCACTATCGTAGACGGCAAATATATCTATGTGCGTGGACTGGGAGAGCGTTATTCCAGCGTACAATTTAACGGTTCACTGCTGCCATCTCCTGAACCCGAAAAACGGGTCATTCCACTCGATGTATTCCCGGTCGCATTGCTTGATAACATTGTCATCTCTAAAACCTATACTGCCAACATGATGGGCGATTTCTCTGGCGGCCTGGTCGACATCAACCCCGTGGATTTCCCCGATAAGATGGAAGCGAAAGTACTACTTTCCACAGGGTATAACAGTTTAACCACCTTCAAACCGTTCAACACGTACCAAGGCGGTAAGCTGGATTCTCTCGGCATCGACGATGGAACGCGTGCTCTGCCCTCGGCAATACCTAGCTCAAACCTCAATACTGCCAGCTCAGCCAACAAAATCGCTGCCGGTCAGGCGTTTAGCAGAATCTACAATGCGCAGAGCACTAATGGCGCGATGCCGTCATATTTCAATCTGTCATTTGGTAATACGTATAAACTCAACGAACGCGGCGACTCGCTCGGCGTTATTGCTTCGGGCATGTTCCGGGAGCAATCGCAGAATCTGAACGAAACGCAGGCACTGTATGATACCAGTGGTGTTGCCGTACGCGATTACAAAGTCGAGCGTTCGCAATACCGTACTTCAAAGGCGGGCCTGCTCTCGCTGACGGGAGTAATCGACAAAAACCATAAAATTCGTGGAACGACAATGTATACACAGGCCTCAACTGACGAGGTCATTTCCACGAAAGGATCAAATCTTTTGTCGCTAGGCTACATTAAAGATTTGCGCTTACAGTATATCGAGACGTCTCTGTGGTTCAATCAGGCTTCGGGCGAACACCGGTTCACCAGCCTTGGAGACATTGCGTTCAACTGGAAGGCTGCGTATTCAGTCGCGAAGCGTTATGAACCCGATACTCGTACCTGGTATCAGGAATCGGCGACACCCGATAATTTTACCATAAACCAATTTAATGCTCAGAACTCGCTGCGGTTCAACAGTCAAAATAAGGACAACGTGACCGACCTGCGACCAGAGTTGGTAATTCCATTCAACCAATGGTCTGGGCTCAAATCGAAAATGACGGTTGGCGGTGCGTTTATTTTCCGAGACCGCAACAGTAAGAACCGCCGCTTTGCCTACCGTGGGGTAACCGATACCTCTGGCGCTGGGCTTTCTGACATCATCACGTCGGCGAGCATCGCGAACGGCACGTACACCCTGACAGAAGATACTACTGCGACGGACACATATGCGGCGGCGTACGACAATTATGCGGGATTCGGCGAAATCGACATGCCAATTATCTCCAGTCTGCGTCTTGTCGCGGGGGGCCGTTATGAGACATTCAAACAAGTTGTTTCGACCTACGATTTCTTTAGTCCGGCGACTAAGACCATTGGCATTATCCAAACGTCAAATTTCTTACCGACGGGCACGCTTATCCTTAAACTCACAGACGACATGAATTTGCGCAGTGCCTACAGCAAGACTGTTTCGCGCCCCGATTTTCGCGAGATGTCGGAGTTCTATTTCGAGCGTATTAGTGGCGCAGGTTATGAAAAGGGAAATAAAAACCTGAAGCAGACGGAAATTGAGAACTATGACCTGCGCTGGGAATGGTTTCCGTCGCCGATGGAAGTTATTGCTCTTAGCGGTTTCTATAAAGAGATGAAGCTGCCGATTGAGACCATTCTGCAACCGGGAACCGACTATGTCCGCACATTCCGCAACGCAGATAAGGCGTCGAATTATGGTGTCGAATTAGAGACGCGGAAAAACCTCGGTTTTATCTCGAAGTGGATCGATGAATTTTCGGTCAACGCCAACTTTGCCTATATCAAATCGAATATCTCGATTTCAGACCCGTTCTATACGAACAAAGACCGCGCTCTGCAAGGCCAGTCTCCGTATGTCATCAATACGGGACTCAACTATGACCGGGAAAAATCGGGTACCCAGATATCGGTTCTGTTCTACTACTTCGGCGACCGCATCACCGAAGTTGGTATTAGCGGACTCGAAGACACGAAAGAAAAGGCTAACGGCAGGCTCGATTCGGTATGGAAACAAAAGATCGGGTCATACGGCGATCTGAAATTTACCGCCGGTAACATCCTGAATCCCGTAATCTACGCCAGGCAGGGCGATAAGGTCGTGCGTTCATACCAGCTCGGTGTCAACTTCATGGTCGCATATAGCTATACTTGGAACTAGACGAATAAAGGACTTTAAGTACATGGAAAATTTGCGAAATGCAAAAGGAGAAAAGATGAAAACAAAATTAGGCATCAGCCTGGCATTTGCCGGCCTGATGATTTTGAGCAACTGCTCAAAGACAGACGAAACGGCGGCAGGCGGTACAACCGTAGGCCAATTTGATGAAGATTCGAGCTGCGTGGCAACCCCACCCACCCCGACTTCGGCGACGAGCGCACTGGCCAACGGCAGCACACTGTCAGGTAAGCAGAGCAGCAGCGTACTGTTAGGCACCGGGAACACCTACACGATCAGTGGAGTGGTGAACTTTGCCTGCGGCACAGAACTGAAGATTCAGTCTGGGGTCACAGTCAAAGCAAGTACTTCCACAACTTCAGGCATCGTAATCCAACGCGGTGCGCGCATCAACGCAGTCGGTACCGCAGCTTCGCCAATTGTGTTCACTTCGGATAAAACCGCAGGTACACGAGCACCCGGTGATTGGGGTGGCTTGACGATTCAGGGACGTTCTGTCTGGAACCAGGCTGGCAACGAAGTCAACACTGAGTTCGACACTGGCAAAGCGGGTCTGGCTTCGGGTGCGGTAATAACCGACAACAGCGGTACGATTCAATATGTCCGTATCGAATTTGCCGGCAAAAAACTGACAACAACGAAAGAATGGAATGGCCTGTCGCTCTACGCGGTCGGCAACGGCACGACAATCGACCATCTTAATGTGAGCCGCGGTTCAGACGACGGCATCGAGTTCTTTGGCGGTACTGTAAACGTTAAGTATCTGATCAGCTTCGCAAACGGCGACGACATGATCGACTGGACAAACGGTTGGACAGGAACTGTCCAATACGGTATTGCATATCTGGGCAACGTTTCGACGCAACGCGATGCGGATTCAAATATCATGGAAGCGGACAATGATACGAACACGAATGGTTTGACTCCGCGCTCTGCGCCGATTATTGCAAATACAGTTTTTGCGACGGATGCAGCGCAGAATGCAGGTTTAACAGCAACGGCATATAAGAATATTTTCCGATTCCGCGTTGGCACTCATGGCAAGGTTTACAATTCCGTTTTGGACAATACGCGAGATATGAGAATTGCGTTTGAGAGTGCAAATACTATTACAGGTGTAACAGACGGCGATGTGCGTGCTTTCGGACTCTTGGCTGCGCGGAATGTGGAAAACGACGGGACCACCGCATTGACGACTGCCAATGACGGAACTTTTTGGACGGCGGCTACTGGAGCTGATGAATCCTTATTTATGGGAACAGGCTCCGCAACTCAAGCAGGAGCATGTATAAAAGGCTCTGACGGTACAGGTGCGCTTACCAGCGCCTTGGCTGTAGCGAATAAAATCAATACAGACAATGGTGCCACTCCGTTCGAAAAACAAGCGGGTTGCACTGGGGGCACTGGACAAACATTGCCAACTGCCAGCTCTCAGGGTGCGACGGGAAATAACTTTCTTTCAGCGGATACAACCGTTGGCTTCGCGGCGGGTACTTTTGCTGGTGCTTGGACAAACATCACCACAGACGGTCTCTAAGCTAACAAAACGCTTGATGTACTGGCCTCCATTCACAGCTGTGGATGGGGGCCTTTTTAGGTATACCATATGAAAAAGTTCTGTTTTCTTCTGACTTGCGCCTTGACTCCAGTAATGATTGCGGGCTGCACAAACACGACTCCGCTTACCGGCGGTGCGAATTCGCTGCAAGAGATCAAAGATGCGCTAGCTCATGCGCTCACAAATACAGACGAGAAAAAATTTGCTGAGTTCTTCGTTACGAAGACTGAATATGTTACGGCCATACACAGCCTGCTACCCGAGAAAAAAGACGATCCGGCAATGATCTTCAATGTTTTCATCGAGCCGCACCGCGTGGCGATCTCATCGCGCCGGTTTAAACTTCTGAAAACCTATACCGGAATTTGGGATGTGAAGATCGGCGAGCCCAAGCGCACCGAAAAGCATGGCAACGTCACATTGTATTTTGAATTGCCATTAACGTACAAATACAGAAAGGACGGCAAGATTGAGACCTATATCGATAACCATTTTATCGGTATCGTTGTGGAGAAGAAGGGTAAATTTAAGTTGTTGAATTGCTTCAGGGAGTGATTGACTTGGCCATACTACCCGTCGCTCGGGCCGTAAATCCGGCGAATTTTGCCGGTTAAGCCGGTGAGAATACGGTGAACGTTGGTCAGGGGTTGGTCTACAACCGATGCGATCTCGGCCAGATTCAATTCGTGAAAATGGCGTAGGACAAAAATTTCATATTCCAGCGCTGTGGTATCGCGCTCGACGTAGTCGTTGATGCTGTGCAGTAACACGTTCTCGCGATCTGTATCAACTAGGCGCGAACACAAGTGTCCGGCCTGCAAAAAACCCTTGTCAAATCAAATTAATTCTATATTATGGTAAATAACTAAATATGCAATATCTCCAAATAGACAAACCCACTGCCCGCAGGCCAGCTATGAAAATCCATAGCAGATGGCTGGTGTTATTGGGCCTCATCGCCCTTACGGCCTGCTCGCGCCGGCAAGAGGTGCTGATTTCCGGTTCAGAAACCATGAAGAACGTCATCACACTTCTGGCCGAAGGCTTTAATGCCAGCCAGAAAAAGTACGAAGTCAAGGTGAGCGGTGGCGGCTCGAAACTCGGCATCGACGACCTCACGCGCAAGCGTGTCGACATTGCGATGACGTCGAATGACATCAGCGAAACGCATCTGGCTGCGCTGGCTGACATTTCGCGCTATGAAAAGGTGGATATTGGCTTTGACGGTGTGGCCGTCGTAGTGCATCCATCGAACCCGGTTTCTAAGATTCATCTACTCCAGTTCTCACAAATTCTTTCGGGTAAAATTTCTAACTGGAAAGAGCTCGGCGGTCCCGACATGGCAATCATACCGGTGCTGCGCAACAGCAGCTCAGGTAGCGAAGGTTATGTGCGCGAGCACGTGCTGCGCCGAAAAGACCTGGGAGAGCCGGTTTACGCGGCGCTCAAAGACGCCGAATACACCTCAGTCGCCGTGACTAAGCGCGATAATAAAGAGATCTTTGATTTTATTTCCTCTAACCCGGGTGCCATAGCTTACATGGGTGTCGGCGTGGCGAAATCCGAAGGGAAAAACAAAATCCGAATTCTGGATTATTCGCTTTTGCCCGAGGGCCCATACCTGACGCCTTCGGTCGATAACATCCAGGCCGGTAAGTATCGCCTCTCACGGCCACTCGCCCTTGTCTACGTGCCCGATGGCGGCAGAAAAGACGCCTTCATCGCTTACGCGCTCAGCGAAGAGGGACAGAAGCAAATCCGCGATTACGATTATATGCAGGCTGCCCCCACTACCGTTATAGTCAAAGAAAAACGCGCAACGGGAAAATGAAATATGTTAATGCCGCCGAATCCACTGGTTTCGCGCCAGAACACACCGAGCGCCGTGCTGCTCATTCGCAGCGGGCGCATCGCCACGGCAATGCTCGAGGGCAAACTCTCTGAGCTGCGCCTCACGGTACCTTATGCGGCGATTCTCACCGCACTGCTCGAACACGGCCCCCGGTCGGCGACCGATCTCTGCGTGCTGACAATGCGCGAGCGCGCCAACATGAGTGTGCTGCTCGCGAAGCTGCGCAAAATCCAATACGTTTCCGAAGCGCCGAACCCGCTCGATGCGCGCAGCCACCTCGTATCGCTCACCGAAAGTGGAAAACAGATGGCAGAGAAGTGCCTGCACGTCACAGAGGAAGTTTCACAGGTAATCGACAATTTTCTGCATGAGCAAAACGAATCGCCGGAACCGATTCGGCAGGCGCTCGGCGCGTTTCTGAGTAAGTTTCACTCGTTGTACGTATAGACCAGAAGCACCCGCCCAAAGAGCTTCTTCGAGAGCGCATAATCGCGCAGTGCCCTCAGCGCGCGCACCGTGTAGATCGTATCGGCCACTAAGCCGTTCTCCCGGGCAAAATCGAGAATGTTATCATCAGCTCCATCGGGGCGACCGAAGCGCTGGGCGGCATAATCTTCAACGAGCGTAAAACGCTGCGCCTCGCCGGGAACTAGCCTTGAGATCGCGGCATGCACTGCCGCAAAATTGCGCAGCACCGCGACACCGATCACACGCGTTGGCTGCCGCGTTGCCGCGAGAAAACCAGCGCAGGTGGTGCCTGTCGCACACGGTATAACAACCGCGTCAAAACCTGTTGCCTCTGCCGCCCAATCGGCCACCCCGATCAGGCCTTCAGGGCCAAGACCGCCTTCTGGTACAAAACCGGCGGCGGCAAAGTCTACATCCGGCACCAAAACAGATCGTTCAGCTGCGGTGGATGTTTCGCGTAACGCGCGGTATGCTTGCCTGTCGGCAAAAATCAGCCGTACGCCGCAGCCGAGTGCAAAGCGTAGTTCATCAGAGTGGCGGCTGGCATCGATGAGCTCGTCGCCGCGCACAATCGCCGTTGCGCCAAGCCCCTCACGCCGCGTGAGCGCGGCAAAGGCACGCAGGTGGTTAGAATACGGCCCGGCCATGGTGATCATATGCCTGATACCTTCCTGGCGCGCAAGGTCGAAATAACCCCGCAGCTTGTAGCCTTTGTTGCCGCCGGTGTGGCTGGCCCCGGTTTCCGCTCGCAGAATCCACAAGTCGAGTCCCCATGGATTTTCGGCCTGCGTCAGCACGCCGGTATCTGCATTTTGTCGGCGCACCGCAAAGTGTTTTCTTGCTTTTCGCGGTGTCTCAAGGCGGCGCGCTGCCTGCCATGCGCGTTGTACTGTGTATTCTCCTTATTCTGCCAATGCTGGCGGTGGCGGCCCAAAAGGACGAGGCCGACAAAAAAGAGGCCAAAACCGGCGATGCCGCCTATGAACGCGCGCTGGCCTATTATGAACAAAAAAACTACGATGCGTGCCTGACCGCGGTACGCCCGGCGATCAAAGACAGCGGCACCAAACCCGAGCTGCGCATTCTTGCGGCGCATTGCCACACCGCCAAGAAGAACTACAGCGATGCCGTCTACCACCTGCGCGCCGTTGCAGAAGAAACCCCCGACCGCCCCGGTCTGCGTGAAGATATTATCGGTCTGCTCTTTGCGTCGGGCCGTTTTAAAGAAGCGCGCAAAGCGGGTTACAGTTTTATCGAAGATTTAAAAGATGCGGATAAACCGGTTCCGCAGCAGCTTTCGCTGCTTGTTGCGAGGGCAGAACTGGCCTACGGCAACGCCGCGCAGGCTTTGACCCTCGCGCGCGACGCAAAACAGAGCGCCGACAACGCAGTCAAGTACCTGGGACTCATCACTGAAACCCGCGCGCTCATCGCGCTCGCCAATTTCGACGAGGCCGACATTTCACTGAGCTACGCAGAATCGATGCGCGACTCAGAACTGCACGCACTGTTGCGCGCCAACATCGCCGAGTTGCAGTGGGCAAAAAATAAATTTCCTGAGGACAAACGCGCCGACATCGTCGCGCAATACGAGAAGATCACGCGCTCGCAGAACAACGAACTGCGCAATGCCGCGCAGAAAAACATTGAGCGCGTGAAGATGGCAAAAGCGCATGGAGGCGCCGGGTCGGCGGCTGACAGGACGTCATCTTCGCCGGCGACAAAAGCGCCTTGAATACAGC
>CAYHJO010000201.1:0-8108 GCA_964356715.1 uncultured Turneriella sp. | reverse complement strand
ATCGCTGGCGCACTATTGCCCAGCACTTCCTGCACACGCTCGAACGCCGTGCGCTCGCGCGAAATCGGGTCGCGTTCGCCGATTTTCACGACCGTCGGCGTCTGTTTCTGGCCATACTGGTCGCGCGACTCTGCCTTGAGCACAACATTGCCGCTAAAGCCGCCGTCGAGGCAGATGAATTCGGCAGACTTGCTGTCGCGGAAAAGATAGTGCAGAATTTTGTTATCCGCTTCTTTTAGTTCATACGGAATATTAAAATGGAACTTGGCCGGGTCGAGTATCGCTGTCTGCGTGAAGCGCGATGCCGCCAGACCGCGCCCGGTACCGCCAAGATATTCGGCGAAACTTGCCACCGAGTCAAAGATCTTCACGCCGAGGATTTTTTTCAAATGGTCGAGTGCGATGAAATGCTGGCTGCGCGATGAGCTGGCAGTGAGTGCACTACACGTCACGAGTTCAATTTTCGGATAACGCGTCAGAAGCTCATAGGCCAGGTACGTGATTTTCGCCTCAGTCCAGACGCCGATTAATCCGACACGCACGGATGCCGCCTCATGCGCGTTACCAACACGCATGCCACCATGCAGGCAGTCCTCCAGTTTCTCTTCGAGGTCTGTCTTGTAGAAATCGTTGAGGCCCGAGGCATCGACGATAAAATGCTGCCGCTGCGGATTAATCTGCTTATTAAACACGAAATCCGCGCCTTCGCTGTTTTTGAGGCAGTGCACGCCGAACTGCGTCAGGTGCGCAGCCTGCCCGGCATCGCATTCGTCGTGCCAGTCGCGGATGTGGATAATTTTCAGCTCTTCGGGCGACTGCTCGTAGGCCCAGTGCATAATCTGCGCGACCGGCCCTTCTTCGACGCGTTCACCCAAAAGGCGATTCGCCTCGTCATAGCCGACATGCAGGTAGTTCGGCAGCGGATCGTATTTGTCGAGCAGGCGCACGAAATCATTCTGCAGGCATTGCGTAATAAGAATCGAATTCATTGCCCCCAGTTGAACGTTGACGCGATGCGTCAATGTTCAACTGGTGTTGCAGCAAAAACCGTATGCCCCAGCAATATACCGTCGCGGAAATCTGCCGCATCATCGAATACAAAATCAAAAACTCGCCTGAACTACAGGATGTTTGGGTGCGCGGCGAAATCACCTCGTACCAGAAACACGCCTCTTCTGGCCACATCTACATTACGCTGTCAGACATGGGCCAGAAAACGCAGAATGCCCGCAGCACAATTCGTTGCACGTATTTCCGTTTTGCGCAAACCGCCCTCGACTTTGAACTCAAAGCCGGTCTCGAAGTCGAAATTCTCGGCTCAACCGGCATCTATGCACCGCAATCGACCTACAGCCTGACGGTCAAAAAAATCCAGAAAGTGGGTGCGGGTGATATTCTGCAAAAACTGCAGCAAATTCGCGAGCGTCTGCTCAAAGAAGGATTGATCAAGACCGACAACCGGCGCGAACTGCCCGCGCTGCCGCGCCGTGTCGGCATCGTGACCGGCGCCGGCACCGCCGCTTACCGCGATATTCTTAAACAGGTGCAGGAGCGTTACCCCAACGCAGAAATTGTGCTCGCACCCGCGCAGGTGCAGGGCGAAGCCGCAGCGCAGTCGATCGTCGCCGCGCTCACAGAAATACAAAAATCCGTCTGGAAATGCGACGCCGTCATTGTCGGCCGCGGCGGTGGCTCAGCCGAAGACCTCATGGCGTTCAACGACGAAGCGGTCTGCCGTGCGATCGCCGCCTGCCGCATTCCCGTCGTGTCGGCCGTGGGCCACCAGATCGATCACCCCATCTCAGACGACGTCGCCGACTATGCGGCGGCAACGCCCACCGACGCCGCGCGTGCAGTTTTCCCCTTGATCAATGAACTCCGCTACAAAGCAGAAAATTTTCATAAGCGTGCGCTCGCGAGTGTCGAATCGCGGCTGAAACTTTTGCAGGAAAGATATCTCCGCTCGTCAGAAAAAGAATTCTGGGAAAAACCGTATCTGCTCGTCAAAGACCAGGCGCACTGGCTCGACGAGCTCGAATCGAAATTACGCTTCACGTTCCGCAATATCGTAAATTCAGCGGCAAACTCGCTCAATCGGCTGACACCACTCGATATTCTGATCGGCCAGCAACTGAAACTGACCGAAGCACGGCTGTCGAGCACGGTCGGTCGTTTTGACGCTTACTCACCGCTTGCGACTCTGAGCCGCGGCTACTCTGTCACTTATGCTGATAAAAAAATCGTGACAGACAGCAAGCAGGTCAAAAAGGGCAGCACGCTATCGATCCGCCTTGCGAAAGGCAACCTCACGGCCGAAGTGACTGAGACAAACTGAAAAATTTATTTTTGCGCGGAGCGTGCGAGAATCGACGTTGTCGAATAGCCTTTGCGAAACGGCAGGATCACAATTTCACCGCCGAGCTTCTGCATCACGGCGTACTCGGGAATTTTTTCCCTCACGTAATCGCCGCCCTTGACGTGTACCGCAGGCTGTAATTTTTCCATGAGTGACACTGGCGTATCTTCATCAAAGATCACCACGGCATCGACATAGGGTAACTGCGCGAGAATGCGCGCGCGGTCCGTTTCTGAATTCACGGGCCGCGACGGACCCTTGAGCGCGCTGACGCTGCGATCTGAGTTGAGCCCCAGCACCAGAAAATCGCCCAGCGCGCGTGCCTGCGCCAATAGTTGCACGTGACCGCTATGCAGAATATCGAAACAGCCATTCGTGAACACGACCTTGCGGCCCTCGCGTTTGAGTTTTTCGATGAGCGGCGCGGCGGCAATCGCATCGCCATAAACATGTTCGCGAGATTCGCGCTCAAATATTTCTTCAAGTATAAAAGCCGCAGCCTCGCGCAAATCCGCGGCACGAAACACCAGGTTCTCTGGCATGGGTTCACCGCCAGCGCCGCGCAGATGCGCAAGGCCGACACTCGACACGCTGTCGATCGTCCCGCCGACCAGAATGCCGCGCAGCCCGAATTCGAGGCCGCATGCCAGGTCGCGCGCGCGATCTCCCGCGATATAAGTTTTCAGCGGATCCACGCCGTTTTCGGAGAGAATCTGGCGGATCAGCCCCGATTTTGGCTTGCGGCAATCGCAGTTGTCCGCATCGCCGTGCGTACACACGTAAATCTTGCCGATGTGTGCACCCTGCGCCAGCAGAAGCCCGGTAATGCGCGCATTCACGGCGGCCAGTTGCTCCTGAGTGATTAATCCGCGTGCGACACCCGACTGGTTCGAGGCCACAAACACGCGAATGCCAAAATGGTTGAGCAGCCGAATACCGTCGGCAGCGCCTGGCATCAGCTCAACGCGCGACTCGTCGTTCAGATAACCCGGATCTTCGTTGATTGTTTTGTCGCGGTCGAGAATGACGATGTATTGCGAAGCGGACGTCATGGCGATCAGAGACCGCAACCGGGCATTCAGGCCATCTGCGCATCTTTCAGCGCGTGGTTTTTATCGATGATCAGGCGGACTGCCTGCAGCTTTCGCGTCAGGCAACTGCGGCAGATACCGTGCTGGTAGACGCGCTCGACGATCGATGAGCATTCCTGACACTCAAAAAATTTCTGTTGCTTGTCGACTGCCATTGCGGAACGAGAGAGAATCCAAGGAGTCGAACGCAACGTAAAGACGAAATCGCAAAAAACGCGTAAAAAAATTCTGCGCGCATAATTAATATGTCACTTTATTCGCAGTTAGTTATGCACATGAATCCACAATGTGCAAATAATTTTTCACCTTTGGTGTCAAACTTGCATGCGAAGAGACTTAATCTGCGATGCACATCAATAGAAGCCGCGGATAGCCGCAGTGATTTTTTCTACCGCTGCCTTATTCAGCATCGGATACAATGGCAACACAAGACCGCGCTGGAACAATCGTTCTGCATTCGGATAATCAAGCGGATTAAGTCCCATGATGTGGTGCAACGGACCATTAGGAAACAGACGTCGTGTTTCAATTTGCAGCGAAGAAAAATAACGCTGCATGTGAGTGATGTCTGTTTCGCCCACGACGGGAAATCCACCGCAGACATCGAACTCAGGCGCGCCAAAAAATGAGCGCAATCGGCTATTAGCAATTGCTTCATTATAAAGAACGCCCATACGACGACGGCGTTCGATCATCGCGGATAGATTGCCAAGCTGCTCGAGCCCCATCGCCGCCTGGTAATCGGTTATCGCGTAGTCAAAACGGATGCGGTATGGACGGTTACCGCCCTGCACGCGCAGATCTTTAATCATGGCATACGCATTCTGAGAGTCAGTCATCACCACCGCGCCCTTACCGATTGTCATCAAGTGGTCTTCGTTGAGACCCAGAATCGCAATATCCGAATCCCCACCCGGATGGCGGCCAGCAAAATCGTGGCCCGCAACGTGTGAAATATCTTCTATCACGCGAATGCGGCGCTCTTTGCCTTTTCTGACGCCAAGCGCATCCAGCTGCTCATACACCGGCCGGAAATCTTTGTATGAACCAAATGTATAAGGGAGGAAGATTACTTTAGTCTTGTCGCTGATGGCCGCAAGCAGCGACTCCGGCTCAGCGTGGAGCGAGTCTTTCGCGAGATCGACCAGCGTCACGCGCGCACCGATATATCCGACTGCGTCCAGCAGGCTGAGTGGCGCGGATACCGGCACAATAACTTCATCGTCTTTTCCCACTTCCGCCGCAAGCAGTGCCAGATGAAACGCCGATGTGTATGAATCTACCGCCGCGGCATGCTGAAAATCAAACGTGCGCGCAAATGCTCGCTCGAAATTGACGACACCCTGACCAAAGGTGACCTCTTCCATGACCAGGGACTCAAGCACTGACTTGAGCTCATTCCGCGAAAGCGTGGGACGCAGATACTGAATCGCCTGTCGCTTACTGCTTTGCACTGCCGCTTCTGCTGACATATTATGTCTCATCAGGCTGATGCGACATAATACGGCAAGCTAAAAAAGAAAATCTGCGCTCCGGCTGAGAAAATTCGGCGATTTGCTGGTATTTAATAAGTAGAGGGATTATGGTAAAATTCAAAACCAGTATTTCGTTGCCGGCAGCTGCAGAAGTCAATTGGAAACAACATCGGAGAACAATACAGCAGTTCCTTTCCGCACATATACGACGATGCCATTCTGAAAAACTGCGTCGCATCGGCCTGCTGCAATTCAATGACTGCAGTGAAGGTTTTGTTCGCTTTAATGTTTACTGGAATCAGGCGACGTATGACCAGTTGCATGCGGTTGCGCGTGCACTGCGCATAAGTGTTTCGCATTTGCTTTGGCGCATTTTGAATTTTGTACTCTCCGGAGAACAATTGGAGTCTGTTTTCAGTAATTACGTATCCGTTGTTAGAGAATGGTCAAGGAGCGCATTTATACACACCGAGATAATCCGATTTGTTCATAACGGCGCTCCCGCAAAACGCTCAAAACCTGACCGCAGAACGCCATAGCGCTTTACGCGCTGAGTTTTTTCCCCTTCTCTACCGAACCATGGCAAAAAAGGTCGCACCCGCACGCAAATCGACTTCGCGCAAAAAAGGCGCGGGCGCAAACAAATCACGCTCGAATACCGGCAGAGACGGCAAAGGCGCGGCGACCGGCCCGATCATTCGCACGCTGCCACAATCCATGTCAGGTAGCGCCGAGGGCGGCCAGGCACCAAAACGCCATTGGTTGAAAAAAATTCTCATCGGCCTCATTCTGGCGGGCATCATCGGCCTCGCCTATCTCTACTACAAAGGCAAAGCCTCGGTCGTTTCTGAATCGGGCACCATCAAAATCGAAGGTGTGCGCGGCAGCGTGACCATCGCGCGCGACGAACTCGGCGTGCCGTTCGTCAAAGCCGACAACGAATACGACGCCTTCTTCGGTGCGGGCTACGCCGCGGCGACCGATAGACTGTGGCAGATGTATTCGACGAAACTCGCAGTGACCGGCCGCCTGGCAGAAGTAGCCGGATCAAAAATGCTGCCGGTCGATGTGTACATGCGCAGCGTGGGTATTAAGCGTAACGTCGATCGCGCGATCGACAAAATGCCCGCGAAAAACCGCGAGCCGCTCGAAGCATACGCAGCGGGAGTAAACGCTTTTCTGAAAACACACCGCAATCTGCCGCTCGAGTTTGTGCTGACGGGCTACACACCCGAGCCGTGGACTGTCTATGACTGCGGTTATGTTTTCGGCGCGTTGTCGTTTGGCCTCGCGCTCAATATTAATGAAGAACTTTTCTTTCTCGATGCAGCCAACAAGCTGGGTGCTGAAAAAGCCGCGTGGCTCGTGCCAACGTATCAGGACGAACCGATCCCTTTTGCCGAGGCGCAAAAGATCGATAAAAAAGTTGCATCCGCCATTACACCGCACTCTGATCGCGTGCGCGAAACACTGACAGAAGTCGAAAAAGTTTTCCGCACCGGTATGCCCGCGTCGAACAACTGGGCGATTGCCGGCAAAAAGACCAAAGGCGGCAAAGCAATTCTCGCCAACGACACGCATCTTCCACTGACGATGCCCTCAATCTGGTCAATGATGAGCATCGAATCGCCCACCTACAAAGCAGCCGGAGTCACAATCGCGGGGCAGCCTTTTATTCAACTGGGTTACAACGGCAATATCGCGTGGGGCGCGACGATGGTCGAAGCCGATTGCCAGGATCTTTTTATTGAAACCATCAAATCGGAAAATAACCGGACGCTTTTTCTCAAGACTGACAATTCATGGGCACCCGTGCGCGAAGTGAAAGAACACTTCAAAGTGCGTTTCGGCCACGACAAAGACGTGACACTGCGCTTCACCGCTAACGGCCCGCTCGTGAGCGACGCGCTGAACCAGCTCGACAGCAAACAGCTGACACCACTCGTGCCAGTCGGATTTAGAACGGAGAAACATCTGGCGATGCGCTGGACGCTGCAAGACGGTGATACCGCCGGCATCGGCATCTATGAGATGGGCAGCGCGGCGACGATGGCCGAATTCCGCAAGGCAACAAGCAAGCTCCACTCAATCTATCTCAATTTGGTTTACAGCGACGGCGAAAATATCGCGTGGCAAACCACGGGCAAAATCCCTGTACGTTCAAAGGGGAATGGCCAGCTCCCTTCGATCGCCGCAGAGGGCTACCGCTGGAAATCCTACCTGCCGTTCGACCGGCAACCACACCGCGAGAATCCCGACAGCGGTTTTCTTGTGACCGCCAATGAGCGCACTGTGCCCAAAGACGATAAGCGCAAGATCAGCTCGGTATGGTACAGCCCCGAGCGTTCTGAGCGGATTTCCGATTTGCTGGCGGCAAAAGACGACTGGCAGGGTACCGACGTGCAGAGAATGCAGCTCGATCTGTTTTCGCGCATGGCCGAAAAGACTCAACTGGTTTTCAAATCGATCGAAGGCGAACTGAGCGCAGCGATTGCAAAGCTACCTGAAAGGAAGCAGACCCGTGCGAAAGCGGCGCTGGCGATTCTGCAGAAATTCGATAATACAATGACCAAAAATTCGCAGGGTGGCGCGGTGATGGCCGCGTTTTATCATATGTTTACGCGCAACGTGTTCGGCGATGAGCTCGGGATAGACTCGCCGCTGTGGAAAGGCTTCATCGACATCAATCTGCGTTCGTACAGTGCACCACAGGACCACATTCTCGGCCGTGAAGAAAGTCCTTATTTCGACGACATTAAGACTGCCGAAAAAGAAACCAAGGCGGATATGCTCGCCCTGGCGCTCGCCGACGCGTACGAATTCTGCGGCGACGAAATGGGCGCGCCCGAAAGATGGCGCTGGGAAAAGCTGCACAAAATTTACTGGAAGAACGACATTACGAAAGACCTGCGCATCGCCTCATGGTACTGGAACCACGGCCCGGTATCATACCAGGGTGACAGCCACACCATCAACGTGGCCCACTACGCCTGGGGTGAAAACTTCGACACGTTCGTGATTCCTGCGATGCGTTTCGTCGTCGACTTCAACGAAAAAGAACCCGCGCAGCTCATGGTACATACCGGCGTGTCGGGCAACCCGTCATCGAAGCACTACCGCGACCAGATCAAGCTGTTTCTCGCAGGCACGAACAATCCGCTGCCGATGGGTGACGAAGGGAAGACG
>CAYHJO010000200.1:0-8194 GCA_964356715.1 uncultured Turneriella sp. | reverse complement strand
GTTTCGAACGGGTACGCGTGGCAACTGTCGCAGCTTCTGCCTTCACGCGCCGTATATTGTGGCAAAGAGTGCAAGTTTGCTCCAGAAAGCATAGCACAGGCTATGAAAAAAATCCGCCTGCGCATGGTCATTAAAACCGCGTACAGAAATTTGCGTCCTGTCGCAAGTAGAAAACAGCTGGTCAGACACCGGCACCCTGTCCCGATAATTTGCTTGCAGACCTGCATCTTTGGACGGTTGTAAACTATGGAGAAGGGCAAAATTTCGCGCGGCGATTTTATCCGCAAAGGAGGGTTAGCACTTGTCACAGTCAGCGGGGTAGGGTGCCTGCTGGGATGTATGACGAAAAACGATTCGGATTCTGCGGCAGGCAAAGGCTTTACCGGTCCCAGGACGCTGAGCGCCGCTGAAAAGTCTACTCTCGACACGCAGGGGTTTCTGAACCTGGAAGGCGTGATCGTTGTCAAAGACGGTGCTGCCTACCGCGCGTTCACGCGCATCTGCCCGCACGAAGCCGGAGATGTATTTGCCCAATCGGCCACGTCGCTGCAATGCCAGCGGCACACCGACCAGTTTTACAACAAATTCGGACAGGGTAACGGTGCCCGCACGACCGCGACTCTTACGACTTACACAGTGACCGACAACGCGGGTACGCTGACGATCACCGCTTAATGCGGCGCTAACGCCACGCAGCAACCGTATCAGATGACAGCGTATAAACATCCACTGGCCCGTTGATCCCTTTGAACTGCGTGGAACGGTGTGACAGCCTGGCATGCTTGCTTTTGAGAAAGTTCTGCACCTCTGCATTTTCGAGAACGCGGCGCGTGAAGCGGATGTCATGGTTCTCGACCGAACCCTGCACGCGCGCAGCGAGATTCACAGAGTTACCAAAATAATCCACTGAGTTATTGAGGTTGACCACAATCGCGCTGCCGCTGTGGATGCCCATTTTGATTTTAAGATAACCCGCCTGGCTGAGCTCGCGCGACGCAAACTCGCGGTGCGCTTCGAGCGCTGCCTGAAAAGCGTCGAGCGGTTTCAGAAAGCTGCCCATCACGGCGTCGCCGATCGTTTTTACCACAACGCCGTTGTTGCGGGCAATGGAGGCGAACAATATTTTGAAATGTTCGCGCACGATGTCGTATGATTTAGCGTCGCCGAAATCTGAGTACATTTGCGTTGAACCCTTAATATCAGTGAACAGAAAAGTTGCGGTTTCGACTGCGAGGCTTTCCTGTGTAGAAAGGACCTGTTCGCCGAACAGATCGCGGAATGTCTCGTTGTTCAGGCATTCGAGCCCCGAAACAAACTCAGCGGGCATCGCGAGCCGCTTCTCTTTTACAGCGGCGATCATTGCCTCTTTGGCCTGTTCCATCATCGACGCCGGAATTTCTGCAAACGTCGGGTGCGCGGTGAACGTCACTTCGATATTCTTGTCGAGCGTGTTGCGGAAACCCATGTTGCACAGCGCGCATTCCCCTTCCGATTTCAGTTCGCCGAAGTTGTGCTTAAACCCCGGAATCGCATTGCAGTGCGGGCAATGGTATTCCCACGACAAATTGAATAAACCCGCATCAACCAGCTTCAGAAACAGCGTGAGCAGGGCGTGAAACGGGACGCCGGTTTTCCGGGAAAGCAGCTTCAGATTGATCCTGAAGAGATCCTGCGGTTCGGCGTTGTCGAAGAAGGTTGCCAGGGCGCCGCTAATTTCTGTAATATTTCGGACTTTCTCGGAGTTCGTCATTTTCCTTCCCTGACGGTCGGCCGTCTGATGGTGGTTTGTCGGGCGATTGCATCGCCGATTACAAAAAAAGCGAATGCTTGCAAGCCCCTCTCCTATCAGGAGGCCCGTAGGGCGGGCTGAGGTATTAAAGCATCAGCGCTATTTTCGCGCCGGTGGAGATCAGAAAAATCAGAAAGCCAAAAACGAGAATTTTCCCTGCGTCCATTGCCGATGAGACGACGAACGCGCTCCAGAACAACGCGAACGCGAGCGCCGGCATTGCCACCTGTATCACGCCCGCGAGCTCTTTGAGTGCGGTTTTATATTCGCCGCCCGAAATCATCTTGTAAGTACCGGTCAGTTCGGCCTGGTAGAAGAATAAGAGTCCCGCCAGCGTCACCCAACCCAGAATTTTCTGGTAGAGGCTGATGCCGCTGCGGAAAGTCAGAAACAGCATTGCGAGTGCCGCGAGAACTAAGGCTGTTGCGATACCTGCTGCCATGTTGCCTCAAAATCAAAAGCAAACCGCAAACTCGCGAGCACGCCTGTGATGTCCACCTGTTTTGCGGCGGTCTGCGAATATGCCGTGCCGTGGTCGGGCGACACGCGCAGCCGCGGCAGGCCGAGAGTCGTGTTGACGCCTGCCATGCCCGCGAGCGCCTTGAACGGAATTAATCCCTGGTCGTGGTAGTTCGCGAGCACAAGCGAATAGTTTTTGATGACGTGCTTTGTGAACACTGCGTCAGCCGAGATCGGGCCATCGACAACCAGGCCCTGCGCAGCGAGTGAACCGATGCCACGGCGCACAAACTCTTCTTCGTTACCGATGCGGCCATTTTCACCGCAATGTGGATTCACCCCGCACCACGCGATTTTATTTTTGGGTTGAAAGATCGCGCGATAGAGACGCAGCGCCTGCGCGAGATCGTCGATCGACACCTCGTACAGTTTGCGCGGCACCTGTGCCAGCGGCACATGGTTCGTCAGCGGAATAACAGAAAAAGTCTTATGGTACATGCACATGAACACTTTGCGCGCAAAAGTTGTCGCGAGTTGTTCGGTGTGCCCGGTGAAATCGACGCCCGATTTCATGATGAGTTCTTTTGAAACAGGCAACGTGACGAGCGCTGAATTCGCGTGCGCCTGAAATAATTTCATGCCTTTCTGGAATGCATGCCACGAGCGCAGCGCGACGAGCGAGTTACCCTTGCCGGGCTCAATCGCTTTTCCCGACTGCAATTTCAGAAATAACGGTTTTTTAATTTTTTTGTCGACCAACAGCGCATCGAGTGCATCGCTCTTCGGTGTGAACTCGGCGACGTGAAAGTATTTTGCGACAAATGTTTCGTCGTTCGCAAAGATATCGCCCACAGTGACGATGCGACGTAACGCATAGCGATCCGCCTTATTTTTGGGAATCAGCTTTGCATAGCCGGCAATAATGTCTTTGAACGCGTGCCAGCCTGCGCCAGCGGCATCGCCCTGCGCGACTATGACTGGTCGTAGTTGAGCTGCGCTAACGATTTCAGAACGCCTGAAGAAAAATTACTTGGCTTCGGCTTTCTCGCCACGGACGCTTTTCGGAAACAAGATGCCTTCATTCAGGTTGTCTTTCAGATATTCTGCTTCGATGACGTCTTTCGCCGACGCCTTGAGGTCGTTGGCGATTACGCAACGTCCTTCGAGAATTACACCGTTCTGGATAATGAGTTCGGGAGTCTTGATGTCGCCGAAAATTTTTGCCGTCGGAAGAAGCATCACACGGCTTTTTGCCGCGATGTTACCGATGATGACACCTTCGACGAACACAGAATTCGCTGCCACGCTGGTCTTGACCTTACCGGTGGTGCCAATGTAGAGCTGGTCTGCCTGCAGCGCGCGGCCTTCAAACTTGCCGTCGATTTTCAGACTGCCGTTGATATAGAAACGGCCCGTAAAATACGAGTTAGGTCCGATGGTCGAGTTGGTGATTTCCTGTGAGCTTTTGACGAGAGCCATGGGTTAGCCTGAATTTGCCGCGTACGCCGTCATGTGAAATTCGGCATGGGCAGCCGCGCCACCTGCCGGCGGGGGTTATTCCGCATTGCTGTTTTTAGGCGCCATGCGCCTAAAAACAGCAATGCGGAATCTCACACTAAATCCACGGTCTGGCCGTGGTCGGGGACCATTGCATGCCAGCCGAACTTATCGATGAGCCGCCGGCGCAGCTCGTCTGAAGCCACGGGTTCGCCGTGCGTGACGAATGCGCGCCGTGGGCCAATGTTGCACTGTTCAAGCCAGCCCAGAATCTCATTGTAATCGGCGTGCGCTGAGATGTTTTCGAGCACGTGCACCTGCGCGCGCACCGCGGTATATTCGCCGTGTATTTTGAGCTCGGTGGCGCCGCGCTGCAGCGCCTCGCCGCGCGTGCCTGCGGCCTGAAAGCCGGTTAACAGGATTGCATTGCGCGCGTTGCCGGCAAACGCCTTCACGTGGTGCAGCACGCGGCCGCCGGTCAGCATGCCGCTCGCTGAAATAATCAGCATCGGGCCTTTCTGTTCGTTCAGCCAGCGCGATTGCTCGGCTGTGCGGATATATTTCACGACGCCGCAGATTGCGTCACATTCGGATTTATTCAGCCGATGCAATTCAGGATATTTGCCGAGCAGGTCGCTCGCACTTTCTGCCATGGGGCTATTGAGGTACATCGGAAAATCCGGAATTCTGCCCGCTTTTTTGAGTTCTGCCAGAAAGTACATCAGGGTTTGCGCGCGGCCGACGGCAAAAGCAGGAATGAGTATGACGCCACCTTTGGCATACGTGTCGCAGATGATTTTTTCCAGAGCATCGCCAAGGTCGGTGGCTTCATGGAGACGATTGCCGTATGTCGATTCGATCACGAGATAATCGGCGCCGGCGAGTTTTGCGGGCGGCAGCAACAACGGGTCTTTCATGCGGCCGATATCGCCAGTGAAAGCGATTTGTTTGCCGTCGCATTTTATGATGACCTGCGCGGCGCCGAGAATGTGCCCGGCGTACGCAAATTCAAAGGAAATGCCGCCGGGCAGCGTTATGCGGTCATTGAATGCGACCGGTTCAAAATACTGCAGAGCGGTTTCGGCTTCTTCCTGCGTAAAGAGCGGTAACGCGGGTGTGTGTTTCGTGCGTTGGCGTTTGTTCAGGTATTCGGCCTCTTCTTCCATGAGATAACCCGAATCGGGCAGCAGTATCTTACAGAGATCAAACGTTGCGGCTGTGGCGTAGATGCGCCCTTTGAAGCCATCTTTGATCAGGCGCGGTATGTAACCGGAATGGTCGACGTGCGCGTGTGTGAGAATTACCGCATCGATTTCTGAAACTTTGATAGGCAGCGGATTCCAGTTTCTGACGCGCAGGGTTTTGAGCCCCTGAAACAATCCGCAATCGACGAGGACCCTCTTGCCGTCGTGCTCGACAAGATACTTAGAACCTGTCACAGTGCCGGCGCCGCCGAGAAAGGTGATTGAAGTTGCCATCTGCGCATAGCGTAACCGGTATATGCATCACGAAGCCAAGTGATTTTCAGCGCATGGCCTGCCGGCAGGGAAAAAAATCTCAACCATTTTCTGGCCGCGGCACCACTCTTAATCATATACTGTTACTCTAACCTATGGAAAATAATCTGATCAGGGACGAACTCGGCGCCCGCGAGAAAAGCGAATACTTCCGCGGTCTGCTTGTGGTGATGGCGGCCGACGGAGATGTGCATGATCTTGAAAAAGAAACCATCCGCCGCGTGATTGAACCGTTCGGCTTCAGCAAAGAATACATCGAAGAATCGATGGCTGATATTCTCCAAAATATCCACGTCAGCCACGCGGCGCCGGTGTTCCGCAGCCGCCAACATGCGCTGAGTTTTCTCTGCGATGCGTTAACCATCGCTTTTGCCGACGGCGAAATGCATATGGCAGAGCAGAGCTGGCTGGTTTCTGCCGCCGAAGCAAATGGCATTGCGTCCGAATGGCTCGCTGCGCAGATGGCCGGCACCTTAGATCACATGGCGTAGTTCGTCATACCCGCGGATGCGGGTACCAGTCTTGCTGCAACTGACGCAAAAAAGTGTCCGGTTTTGTCCGCCGGCGGCACTTCCTGTTTATGAAAACAATCCAACTATGGACAATGATCTTCGCGCTGATGGCGGTGCTGCATTGCGCGACAGCTTCAGATTCTGACTCATCCACAGGCAGCACCAGCAGCAGTTCAACGACGACAACCACCACGACCTCGACGGTTGCCACCACCAGTGCCACTATCAGCACTGCAACCGCGACGCTCGACGCTACCAGCGGTTGCATCACGAATGTGAATACCTCCATCGGTACGGATTTACCCAGTTGGGCCACTGGGAATTTTAAATGTCAGGTTGCCTACACCTCGGGGAGCAATTATGTTTTTAAATCGGCCAATTTGCCCAACCACCAGAGTTTCTATTATTGCACAAGCCACGGCGCCGGCTCAACGACCTGCAGCACAGGGCAGAACCCGACACTGTGGGCGGCATTGCCCGGGGCAAACTATGCCGCCGGCACCAACGTGATTGCAAGCCAGAGCCTCGTCTACACGATACCGGCGACCCCCACGCTCAAATCGGGCACGCTCACCAGCTCGCAGGGCGGCCTGGTGTCGATTGGCGTGACCACGAATGGCCTCGCGATCTTCAATAACGCGGCTGCACCGCGGGATAATCTTTCCACCGAAGCTAACACTTTCGATGCCTATGCGGGCCACCCGCAGAACAGCGGTGTCTACCACCACCATGCCGCCGTGACAAAACTGTCAGCGACCATGGCCGATTCGACGCTGATCGGGGTTGCTCTCGACGGATATCTGATCTACGCCGAGTATTGCGACAGTGGTACTGTCGACACGGGCGATGACTTTAAGCCGGCGGCAAACGCAAATACCGCAACGGGTTCATCGACCACGCTGACCGGCGGTACTTCCACGCAGCTCGATGAACTGCACGGTCACACAACGACCACCCGCCATCTGACAACAGCAACCTACCACTACCACTATGCGCAGGACCCGACAGCAACGATCAAGACCCTCATGGGTTCCTATTTTCGCGGCACGATCGGTTCAGTCAGCAACTGAAACCCTATTTGTGCTGAATTTTAAAGTTTTTGGGGCGAAGGCCCAAAAACTTTAAAATTCCGATAAACAGGCGCCGTGAGGGGGCTGATTCCACTTGATTGCGCAGATCGGACAATAGCAGTGGTGCCTCATGAACCCGTTTGAGCACATCAGGACAACAGTTCCGTTTACCTCGATCAGCCAGTTATGGTCGGCGCGTGTCGCAGAGCACAGGGACAAGACTTTCCTCCACTTTGAGGACCGCTCGTGGTCCTATAGCGAGTTTGAGAGCGAGGTTGCCAGAGCCGCAGGCGTTTTCAAATCTCTCGGCGCCGCCCGCGGCGACCATGTTGCGGTATTGATTCCCAATGCACCCGAATTCCTGTTTGCCTGGTTTGGCGCCATGACAGGCGGATTTACCGCGGTCACGATCAATACGCTCTTGAAGGCGGACGAACTCGAATATATCCTCAACGATTCTGACGCAAAAATTCTGGTGACTACGCCGGCGCTGCGCAAAACTCTCGAAGCCGTCTGGCCGCGGCTGACGAAGCTCAAACACGTATTGCTGACAGAAAAAGACGCCGCGTATGCAGACGCGGCTGAGTTTCATACTGCGATTACGGCCGCGGCGGCATGGCGACCAGACCAAAGCGCCACCGACAAGGCTTCGATGATCTACACCTCGGGTACGACCGGGCATCCGAAGGGGGTGATTCTGACGCACGGCAATATTCTGTATAACAGCTATGTCTGCCACCAGATGATCGATCTCGAAAGCGCGGATACTGCACTCTGCATCATGCCGCTTTTTCATGTGAATGCGCAGATTGCCTCGATGATGTCGACGCTGTGGGCAGGTGCGACTGTGGTGCTCGAAGAGGGCTTTAAGCCGCGCTCGTTCATCGATACGCTCAAAAAATACCGCTGCACCACATTCAGTGGAGTGCCGACGATCTACAATTTTCTCAACGAACTCAAAGAAGCCGATGGCGAAGATTTATCCTTTCTCAAAGCCTGTATCTGCGGTGCGGCGCCTATGCCCGTCGAGGTGTTCCACAAATTTGAAGAAAAATTCAAAGGTAAAATTATTGAAGGTTATGGCCTTTCAGAAGGTACGTGTGTTTCATCGCTGAACCCGATGCATGGCCAGCGCAAAATCGGTTCGATCGGCCTCACTATCCCAGGCCAGGAAATGACCATCGTCAATGCGAACATCCATGATCGCAACGAATTTTTGGGCGACGGCGAAATCGGCGAGATCGTCATTAAAGGTCCCAACACGATGACCGGCTATTACAAAAAAGACGACGCCACCAAACAAACAATCATCGACGGCTGGCTGCATACGGGCGATCTCGGCCACCGCGA
>CAYHJO010000199.1:0-8204 GCA_964356715.1 uncultured Turneriella sp. | reverse complement strand
AGCCGAAGCAGAAACGACGCGGCTCATGGCGCTGAACCAGGGCTATTACAACCTGTTTCTCGCCGTGGCAACTGTGGCCGCTATCTGGCTTTGGCACAGCGCGCATGTCAGCGAGGCCGTCGCGATTTTCACCGTGACGCTCGGCAGCATGGTTGCGGCGTCCCTGGTGTTGCTGTTTTCCGCCGGAACCGCAATGTTGCGTGGAGTGCTGTTGCAGGGTCTGATTCCGGCGATCTGCCTTGCCCTGATCTGGCGTCCGGTTTAACCTTTCGCGACCGGCGCTGCTGCTGGTCGATTTGCCTCGACGCGGGGTGGAAAAAAAAATCTATGCCCCGCTAACGTAAATTATGCAAGTCAATAAAAGCGAAAATAAATGGCTCGTGCTGATCGAAGACCAGGACAATAAACTTGGCCTGATTAACATGATCCGCCACCTCGATCGTGTGGTCAGCGAACTCGAAATGGCGAAAATACCGAACCTGCTGCTCGAGATCGACCTTGCGCGGCTGAACTCTGCCAATTCAGAACTGATCGCGAAGTTTGTCGAATTGCAGAGCATTCTTGTGCGCACCGACGGACGCCTCAATGTCATTAATGCGAACCCTGAACTCAAGAGTTCTTTCGACGTGGTCATGCTCGACAAGATTATTCCGATACAGTACGTCGGCCAGGAAGACCCCGGCGAGGACGGTTATGCCTATGACGACTATGAACTGCCGGACGACGACGACGATGAGGATGACGACGAAGAATAGTGTCGGCTAGCCGCACGGCGCTCTGCAAAGCGGAGCTGGTCATCTTTGACTGGGACGGTACTCTCTTCCGTTCGGTCGACCTCATTCAGACTTCGATCGTCGCAGCCGGGCGCGAACTCGGTGCCGATATCGACAGCAATGTTGCGCGCAGCATCATCGGGCTTGGCCTGCAGGCTGCGCAAAAGCTGCTATTTCCCGAAAAATCCGACAGCGATAAGCGCTTCTTTGCCGCGTTCCATGCGGCGTACCGCCGCCACTACGAAGCGGGTGAAGCGGCCGTTGAACTATATGCGGGCGCCTACGACCTGATTGCAGCCCTGCACACTCAGGGGCGTCGCGTCGCGGTGGCGACGGCAAAGAGTCGTGCCGGCATCAACCGCTCGCTGGAGGTGACCGGCCTAGGCGCTTTTGTGCGCCATTCGCGGACGCCCGAAGAATGCCGGCCTAAACCCGATCCGCAGATGGTTCTGGAAATTCTCACAGAATCGGGTTTTTCCGCAGACCGCGCGCTGATGGTCGGTGACACAACACACGATTTGCAGATGGCGATTAACGCCGGGATTGAGGCCGTGGGCATCAGCCACGGTGCGCATAGCCATACAGACCTTGCCGCGCTCAATGTTGCGGCGGTTTGCCGCGACATTGCAGAGCTACGCCAATTAATTGGCTGATTTTTTCAGGGGCGAAGCCCCTGAAAAAATCAGCCTTATACTCTTTTGTAGTTCTTGTATTCTCCGGGCCGGTAGCCGGTCAGCTTTTCAATGAGGCCCGAAATCTTTTCTTTGAGCGTGTAGCGTGAATGGCTGATGTCGAAATCAAACTGCCAGTTCCTGCGCGCGATGCGTTCGCGCATGACCGCGGGGTGCGTGCCCGTGAAGCGCGTCAGCGAATCGATATTGCTGTAATCGAATTTTGCAGCGGAGGGAATGTTCTGCTGCATCCACTGGTCGTCGTGCCAGTACTTGTTGAACGTCTGCTGTTTCTGCATCTGCGCTTCGGGCGGCTTCACCCAGCCATAATGATAGATATCTGCCGGTATTTCTTTGACCGACAGCTTCTCATTTGCGTTCTTGCGAAAGCCCTGCGCGTCTTTATAGGAATAGATTTTGAGCTGCGGATCCAATGCGAAGGCCGGTGGGCGCACGACACGAATTTCGCGGCGGTACCAGCGCCGCGAAGCGCCGGTGTAATCATACGAACCGTAAAAATGCCGGTAACGGAAAAGTAATCCGTCGACTGCTTTTTCGCGGGCGTAATCGCTGAACGCTTTGCGTATGGCCGGGTAATCCCGTTCGTGCAGAACTTCGTCGCCCTGCAGGTAAAAGGCCCAGGTCGAATCTTTGATTTCAGCGTACGCTTTCTGCGTTTCCTGCGCTAGCACGCGACCACCTTCGCGCAGGCTGTCGTCCCACACGGTCTGTATAATGCGTATTTTCTGCGGCGAAATGGATTTTACGAGTTCGAGTGTGTCGTCCTCAGAGGCGCCGACGGCGACGACGATCTCGTCGCACAGCGGTAACAGGGACTGCAACGACTCCCTGATTGGGTAGTCGTATTTGATCGCGTTGCGGATGAATGAAAACCCGGTGACTTTCACGGGAAGTTTATGGGGAAACCCGCAGCCTGTGGCTGCGGGCCAATTGTCTCAAATTATTTATCGTCGTCTTTGGATTTCTTCTTTTTCTTTTTGTCTTTCTTTTCTTTCTTATCGCTTTTTTTGTCGTCTTTATCGTCTGCTTTTTCTTTCTTTTCTTTTTTCTTTTTGGATTTCTTATCTGCAGAGCCGCCTTTGCCCGGTTTTGCGCGGCAATACGCCTTCACTTTGTCGCCGTCTTTTTGTGCATAACCGCTTACCCAGGTGCAATTTTCGTTGCCTTTGCATTCGCTTTCGCCCAGGCCTTTACAGGCTGAGTCGGCCGCGATGCTGCCTGTCAGTGCGAATGCTGCAGCGAGAATGAGCGCATGGCCCATCATTATCAATTTTTTCATAGTGGGCAAAAAGGCGGAGGGTTCTGTCAGATTGTCAAGGCTAATTGAAGCTGATCTATTCGTCTTCCGCAATGATCAGTTGTTCCCGGTGCAGGTCTTCGCGCACGTTCAAAACCGGGTTTTTTGCGGCAACGGCAGCCATCGGCAGCACCCGGGTTTTTCCGGCGTACCGGAATTTCTGAACGTATTCAAGGTTTGTGGCATCCGGTGCGCTCTGCGCGTCGGATGCCGCGGTGATTACCGGCAAAGGCATTGGTTCGGGCGCCACGTAGTCATAATTATCTATGCGCTCGTCATGAATAAAATCGGGCAGCGTCGATTTCTCTCTGGCTTTGCGCCGCAGCGAACTGACCAAAGCCGCCTTGCCTTCGGGCGATAATTGTTTTTCATCGGCAAGCGGCAAATCGAGTTCGATCGAAACCCTGATTTCCGGATTTACATTGCCTTCGAGAATGATCGCTTCTTTATGCACGGCTTTTTTGTGCAGCGGACGTACGATGGTTCCGTTTTTTGACAGTTCTGCTGGTGCCGGCGATTTTGACGGCTCCCTGGCGGTTAATGCCTCATCGATCAGCTGCCGCGTCTGTTCGGTAATGCCGCTCAGCTGGCGGCCGAGTTCGGCAAAAACTTCGCTCTCGCGTTGCTTCAGTTGTCGATTTACTGCGAGGGATGTATCCGTTATGCTCACGGCCTTTTCCGTGAGCGACAGACTCTGCGCGTAGTGTTGCTCCAGCCATTGTCCCGTACGGTTTTCCAGCACATGCTTTGCCGCATTTCTCAGCGACCGCAGTTTCGCCACCGCAAAAATCAGGGCGCTCAACAGCAACAACAGTAATCCGCCGCGCACTGCATAGAACGCATAGCCGGCGAAAGGATAACAAATGATGAGAAAATGGTCTTGCGATTTAACGGCCACAACACGCATACCATGCTGCACACTATGCGGTTCAGCGATAAACCTGTTGCCCGAAACAAAACGGTAAGCAGCATCGGGAAGGCGCAGTCCATCGGGCAGCGCGATCAGTTTCAGCCCGTGATCGGTCTGAAAAAACAGGTATTCCGAATTGACCTGGCTTAAGGGAAAATCCGCCAGGCGGGAAATATCCCACTCGGCATCGAGGCTGAAATTAAAACCCGTGCCCTGGATAGGAATCGTGAAAAAGCGCGGCGTGATTTCACGGCGCGTCACTGCATCTTCGCTGCTTTTCAGGCGCTTTTCCTCATGGCTAAGAATTACCCTGCCATTGAGCGCACGCAGCCGCCACGCGACGAGAGCCCGGTTGCCAAATTCGTCGAGCACGCGGCGCGCTTCTGTCCTGAATACCGGCGCCAGTGCACCTTCCGGATCGTTGAGCAGGCCCGTGATCGCGGGTTCGTTGGCGAGAATCTCGAGCTCTTTGGCGCGTTTTTCGCTATGGGCAAACGCGGATGTATAACCCTGCCAGCGGTCGCTGATCTCGCGCGCCTGGCCATACCCGGGCTCCATGAGCAGAAAATCCGCCGCGCGCAATGCCATATCGGAAAACGGCAGATGAATTTCATCGGCAGCGGGACTATTTTCGCCCGAAAACGCGGTTTTCCAGTCGCATTGGAAGCGCACGGAAGCCGCCATGGAGATGAATATTAAGAAAAAACTACGACCGTTGCGGGACATGACGATGGCTTTCCAGTTCATTATCGACGCTGGGTAAAGGCATTCTTGAACCGCAGTAACTGCCTGCGGGGAGCGATTATTATCGACCGCCTCATGCGGGGTTCAAATTTCGCTCCAGATGGCTGTATCCCCGGATTTTCCCCATGGCGACAAAGTTCTGCTGGCTGATGTCGATGAATCAGATGCTCTGCAATTGTCCTCTTTTCTCGAATTAAACGGTTTTACGGTGCGCCGCGGTGGCGATCTTGACGAAGCACTGCTGGCATTCAGTAACCTGACTCCCGGCATTGTGCTCGTCGACGCCAATCTGCCGGCGAAAAGCTGGCTGGTGCTCATTCAGAGCATCAGAAAATATGAGGTGGAAAAAGACAGCGACTACCGCAGTATTATTCTGGTGACGGCCGCGCGCTACACAACCGAGTTGCACCAAAAGGCGATCAAGGCCGGTGCGCACGATGTCATCGGCAAGCCCATCGACCGGCGGGCATTCAGAAAAAAAATAGCGGAACATACGCCCGTTTAAGGATAAATGCGCGGCGGGCTGAGTTGTCACCAAGCTGTTGTCTGGGTGTTGTTATTGTCAGTGCCGGTTTTCTCTCTGCACGCAGCATCTGCACCCGATCCGCTGGGCACGCTGGCTGAACTCGAAAAAGCCGGAGCGGCTCCGGACACCCTGCCGCGCCGCATCATATGGGACTATACGCTCGACGCGTATTACTCCAGCGGTGACATGATTCTCAATTTCACCGACAAGCCGATACAGAATGTCGGGGAAGAGAGCGAATTTAACGTTTACAAGAAGCTGATGCTGTCATCGCTGATTCCACAACAGGCGGTATTCGAAGCCAGCGTCAATCCGCTTCCTGTGGCTGGTGTGCTGGTGCGCGAAAATGCGAATGAAATTTATCAGCGCGCACAGCTTGGGGGCGAGAGTTTCAACCTGATACGCGCGGCGACCAACGGGTTCCAGGAACCGTACGCGCTGTCTCTCTTTCTGGGGAACGTCGTGCGCTACACGCCGCACCGGCGCAATGCCACCGAACAGGAAAAGAACAGACAGTCGGGTTACCAGAGTTCGCTGGGTTACGTCGGTTACGTGGTCAGCTATGGCTCGCACCACATTAAAGACAACGAAATGTTCGCCGATCACTGGGTAGAACTGGAATGGAAGATTAAAGGCGACCAGCTCTTCACACTGCTGAAACTGCAGTGGGCTTTTAAACTTGGTATGAAGCTGCACCAGAACCAGAACGTTGCCGATGTATTCTTTATCGGCATCAAACGCGACCGCCTCGACTATCTCGCCGATGCCTGGGATTTTCTTGCCAACAGCGGTTATGACCTGCGCGTCGATTTCAAAACCACCGATTTCAAACCTTCGCGGGTTTCATTTGAACTTAACAAAAAATGGCCGATGAGAGAGACGCTGTCTTTTAACCTCGCAATTGGTTTTCTCTGGCAATCTGAGAGCCTGTATGCAGGCCCGCTCGACAATTATCCCGGCGGCGAGAATTTTCAGGTGCTGCTGAGGCCCAATGTACAGTTCTGAATTCCGGTATCGCCTGCGCGGCAGATATAATTGTACGAACCTGTTGCCGGAACCCCGGCTTTTTGTTATACTTTAAATGGTGAACTTTGAAAAATTCAATGCGCTGGTCGAAGGCCGCGTCAATTATGGCGAGCTTGAGCACGCCAGCGTCGTGTCAGAATACAAAAATACCGGCTGCGGTGACGGTTACCGGCTTTACCTCGATATTGAGGGCAATTCCATTCGCGATGCCCGCTATACCACCACCGGCTGCAGTTTTTCGCTGGCTTCGCTGGCGATAATCTGCGATCTCGCGAAGGGCAAGACTCTCGATGAGGCGGCGGCGATTAAGCCTGACGAGCTCGAACCGGCAATTGAGGGTTATCCTGAGCGCCGCAAGAACTACGCGGTGACTGCCGTGCAGGCGCTGCAAAAGGCCATCGGCGATTACCGGGCGCATACGGGCCTCAGCGGTGAACAGGTAATCAGCCGCGAGAAGACACTCGAATTCCTCAAGGCCAACGGCCATTTGCGCGGTCAGAACCTGAACTCGGTGATGCTCGACAAACTCGATCTTTCAGGCGTGGATTTTTCGCTCGCGAATCTGCAGCATGCTTTCCTGCGCGAAAGCGATCTCACGAATGCTAATTTCTCCGGTGCAAATCTGCGTGGTGCATTTCTCAATGACTGCCTGGTGCAGCATACCGATTTCTCCGGCGCGGATCTGCGCTTTGCAAAACTGTTAGGCGCCAAAATCAGCGACTCGAAGTTCGACGGTGCTTTTTATGACATCGGCACGCGCGTCGATACGAAGAGCATGCACATCTTTGACTCGATGGTGCAGAAAGGTAAGGAACTGTATGTGAAAAATGTCGCGGCGGGTGTTACCACCGAGGTACACACGTGACGCTGAGACCGGTACTCAAAAAACTCGCAGGCCAGCCGACTACAGACGGGGCAGGGGTGAAACTCAAACGTTTTATCGGCAGCAACGAAATTTCGTTTGTCGATCCGTTCCTTTTGCTCGACGAATTCAAGAACGAAGACCCGAAGGCGTACATCGCGGGGTTTCCCGAGCACCCGCACCGCGGTTTTGAGACCGTTTCGTATATGATCGAAGGCCGTATGCGCCACCGCGATTCGCGCGGCAACAGCGGTCTGCTCACTGCGGGTGCCGCGCAGTGGATGACGGCAGCGCGCGGGATTATTCACAGCGAGATGCCTGAGATGGATACTTCGGCAGAGCGTCCGATGCTGTGGGGTTACCAGCTGTGGGTGAATCTGCCCGCTCGCCTTAAGATGAGCGAGCCTGGTTATCAGGACATTCCGCCCGAAAAAATTCCTGAGGTCGACACGGACGATTTTCGCGTGAGACTCATCGCAGGTGAATACGCGGGAAAAACCGGCGCCGCGCACACGCATATTCCTGTGATCTACTTCGATGTCATCTTTAAGCGTGAGGCAGTGTTTCGCCACGGGTTTAGATCCTCTTTCAACGCGCTGCTGGTTGGAGTGAGCGGCGATGCTATTGTGGCCAAAGACCGGTTCGCAGCCGGTGACATTGCGGTCTTTGGCGGCGGCGACGCCGTTGAGGTAGCCGCGCATGCCGGTTCGCGGCTGCTGCTGATCGCGGCCGAGCCAATCGGCGAGCCCGTGGCGCGTTACGGGCCTTTCGTCATGAATACAAAAGAAGAAATCCATCAGGCGTTTGCCGACTACGAAGCAGGGAAACTCGCGTAATGCCGCGCCGATACACCACCGAAGTTGTCCGCTTCCAAAGCGGCGACGGCGAATGCGTTGGCGATCTGTACTTTGATCCCTCAGCCTTAAGGCAACCCTTCATCGTCATGGCGCATGGTTTCGGGGCCGAACGCACCTGGAAGCTTCCTGATTTTGCTGCGCGCTTTGCTGCCGCGGGCATAGGCGTGCTCAACTTTGATTACCGCAATTTCGGCGACAGCCCGGGAGAGGTAAGGCAGTGGGTGTCACCGTCGCGCCACCGCGAAGACTTCCACGCGGCATTGCGTCTCCTGCGCTCCGATCGGCGCTGCGACGCCTCGCGCATCGGTTTATGGGGCGCTTCGCTTTCAGGGGGCAATGTGCTGATGGCGGCGGCCGAAGACGGTAAGGTGAGTGCAGTCAGTTGCCTCGTGCCGTTTTTTGATTCATGGGCTGTGGTGGCGCGAATGCCTAAAGTGGGATTTATCCCGGTGACGCTGCTTTCCGCCGTCGACTGGGCGGCGTCGTTGTTCGGACAAAACATCAGCATGACACTCGC
>CAYHJO010000198.1:0-8227 GCA_964356715.1 uncultured Turneriella sp. | reverse complement strand
CGCTACACACCTGAGCTAAATTGGGTGCCCCCGGCCCTAAAAATTTTTGTTGCAGGGGGCGCGTTGGGGTAGGTTAAAACCTACCCCTACGACGCCAATATGGAAAATCAGCGCAACTACGCCCTCGATCTTTTGCGCGGACTAACCATTGCGCTGATGATCATCGTCAACAACCCTGGCGACTGGAAGGAGATGTTTACCGTGCTGCGCCATGCCGAGTGGCATGGCTTTCTCGGTGCGGATATCGTGTTTCCGCTGTTCTTATTCGTGGCAGGTTATGCCGCGGCCCTTCGCCTGAATGCCATCCATGGCAGCTCAGGGCCTAACGGACATCCTGTCCCAACGGCACTGAAGATAGAGCGCGAAACTCCACCCTTCTATTTGCCACTGCTGCGCCGCGCAGCGATTCTTTTTCTGATCGGCCTGTTTCTCAATGCATGGCCGTTTGGTCTGCTGCCGGGCACAGAATTGTCTTTTGAGAAGCTGCGCGTGTTCGGGGTGCTGCAGAGAATCGCGATCTGTGTGCTTGTTGGCGGGGTACTGTTACGCCGGTTTCTGACAGTCAAAGGTTTAGTTTCGGTATTGATCCTCATCGCTGCTCTGTATGAGATCGGCATGCGTGTGCCGCTGGTGCAGGGGGCGGACGTAATCTTCGGACGCAGTTTTGAACTTAAAGACAACTTTGCGCGTTTCATCGACACAAGCATCTTACCCGCTTCGATGCTATACAAAGTGCAGAAGATTCCGTTCGACCCTGAAGGGTTGTTTACCTCGCTCACGGCGGTGATGACTTTTCTTTTGGGCGGATTGACATTTCGCTTGTCGATGGCGACCACGGCAAAACGGCAACGTCTCGTTCTGGTGCTGACTCTGTTAGTGGCAGGTCTTGCCCTCCTGGTGGTTGAACCGATCAACAAGAACTTGTGGACGCTGCCGTATGTGTGCTTAACCGGCGCTGCCGGCGTCATGCTTCTCGCGGCACTGGGTCAAATAAACACCCGGGAACCCAATCTGCTCTATCGGCTCTCCATACCCCTTGCGAACATGGGCCGCAACCCGCTGATGATCTATGTGCTGAGCGGAATTGTCGGCAAGGCGCTTGCGTTATGGAAAACCGGCTCTGGGTTGAGTTTGAAGGCCATTTTGTTCAATTCAATGCTGGTTTTGCCCGTTTCGCCGAAGGTGGCTTCGGTCATGTATTCGGTGATTCTGCTGGCTTTACTGGCCTTGCTTGCGGCCCGTGTGAAAAGCCTGCGGCTGATTATTCGATAACATCAACCGGCGATAAGCAGCAGGAAGCGGGTTGCCGATGTCGATGGAACGATTATCGGCCACCCGCGTCAAAGCGAAGTCGCGTAATGCTTATTTGAGTTGCGCGACCTTCGACCAGTCGCTCTTTACCGGCGCCTTGCACATGCTGATATTCGCGGCGCCCGAACAGGATGTATAGCCACTGACTTTGCAGCCACGTTTTTCACACGCACGGCGCGCATCCTGAGTATCGTCATTGCCACCGGCTTTGCACTGTTGGCAGCTGGAGCCAGAACCGCATAGATAGCACAGTTCAGCATTAACAGCGGCCGTGACAAACAAGGCGCCGGTGAGACAAAAAAAAGAAAGAATCAGTTTTTTCATAGTTCCTCCATAGATTTGACGTCACCACAAAGGAACCTGTTTAGCGGAGGCGTCAACTGAATTCAGCCAGAATTACCTCTCCGGCAGTCGGCAGAGACTGAGATTGGCGGCGACAGCCTGTCTTACAAGAAAAAACTTTCCCATGGTTCAGGTAAACGAATATTTCGGCGGTAAGGTAAAATCGCTCGCCATTACCGCCAATGGCAATAAGGCCACTGTTGGCGTGATGCAGCAGGGTGAATATGACTTCAATACGGGTCTCAAAGAAATCATGACTGTCGTTTCGGGCTCGATGTCGGTAAAGCTGCCCACTGCGTCCGACTGGCAGGATTTCACAGCAGGGCAAAAATTCGAAGTCGCCGCGAACTCGAAATTTCAGCTTAAAATCCCCGCCGACGTCAGCTATCTTTGCGAATTTATTGCCTGATTTATTAAGGACGCTGTGCGGAGCCGAAGCGTGCAGGAGAAAGAAGAGAAAGTAGCCAAACGCGAACGCGAGGCGGAAATTCTTGCCGCGGCAAAAAAAGTTTTTGCCGAGCAGGGCTATCACGACGCGAGCATCGATGATATCATCAAAGAGGCCGATATCGCGCGCGGTACCTTTTACCTCTATTATAACAGCAAGCGCGCCATCTTTGACGCGATTTTGAATCTGACGCTCGAAGAGGTCGACCGCCACATCGAAGCGATTCGCCTCGAGCCGGGCGAGCCCTCGCCGGTCGACCAGGTTAAAGCCAACGTGCGCCGCGTCTTTAACCTCTTGATTCAGGACCGGCATGTGGCCGACATTCTCTTTGTGCGCGCGCTGGGTATCGACGCCGAGGCGATGGAGACGCTCACCGCCTTCTACCGAAAGATCGCCGAACTCCTGGGCCGGGCCTTGAGCCAGGGGATGACCATCGGGCTTCTCAATAAATGCGATCCTGAAATTGCCGCCTACAGCATTATCGGCAGCGTCAAAGAAGTTCTTGTCCGGGTTGTGCTCGATGGCAAGCCTTCGGCTGCGAAAATCGACGCGGTGATTGACGAGATTATCCGCATTAACCTTTACGGTTTCTATACCAGGGGCGGATTGATCCAGTAAGGTGCGCGGTTGCGAAATCTTCGGCCTTGAACGCAATGTCGCCGCGCAATTCAAGGTATTTAGCCCGGGATTTGGCGCTCAGCCTTAAGGCCCGCTCGTCGCCGATCGCAGCGAGCAATTTCGTAGCAACGGCAAATTTAGTTTTTTTGAAAGCCTCTTCGGCATGAGCCAGGGCTTCACGAACGGGAACAGACCGCATCCGTTGATGATTCAATGTCCTCGGGGTTGCAATGTTTTTTTCAGGTTGCTGCTGCAATTTAAATAGACTATATCGTCATTAATTTTTGTCTTTTTTGTTGACAAAATGCGATATATTAATGATTTAGATAGACTCAATTGTCATCACGGGTAGCCTACCACTGCCTGCGATGGCAGCATTTTACCGACCAAGGAGAGTGCCATGAAAAATCCTCTAGAAATAAGCGGTGCGACTACCCAACACAAGAAGTTCGAACCCTATAAAGCCTACAAAGCCCGCCCTCTCACGAAGGACCAGCGTAAAGACGTCACCTTCCTCTTTGGCGGTCTGACCTGGAAGCACGAGCGCCTGCTCGAGGGTGCCTTCCAGAACATGGGCCTCAAGGCCGAGGCGCTACCCAACGTCGAGCGCGCCGACCTCGACACCGGGAAAGAGATGATCGATGCGGGCGCCTGCTGCCCGACAACCTTCGTCACCGGCAATCTCGTAAACTACTTAAAGAAGAAAGTCGAAACCGAAGGTAAGGACGCAGCCGTGAATAAATACGCGTATCTCACCGCGGGAGCCTGTGGCGCCTGCCGTTTCGGCCAGTACCATGAGTCGTATAACATGGCGCTCGATGCCATGGGTCTCAAAGACTTCCGCATTTTTCTGCTCGCGCAGGATAAAATGGATCAGGGTGAAACTGAAGGTGGCGCAATCGATATGTCGCTGCCCTTCACCACTGCGGCATACATGGCCGTGCTCGTCGGCGACATCCTCACAGACCTCGAGTATATCACGCGGCCCTATGAAGTCGTGCCCGGCATGACAGACCGTGTGCTCAAAGAGTGCGCAGACTATTTTTACGGCGTTTTCAAAAATCGCCCGATCGTGGGCAAGAAGTGGGGATCACTATTGTGGAACCTCACGACACCCTATTTCACAAACGCGCTCAAAGAAGTGGGCAAACGTTGGGCGACTATCGAAGTCGATCGCCTGCGCATGAAACCCAAGGTGAAGATTACGGGTGAGTTTTGGCTGCAGACGCATGAAGGCGACGGCAACTACAACATCAAGCGCTGGCTCGAAAAAGAGGGAGCCGAACTTATTCCACCGCCGATTGTTGTGTGGATTGACTATCTTATCCGTGCCGACCTCATTCAAACGCTCGAAGCGCGCCGCGAGATCACAAAATTTGCGGGTTTCAAAATCTGGTTGGGCAAGATGGCGCAGAAAATGCTGCACTATCTCTACAACAAGCTCCGCAAAGCCATCGGGTATATTCCTTACTACGTACCCGATCAGTACGAGATCCGCAGGCTCGCCGAACCATACTTTCACATGCGGCTCTCGGGTGGCGAAGGCGATATGCTTGTCGGCAAATCGATCATGGCGTACCAAAAGAAAACCGCGCACATGATCTGCGAGCTTTCGCCGTACTCGTGCATGCCGAATACGATGTCGATCGGCGCGATGGCGAACGTCTTGGGAAAATACCCCGACCTGCTCTACGCCCCGATCGAAGTGAAGGGCGACGCCGAAGTGCATGCGCTTTCGCGCTGCCAGATGATTTTAACCGAAGCGCGCAAGCGTTCGCAGGCGGAGTATGACAGGGTGCTTTCGGGCCTTGGCCTGACAGAGGAAAAAATCCGCGAATACGAAGCTAAACATCCGGAACTCAGGCAGGCAACGTACCGCATTCCGCACTATGGTGTCGCGGGTACGGCGGCGAACTATGCGATTCATATCGCTAAGAAGATGGGGATCAAGAACTCTTACAAAGAGACGGGTGTCTATGGGAAGTAGCGCCGTATTCTCCTGCGCGCCCTTCGGCTCCGCTCAGGGAGCGCATCAACGGTCGCTGAGCGGAGTCGAAGCGACAGAGGGGGAATAATATGCTATTGGGAATCGATGCAGGATCTACAACTTGCAAATACACTCTCGTGGATGATGGGGGTAATATTCTCGCCCGCGAATACGGCCGCCACAACAGCAAGCAGGCCGAGAAGGTGCTGGAATTTCTGGGCAAACTCGAAGCTGAGCACGGTCTGACGCCGGGCCGTGACCGCGTCTATTTCACGGGTTCGGGTTCGGGTTTTATCGCGCCGCAGGTCGGCGGCAAAATTATCCAGGAAGTCGTCGCCGTAGCAGCATCCGTAGAGAAGCTCCACCCGAATGTGCAGTTCGTAAGCGAAATCGGTGGTGAGGATATGAAGACGATTTTTTTTACGTCGGCTTCGCCGACAGAGATGGGGGATATTAAGGGGGTACGTAGTACCCCCTTAAACCCCCTCAAAACCCCGTTAGGGGTTTTGAAGAATAAGCAGGTGCTCATGCAGAGTGCCTGCTCGGGCGGCACCGGCACCTTCGTCGAAAAGACGGCGCGCAAGCTCGGCGTGGTCGACCAGCTGACCACCATGGGCTACAATAACTACACCCTGCACAAGATCTCGTCGAAGTGCGGCATCTTTGCCGAGGCGGATTCCAACACGCTCGTCAAGGCCGGCGTCGCGATTGAAGAAATTATCGCGAGTTTATTCGAAGCCGTGGTCTACCAGAATCTCTCGACACTCACGAAAGGCAACACGCCCATGCCCGAAGTGCTGCTCCTGGGCGGCCCCAATATGTTTTTCAAGGGTTTGCAAGAAGCGTGGAAGCACCATCTCGGAAAGCTTTGGGCAGAGCGCAAGGTGAAGTTGCCCGAAGGTAAGTCGATCGACGAGCTCATTCTCATTCCCGACGAGGCGCTGTATTATGCCGCCCTCGGCTGCATCGAGGTGGCGAAATCGGAAGCAACAGACGTGGGAGTTTATACCGGCCGCGAGAAACTACAATGGTGGCTCGACGAAGGTCAGCACCAGGAAAAAAAGAAATCGGGATCGACTGGCCTCTGGGCGACGCTCGATGAACTGACGAGTTTTAAAGATGCATATGGTTCGTCGCAACGCAACCCCACCCCTGGCCCCTCCCCACTAAGTGGAGAGGGGAAAGAGAGTGGGGTAATCTTGGGTTGTGATTTCGGTTCAACAACGGCCAAAGCTGTCTGTCTCTCGCACGAAGGTGAAGTGCTGTTTTCGTGCTATGCCCTTTCGAAGGGCAACCCTATCGAAGACGCGAAAAAGCTCTTTGAGCAGGTTGAGGCCGCCGGCTACACCAACATCCTCGGCGTCGGTATCACCGGCTACGGCAAAGATCTGCTGCGCAACATCATCGGCGCCGATGCGCCGGTGGTCGAAACCGTGGCGCATGCCACAGCGGCGCTGAAGTATTTCCCCGACGCGGACTGCATCTGCGACGTGGGCGGTGTCGATGTGAAAATCATGCTCATCAAACTGGGCGCCGTCACCGATTTTCGCCTGAACTCGCAGTGCTCCTCGGGCAACGGCGCGTTTTTGCAGGGGGTCGCCGAACGCTATTCGGTGCCGCTCCATGAGTATGCCGAGCGCGCTTTCCAGGCCGAATCGCGGCCGCAACTCTCGATGGGCTGCGGCGTTTTCCTCCAAAGTGATATCGTCAACCAGCAGCGCAAGGGCTGGAGCGCCGAAGAGATTATGGCGGGCCTCGCGGGCATTATGCCGCTCAACTGCTGGGTCTATGCCGGTGGCTTCAATAATCTCGCCGCGGTGGGTAAAAAATTCATTCTGCAGGGGGGCACACACCGCAATCTCGCCGTCGTGAAAGCCCAGGTGGATTTCATCCGTTCGAAAGTACCTGACGCTGAAGTGGTGGTTCATCCCTACTCGGGAGAAGCCGGCGCGATTGGTGCAGGTCTGTGTGCGATCGACGAGTACAAAAGGGGAAAGGTCTCGAGTTTTCGCGGCTTTCGCGTGATCGAAAAGCTGACGTATAAGACGACAACGAACACCGATACCATTTGTACATGGTGCCCTGTCAGCTGCAAGCGCACCTTCATCGACGTCGAGCTCGACGGCAGCACGGGCCGCGAATGGTCGAAGATTCCCGTCGCCGCGGGTTGGGAGCGTGTCATCACGAACAACTCTTGCCCCAAGGGACTTGTCGAAGACAAAAACGAGATGAAGATTATCAAGACCGAGATGGATAAAACCAAGGCGGCGTATCCCAACATCGGTGAACTGGTGCGCAAAGAGGCCTTTAAGGAGGTTGAATATGCTTAAGTTTTTCAGGCGAGACAGTGGCGCAACCCCACCCCCCGGCCCCGCGCTTCCTGGCGGCAGCCAGCCGCCCACTACGTGGAGAGGGGGAGAAGGAGGCGGGGGGCGTGCCAACGTGCGCGTGGGAATCCCCCGAGTCCTAAACGTCTGGAACACCCACCAATTCTGGATCGGTTTTCTGCGCGAGCTCGGCATCAAGTCTGAAAACATTGTCTTCAGCTCCGAGACATCCGAAGAGCAGGGGCGCGAATTCGGCAAGGGCCGTGGCACCGTCGACTGCTGCTACCCGGTAAAATGCATCAGCGGGCACTACGGCGAGCTGGTGTTTTCCAAGCGCAAAAAGGTGGACATTGTTCTCTCGCCGATGATCCACGACTTGCCGTCGTTCATGCAGGGGCATGTGCAGGGAACCTTGTCTTGCCCGCGCGTCATGGCAGGCCCCGAAAATATCAAGTCGGGATTCCTCAAAGAGCGCGATATTTTCAAAGAGAACAATATTCAATATGCGACGCCGTTTGTGTCCCTCGGGGAACATCCTAAAGTCGTGACGACGCAGCTCTTTACCGCGCTCAAAGACAACTTCAACCTCACGCATGCAGAAACTGAAAAAGCAGTCGCGCGCGGTTTTGAGGCATTAAAACGCTTCGACGAAAAGGCGCGCGCCGATAGCCGTGCGGTGCTTGAAAAAGCTTACCTGGAAAACAAACCGGTCGTCATGGTGCTCGCACGCCCCTACCACATGGATTCGGGCATCGGCCACGAGATCGAGGTCGAGCTGCAGTCGCAGGGCTATTCGATTCTCTGGTTGCAGTATTTTCCCGTCGACGACGATATCATGGACTGGCTCTTCGGCGACGAGATCCGCGCCGGGGAAATGAAGAGCGCCTTCGACATCTCGAATATCTGGACGTCGTCTTACAGCTCGAACACGAACGAGATTATGTGGGGCGCCAACGTCGCCGCGCGCTGCCCGAATATCACCTGCGTGATAAGGCTTTCGAGCTATGAGTGCGGCATGGACCAGCCGACGTACACGCCGACGCAAAAGACTGTCGAGGCCTCAGGCACGCTGTTCTTCAAGTTCGGCGATCTCGATTCCACGAAACCGGCGGGCTGCATCAATATCCGCTTCGAAACGATCGTGCACTACCTGCGCAAATATTCGGTTGAGATCATGGTGAAGAAGGAGGCGCT
>CAYHJO010000197.1:0-8401 GCA_964356715.1 uncultured Turneriella sp. | reverse complement strand
TGACCGTCGGTGAAATATAGTTGTCGTGCTCGGCGCAATCGGCGCCAAAGGCGATCTGCGCTCCGTTCTTTTTGGCGTCGTCGATGAGGCCCTTAATGCGGTCAAAATGGCGCCGGTGAACGATGCGGCAGTAATCAGGCGAATTGCGCCATTCGATCGGTGTCTGGCCATAGAAAGCCTTAACCGAATCATGGATCGCGTCAATGAGCGCGAGTTTTTTGTCTTCGGCAACGAGTACGTAATCGGGTGCGATGCAGGTTTGGCCGGCGTTGACCCACTTACCCCAGGCAATGCGCTTTCCCGCTTCGCGGATATCTGCGGTATTTTCCACAATAACGGGTGACTTGCCGCCGAGTTCGAGCGTGCACGTTGCGAGGTTTTCGGCCGCGGCTTTCATGACGACCTTGCCCACGTGCGGAGCACCCGTGAAAAATATGTGCTCAAACGGTAGTTTCAGCAGTTCTGTTGAAACGCTGGCGTCACCCTGAAAAACCGCCACTTCTTCTTCATAGAACAGATCTTTAAGTATGCGCGTCAGAAAGTCCGCCGTGTGCGGCGCAAATTCAGAGGGTTTGAGTATTACCGTGTTGCCGGCAGCGATCGCACTGATCAGCGGCACAATACTCAGGTTGAACGGATAATTCCATGGAGCGATGATGAGCGTCAGGCCAAGTGGTTCGTAGTGGATCTCGCTGCGTGCCGTGCCGAGGTGAATCGGGGTCTCCACAACTTTAGGCCGCATCCAATCGGAAATGTTTTTAATCGCGTCGTGCAGTTCTGCCATGACAGGCAAAACTTCGGCGAGGTCGCCTTCTTCGCGGGGTTTTTTGTAGTCCTGCCATAGCGCCTGGTAGAGGTTTTCGCTCTCTGCGAGAATTTTCTCTTTGAGTTTTTTGAGCTTTTCACGGCGCTCCTGCGCAGTTGTCTGTCTGAGACTGAATTTGAATTTCTTTTGTAATTCAAAGACCCGGAGAATTTCAGACTTTACATTTTTATCAGCCATGGGTTCGCCTGTCATTCCACCCGACGGCGGCAAGGTTTTTTGCAGTTTCATGGCATGAGCATAACCGATTTCCCGGGCCGCGGCTTGGAAAAACATGCTGATTACGGGAAAAAAATGCACGGCTGCGATAGCAGCTTTTTACAACCGAAACAGGCAAAGTTAATGAAGCTGGCGAAAAAACCGCTTTACGGCAGTACACAGCCGGATATGCCTTGCGCGTGGCCGGCACGGAGAAAATCTGCCTTTGGAGTGGTCGCACGCTCTACATTGGCAGTGTGCCCGACCTGGATTTCCATGCGCAGGCCGCCGCGCTGGTCTGTATCGGACTCTCCGGCGATTTTGATCTGACGCGCGAAGGCGGCAGCGCTGTAATCTGCCGCAGTGCGCTCATCGGCCCGCAGGTGCAGCATGCGCTGAAAGTGCATGGCGGCCTCTGCGCCTTCATCTTTTTTGATCCCGATAATCCGGATTATGAATACCTGCTCGAATGTAATACAGATCACATCGACGGTGGCTTCGTGGCGGGGCTGAAAGAAGAGGGCGATCTGCTGCAGGTCTGTCAGGCGATTGCATCCGCCAATGACGAAAAGGTGATCAGCTCTGCTCTTGTGTCACTCGAGCTTTCGCGCGGCAGGAAACACCAACCGTTGGTCAACGACGAGCGAATTCAGTATGTAATGCGGCTCCTGATCGAAGATCCGGGGGATAGTATCCCGATCGAGACGCTGGCCTCGCAGGTCGATATTTCTCCCTCGCGCCTCGCCCACCTTTTCAAGGAACAGGTGGGTGTCCCGATACGCATGTTTCGTACGTGGTTTAGATTAAAAACCGCCGTCGTACAGCTGAAAGAAGGATTTAATATTACAGAAGCCGCGCTGCGCGCAGGCTTCTACGATTCTGCGCACTTTGCGAATACGTTTCGGGAAACTTTCGGATTACCGCCGTCGGTGGTGTTTGGACCTCAGCGGAAAATTCAATGGTATGTCGCGGAGAGTAACCTCGCGCCTGCCGCCTTTCGCTAGCAGGGAGTTGAAAAAGCCAAAATTAGGAGCGAAAATGGCGTCATTTTCGCGTATTCATGCGTGCGCGCTCGGCGCGCAAGTGACTTTTTCAACACCCTGCTAAATCCGCGTCAAATGCGCCATGATTTCGGGATGCCCAGGGGCAAATTCGAGCGCCTTCTTGAGCGTCTTTTTTGCCGCCGCCGTGTTGCCCCGGTTGGCGTACAGCATCCCGAGGGTATCCAAATAGAACGCATTCTTAGGTTCTTTCGTCAGCGCCTTTTTTGCCAGCTGCAGGGCTTCACTGTAGTTCTTTTCCAGGCGGCAGTAAACGAACGCCAGCGAATTCATGCCGTTGGCATTTTCGGGGTCGTTTTCGACGAGCTTTGACAGCACGCGCTCCGCATCGACGAGTTTGTTCTGCTTTTCGAGCGCATAACCCAGCATGCTCATGAGTTGCGGATCGGCCTTGCGGTCGCGAACCGCATCGTTGAGAATGAGCTCCGCTTCGGGAAATTTGCGGCGTTTTAAGAGCGTCAACGCCAGCATCTTGCGCACGTCAGGCAGCAGGCGCAGCTCGTCGAGTTCCATGATACGGCGGAACATCTCTTCCGATCTGTCCCACTGGTGCAGCTGGAAAAGGCAAAGCGCCTGGTAGTAGGAAAACTCAAGGTCGTCGGGAACGATTCGCGTCGCGTCTTCGAAACGGGCGAGCGCCTGCACAAAATCTTTGCGGCGGTACGCGCGTTTGGCATCGTCTTTGAGGCGCGTGAGCTCTTCAACCTGCTGCAGTGACAGCTCAGCCGGCCCGGGGGGTTGTTTTTTCAAAAGCGCGTTTTTATTGCCTAAATTCAGGTAATCGCCGATGGAAATCGTTTTTTTGCCGGGTTTATCCCCCGTGGTGTTTGAGTTTTTTGTAATCTGTTGCATCTATAGATAACGGAGTGATGACAGTACAGCCTTTGTCATACCAGTGAAAATCTGTCTCCGTTTCACCCCCATGGCTTAATACCGAGCCGCCGAGATTCAGCAGCATGCTGCCGTCGTCGTTCACGACCCTCTTATAGTTATCTCGGTAGATTCGCCGGCCCAATTTAGCCCATTTTATGTCACCAGCGTCTTTTGCTGTCATAGGGATGTTGACATTGAGCAAAAAATTCTGGTCGGCGTTGGCGCTAAACCGCGCGAAAATTTCGGAAAAGATATCGGCGACTTTAGTGAAATCGCCTTCCTGGTCGAGATAGCCGCACGACACCGCAAAAGATGGCACACCGTGAATGAATGCATGCCGCGCGGCGCCGACTGTGCCGCTGTACCAGACATCCTGTCCCATGTTGACGCCCTTGTTGATGCCCGATACACAGAAGTCAAATGGCGGGGCGAAGCCTGCGTGCAGGGCAACGTTGACGCAGTCGACCGGAAATGCGTCGACTTCGAAGGTGCGTTCATCGAGTTTTTTGACATAGACATCCCTGTAGATCGAAAGCGCCATACCCGTCGCGCTTTTTTCTTCAGCGGGCGCGAAGACCCAGGTTTCGCCAAATTGCTCGAGCCGCTCCCTGAGGCGGTTCAACCCCGGAAAACTCAATCCGTCGTCGTTTGAAATAAGTATGCGCATGCCTGGCCTGAACTCCTGTCGAAATATTACTCCAGCTCGCGCAGGTATTTGCTCTGCGGGAACGCTTCTTTCAGCTTTGTTTTGAACGTATCAAATTCTTTTTCTTTTTTAATGCCGCGAAACGACAATGCCGCGCGGTAGAGCGCGCGCTCATAGACAGAATCGTCACGTGTCTCGGCGTAGGCGATGCGGCTGTATTCGCGCGCCGCCTCTTCGTATTCCTGTCGCGCAAAAAGGATTTCGCCGATGAGGAAACGTGCCTTAAGCCAGCTCGCGGCGTCCTGCTTCTGCGTAATCTGCCTGAAGTAGTCGAGGGCACGCGTATGATCGCCCTCGGCAAAATAGGTTTCCGCCAGCATGAATTTAGCGCGGCCGGAAACGAGGCGACTCTTTGAGAGCGGCAGCAATATGTCGCGGCCAGCCGCGCTGTTTTTCTGAAGAATCAGAAAATGCGCCTGTGCCAGCTGCATCTCTTCGCCCAGACGGCCATTGTCGGCAAAGCGCGTCGCGAGTTTGTTTGCCCAGACGCTGCCTTTCTTAAATTCCTGCGCGCGTTCAAGAATCTGGAAAAGCAATGTCGAGGCCCTGATTGCGGTCGCTTCTGAGACATCTTCACTCTGCAGAACTGTTTCGATGAGGCGGATCGCCTCTTTGTCGCGGGCCTGTTCGTGATAGAGCCCGGCACGCGTTGTCAGCACTTCCAGTTTTTCCGCCGGCTTTTTCCGTAAGCTACCGAGTTCCGAAAGCGCAGCGTCCGATTCGGCAAAATTTTTTTTCCGGCGGTAAAAATCCGCAAGCTCGTTTACCGCCTCGGCGAACCACGGCGAAGCTCGGTTGCGCTTTCTGAACGCGGCCAGACTTTCGCGTCCGGCATTTTCATCCGACAGCCTGAGTGACGTCACGATGATCTGGTACTCGGCTTCGTCGCGGCTCTGCGTTTCGGGAAAATCTTTCACCAATTGCCGGTAGTTGTCGCGTGCCGCCGAGTGGTGCTTGAGTGCGGTGCGTGTTTTCGCGAGATCCAGCAGGGATTTTTCTCTGAGCCACGCGGGTACATCGCTGCGGGCATAGACTGCGGCAAGATCGCGCTCTGCGCCGCTGTAATCCGCGGCCTGAAATTTGCTGAGGCCGCCGAAGTAGAGTGCTTCCGCGATGCGCGCGGTGCTCTCGCCCTGTGCCGTGTAAACGGCAAATTCCCGCGCAGCTTCGGCGAATTTTCCGCGGCGAAACTGTAGCCACGCGATCTGGTACTGAGCTTCGTTCGCTTCGGTTTTCTCCGTGGCAAAGGCTTTCAGGACGCGGCGGTAGCTGGCAATCGCGCCGTCGAGATCGCGCAGGTTATACTGGCAACCGCCCAGAGCGATCAGCGCCTTAGCCTGTTGCGGCGATTTCTTATATTGCCTGAGAATTTTGCGGAAATTATCCGCGGCGCGCGCGTACTGTTTCAGCTCAAAATACGTCCAGCCGATGCCCAGCTCGGCTTCGAATACCTTCGGGTGGTTTTTGTATTTGCGCACCAGCCGCGCGTAGAGCTGCAGCGCCTGCGGAAACTTGCCGAGAGCGTACGAGATTTCGGCTTTGAGAAAGAGCGACTCGGCCCTGACCGCTTCGTCGTCGTAGTTCTTTTCCAGCCGCGAGAGTGCTTCGAGCGCCGCGTCGAATTTACCGTCGCGAAACAGCGCACGCGCGAGCAGCAGCACATTGGTCGCGGCTTCATTCTCCGCCGTATTGTCCTGGCCAAGCTCGGCGTAGATTTCTGCGGCGCGCGCGAACTGGCTTTCCTGATAGAGCAAATCGCCGTAGCGGCGCAGCAGTTCGCGTCGCGACCGGCCCTTGAGAGTTTGCTCCCCGCGCAGGGCCTCGAAAGCCGCGAGCGCCTCCGCGGTTTTTCCCTGCCTGCGTCTGACATCCGCCATAAGTTCGAGCGCCGGTGCAAAGGTCTCATGGCCCTGAAAATTGTTGGCGATGTCGATCAGCGGTGGCATCGCCGCGTTGAGATCGTTTTTTTCAGACTGCAACTGTGCCTGCCTCAGCCGCACAAACGGATATACGCTGCCGGTCGGGTAGGTCGTGGCAGCCTGATCGAGCAAGGTGAGTGCTTCGTCGCGCAGGCCGCCTTTGTATTTGCACAGCGCCGACAGATAAAGCGCTTCGCCCGCCTGCGCCGATTTCGGGTAGTCTTTGACCACTGCCGTGAACTCGCGCAGCGCATCGGAGAGCTTTTCTTCGGCGAAATAACTTTTGCCGAGCCAGAAACGTGCCATGTCGAGGTTGTCGGCTTCGGTGTATTTGACGAGCACGGTTTCGAACTGCCGGCGCGCCTGCGGATATTCCTTCGCGTTGAAGCGCGCGATTCCGGCCTGCAGCGTCAGCGCCGGTGCAGCGCTGCTTTTTGGATAGTCTTTGAGCGCGCGGTTGAATTCCTGTATCGCCTCATCGTAGCGTTTCTGCTCAGTGTAAATATAGCCGATTGTATAAAGCGCGGAAGCAGAGAGCACGTTCTCAGGATACTTGCGGACGAACGCCGCATGCGATTCCAGCGCTTCGCGGTATTTTTTCCGGTAAAACCAGGCTTCACCGGTCCAGAAGGCAGCGCGCACGATAAAGGGTGACTCGGGAAAATCGCGCATCAGAGCGCGGAATTCGAATTGCGCGGTTTTATAGTCCTGCTCATAGAAATAGGACATCGCGATATAATACTGCGCGTCGTCGCCGTACTCGCCGCGCGGGTCTTTGAGCACGATCTCCTGCAGCAGCAGCCGCGCGGAATAGAAGTTCTTTTCTTTAAAAGCCGTCATTGCCGAGCGGTAGTTCTCGGCAGAGTCGAATGTCTCTGCGAGCAGGGCAGATGTCGCGAGAAAAAAGGTGAAAGCCGCCATGCCGGCGCCCATCGCCAGAAGCTTTCTTAATCCCCCCCGCAAAATACCGGTCGTCACAGAATGAATTTCGACAGATCCTGGTTTTTGACGATTTCGCTGAGTTCGTGTTCGACGAATGTGCGATCGACCACGACGTCATTACCCGCGAATTTTTCGGGTTCGTAAGACAGTTTTTCAAACAGTTTTTCGAGGATCGTGTGCAGACGCCGCGCCCCGATATTTTCGTTGCGCGAATTCATTTCGTACGCGATCTCGGCGATCGCTTCGAAGCCCGAAGTTTCGAAAACAATGTTCACATTTTCTGTCGAAAGCAGCGCCTGGTATTGTTTTGCCAGTGCGTTTTTCGGGGTTTTGAGAATGCTGACATAATCTTCTTTGACCAGCGGCTTAAGCTCGACACGAATCGGAAAACGCCCCTGCAGTTCGGGAATCAGATCGGTTACCGCAGCGATGTGGAACGCACCGGCGGCGATAAAAAGAATATGATCGGTTTTCACCGCTCCATGCTTGGTGTTGACGGTCGAACCTTCGACGAGCGGCAGAATGTCGCGCTGCACGCCCTCGCGTGACACATCGGGTGAACCTTTGCTGCCGCGGCTCGCGATCTTATCGATTTCATCGATAAAAACGATGCCCGTATTTTCGGTGCGGTTTATCGCTTCTTCTTTGATTTTTTCGACATCGATCAGCTGTTCGAGTTCTTCCTGGTAGAGTGCCTTGCGCGCCTGTGCGATCGTGATCTTGCGGCGCTCTTTCTTTTTCGGAAAGATGTCGCCTAACATGTTCTGCATCTGGTTTTCGATCTCTTCCATGCCGGGTATCGCCATCATTTGCACCGCCACCTGCGGCCCTGCCTGCTGCGGCATTTTGAGTTCGACCTCGCGGTCTTCGAGTTGTCCCGCGCGCAGTTTTTTACGGAAAATATCGCGCGCGATCTGTTCGTCTTCGTCGGTCGTCGCGGGTGTAGCACCGGTGCTGGTCAGGTCGACCGGTTGCGGTTTGCCGGGAATCAGCAGGTCGAGCAGGCGCTCTTCGGTGCGCTTCTCCGCTTCGGCTTTGCACTTCTCTTCAAATTCGGCGCGCACGATCTTGAACGCGATCATCACGAGATCGCGTATCATGCTTTCAACGTCGCGGCCGACGTAACCGACTTCGGTGTACTTGGTGGCTTCGACTTTGATGAAGGGCGCATTGGCCATTTTCGCCAGACGGCGTGCAATCTCAGTTTTACCCACGCCGGTGGGGCCGATCATGATGATATTTTTAGGATGGATTTCTTCGCGTAACGGGTGTTCGCCGAGCGACAGCCGGCGTTCGCGGTTTCTGAGCGCGATCGACACGGCTTTTTTGGCATCTGCCTGCCCGATAATGAACTGGTCGAGATGGCGGACAATTTCCGCCGGTTTCCACTGTGACAGCATATCAGTCGAGGTATTGCGGGCGGCGTTTTTCCGACAGCGCTTTCATTGATTCGCGGAAGTTCTTCACAATAACCTCTGTCGTGAATGATTCATGCGTGTGCCTGAGGCCCGCCTCAAAGCGCTCGAGTATCGGTGCGTTGATCGCCTGTTTCGTGCGGCGCAGCGCCGACAGTGGAATGCGGTTCAGATAGTCGATTTTTTTGAGAGATAGTTTCCGCAGACCCTCGGCATCGGCTGCCACTTCGTCGACCATGCCAATTGCCTTGGCTTCGAATCCTTTGTAATTTGTGCCCGCACAGACTTCATTTACAAATTGCGGCAACACTGTGCGCGCGATTTTATCGATGAAGGTTCCCGGTAGCGGAAGGCCGACGAGCACTTCGCTGAATGAGATGCGCGCCTTGCCGTCGATCATGTATTTGTAGTCGCTGCCGACAGTGATGACCGCGCCGCCACCCATCGCGTAGCCCGTCACCTCG
>CAYHJO010000196.1:0-8403 GCA_964356715.1 uncultured Turneriella sp. | reverse complement strand
ATCAACCTGGTCGGCAAACCTCTGGTGCGCCATTCGGCGTTTGGCAGCTGCATCACGGGCAAGCACGAAGACATCGCCGTGATCGAATTGCAATTCGAGGGCGGCTGCATCGCGACGCTGACCGCTTCACGCCTCAGCCAGTACAAAGAACGCACGCGCACAGTGACGCAGAAAAACAATTTCATCATTTTAAACTACGGCAGCCAGGAAATTGAAATCCACCGCCAGGGTAATTCGGTGACGGTTACCGCACCCGATGAAATCAAATATTCGCAGGAATCAGTAGTCGAGCGTGTGCAGATCCACAAAGATAATCCGCTGAAAAGCGAACACCTGCACTTCTATAATTGCATTATCGGGACTGAGCAACCGCTGGTTTCCGGTGCCGCCGATCTCGAAACGCTCAAAATTGCGCTCGATAGCGTGAAGCAGATCACGGGCTAATTCGCCAAAAAGATATCTTTTTTTGTCGGAAAAGATATCTTTTTAGTATACTCAATGCGTGAAAACTTCTATGGATATTCCGGAAGATTTGCTGCGGGAGGCGCGGGAGCAATCCGGTGCGTCGACAAACAGAAAAGCCGTCGTCATTGCGCTGACCGAGTACGTGCGCCGGAAAAAACTCAAAGATGCGACCGCGCTGTTGGGGACATTCTCAGGACTCCCCAATGCCGATGAAATTCGCAGGCAACGCCAAAAACGCCAATGGTAGTTATTGATACCTCGGCCTGGGTCGAGGCGCTGCGCGATAACGGTAAGGCAGACGTGAAGAAAAAAATCGCCCGCCTCATGGAGGACGACGAAGCTCGGTTTTGCGATCCGATATTGCTCGAATTACGGAATTCCAGCCCGCGAGGCGCCGAAAAATCCAAATTCGACACAATGCTTTCGCTCCTGCCTTCATTTCCCACGACCACGACAACCTGGATATTGGCTGGAAAATACGCTGAAAAGCTCCGGTCGCGTGGCATATCAGTACCCGCGATGGACATTCTGATCCGCGCCATAGCGGATGAAAACGCAGCTGGGTGTTATTCGCTCGATGCAGACTTTGCTCTGATCGAAAAGGGACTTAGTGCCACACAGTAGACTTCAACAGCCGCCGAAGCTTCCTGTGGATAATTGAATTTTCTTTGTCTCCGTGTCAGAGGCGAAGCTCGCATTCTGCGTATAAGTCTTATCGCTACCCGCGCAGAAACTGCCATCACCGTTATCATCGACGATAATCGTCAGACTATATGTACGCGTGCCCCGGGTCAGATAAAGCGGATAAAGAAACCGGCCTGATGCATCGGTTTTTTCGGCGGCCGTCTGCTGCGTTGCGCTGCCCGCCGCGTCGGTGTATTGGAGCTTCACGCTGCGACTGGCGGCAAACCCGGTCGCGTCGAGCATCAGCAAAGGCTTGCTGTCGTTAATGGCGGCGTCGCCCGGGGGGGTTGAGTCATAGGTACAGTGCCCCAATACGCCACTCAGCGCGAGAGTTATCGCAGCCTGTCGTACACGCTTCATGTTGTTGCGGCTTCCCTGACCAAAAATGGCATCCGCGAATTTTGCGCGGTGAATTCGATCATGCGCTGGTACTGCGCCACGTTTTCTGCCGCGGGATATTTCTCGATCCACCTCTGCATTTCGACAAGAGCGAACAAACGCCACAATCTTTCGCAGATGACCATACGGTTGACGTCGCGGTCGAATTCGCTCGCGAGTAGCTTTTGTATTTCTGCCCATTGCGCCATGAGCACCGTCGCCATGCGCTGATCGCCCATCACTTTGGGATCGTTGACATAGGCTTCGAGTTTGGCCGCGACCTTCGGCCGGCGTGCGGCCGCGATCGCATGCTCTGCCAGCAGCGCATGCGTACCTTCCCAGGTTTCGTTGATGATTGCATCGTTCAACACGCGCGGCAGCACACTGAAGTCGCCCAAAATGCCATTGCCGCCGTGCAGAATCAAAGCCTCTTTGACGATCACTGCACTGTATTGCGTCACAATCACCTTGAGGAGCGGCACGAGCAACAGCTCAAGCACCTCTTCGCGTTCGCTGAACGCAAAGGCGCGGTAGCCGGCGAGTGTCAGCGCGGTGCGCAGCATGCGTATTTCATCGAGTGTGTTCTTCACGCTCGGAAACTCGTTGAGCTTCATGCCATATGCTTCGCGCGCAGCGGTATATGCTTCGGCCTCGATGACTGCGCGGCCAATATGACCCAGGCCACCGCAGATCACGTGCAGGCGCGACGTGCGCAGAATATAGCGGATCAGGTTTGCGAGCCCGTGCGCCGGGCGACCGAGTGCGGTGGCCTCGCAGTCTTCATAGACGCTTTCGACGGTAATTTTTCCCTTTGAGCCGATGATATCTTTTTTTCGCAGCAGATGGCAGCCGTTGAGTTCACCATTTTCGCGCAGGCGGCCGACCAGAAACAGGCCCACGGTATTCGTGCCTTCGAGCTTTGCCGTCGTTACCCACACATCACCGGGATTCGAGCAGAACCATTTTTCGCCGTTAAGCCTCCATGTGCCGTCGGGCTGTTTAGAGGCAATGGTGCGGTTGGCGGCAACGTTGCTGCCGCCAACGCGTTCGGTGACATACTGCCCCGCCATAAAATGCGATTTTGAATCCGAGGCAGTGAGTAGCGGCAAGAAGCGCTCCTTCTGCTCATCGGTGCCAATTGCTCTCAGCGCGTGGATCAATCCTTCTGTCATCGCCAAAGGACACGCGACGCCACACTCGCCGTTCATGTTGGTGAGAATTGCCAGCGACATGCGGTGCAAAATGCTGAACTCATGCTTCCAGTCTCTGTGTTGGTCGAGGTTCACCACACCGTAGTCATAAAAGATTTTTCTGAGCTCGGTCTGCTCTGGCGCATACTGCACCATATCGATGCGCTTGCCCGTGCGGTCGAACTGCACGAGTTCGCCCCACTTGCCTTCTTTATGGCACGCAATCGTCAGATCGTTAACGATGCCGCCGGCCAGAGCACCCAGGCCCGACATGTGACTCGTGGCATCCTGCAGATAGGTCTTATCCTGATTTTGCGAATTCAGTGCAAAGGCCTGCCCCAGAACCGCTGTTTCGGTAAAAAAATTTTTGCCTGTGATTCCCGTGTAACCGGTGAGATCAAAGGGTTTGAGTCCAGGATTCCCCACTTGTGGTGTGAGCCGCTTCGGCTCTCCGCCTTCGGCGCTTTGTCGAATCATGGTTTCAACAGTAGGCTTCAAACAGCACGTCAATCATTGGTAGATTTGCCGGTGATGGTTCGCTCGCGGCAGGTGCAGCCGTCAGCAGTAAGTCGGATTTATCGGTCACCAGAAGACTGTCACCCCAGACAAGATTGAACTCGTTTTTGCCGGCAGTGAGCCGCACAGGAGAACCCATCCACGTCAGCACCGAGAAATTTTTACCGCTCGGCGAAAGGCGCAGCTCTTTGCCAGGACGATGGTATTTCACCGAAAACTTATCTGTCACAAGATTCTGGAATGCGGGAAGAATATCCGGCGTCTGATCTTTCATGCAGCGTATCGCCTGTTCGAGGTGCAATTCGCGGCCGCGACCAAAGTCATAGATGCGGAATGTATGGTCTGAGGTCTGCTGAATCTCGTAGAAAAGCAGGCGCCCGGTCGTGCTGTGCACGAGCCCCGGATTGAGTCTGATGACGTCGCCCTGCCGCGGCTGAATCGCGTTAAAATGCGAGAGTGGATCTTTTTCCCCTTCGAGTTGGTGCAGAACCTCGGGGCGTTCATCTGGCTTCAGTCCCAGGTACGCCCGCGCTGTGCTTTCTGCCTCGAGAATTGTCCAGCATTCGAACTTGCCGCCACCCGTAAGCCCCAGCGCCTGCGTATCGGCATCGGAGGGGTGGTTCTGTACCGAGATCGAATCATTGGTCGATAACAGTTTCAGCATAAATGGCAGCGGATCGGTGGGAATATCAGTCTCACGCAGAAAATCCGCCAGCAGCTTCTCGCCTGCATTGGTGATAATTTTGACAGGAAACTGCGGCAGGTTGGAGAACAGCACATATTCGCCGATTTTTTCAGCCGCGCTGTTGTGCGCCAGCACGTCGAGGTGACCGCCGCCCCACGGTTTGCGAACCGCATAAGGGATTAGTCGGTAGATTCCATTCATTTTTTTTGGGCTAAGCGGATAACTTCCCGCTATTACTCTCGCGCATTTCTTATTTTGCTTTCATGCCTGCGAACAGAATTTGCTTCGACCGACAGCAATGAGTGTGGATCGGTTTTATCAATACGTGCTTTATGCAGTGCTGGTTTTTGTGCCCTTCGCCTTTTTTTTCAACACTGAAATATTCCATGCGCTGAACTGCTCGCCTGCCAACACTCGCCTCAATTGGCTGTTTCTGCTTTTGACCTCGCTCGCTGACGGCCTGTGGGTGATTATGATTGCAACAGTCGCGCAGAGTCTGCGGCCGCGCAACTTTGCGGTGCTGATTATCGCGCTCGTGATCGGCAATATTCTGCTGCATAGCGGTAAATTTTTGTTCAACGCCGATCGGCCGCTGCTCTCACTCGGTACCGGGCAGGTATGTATTCTCGGCCTGCCGCTCACCTCGCGCAGCTTCCCATCGGGCCATGCGTTCTCGGCGATTCTGCTTTTCCTGTTTTTGCGGCCGCGCCATTCGCTATGGGCAGGCGCTATCGTGCTGTCGCTGGCGATCGCCGGCGCAGTTTCGCGTATCTATGTCGGCGTGCATTTTCCGCGCGACATTGTCACCGGTGGGCTCATTGCCGTCGCGGCGTGGTTTCTGGCCGAGATTCTCGCCCCGCGCCTGCATCTGTGGCAGATGGCGCAGGGCACGCGCACGGCAGGCCTCGTGATTGTCGGCGCGGGCACGGCACTCGTCTATATTTTCCTGTACCATGAAAAGACACGCGAACTCGAATACCTGCTGACGCCGGCCGCCTATGGCGTCGTTGCGTACTGGCTTATTTTTGCGGCAAACCGGTTTTTCCGGCGCACGGCTACGCAGCCGTGATGCGATAGAGCACCATCTCGCTCTTAATGCCTTTGAGCTGCGCGGTGTATGGTTCCATTTTCAGCGCGGCAAACCGCGCTTCGTTCATCAAGCGCCGGCACATGTCTTCTGAAATCACGGTTTCGTTGCCGCCGGCTTCATTCTGAATGCGCGCAGACTTGTTCACCGTCGAACCGAAGTAGTCGAGTTTATCGTTCAGGGTTAACGCGAGCGCCGGGCCTTCGTGCAGTCCGATTTTTACGATGAGCTTGTGATCCGGTGAAGTAGTGTTGAAATCCGCAATTTCGCTGTGGATGGCAAGCGCAGCGACAAGCGCATCCGCGCTGCGCGTAAAAACCGCCATCACCGCGTCTCCGATGGTCTTGACCACCGCGCCGTGGTTTGCGGCGATAATGCGGATCATGATGTCAAAATGCGACTGCACGAGCGCAAAGGCCTCGGCATCGCCCCGCTCTTCATAGAGTTGTGTCGAATCTTTGAGATCGCTGAAAAAAAAGACCGCGTTGCGTATCGCGAGCTTCAGATCGGGGCGCAGAATTTCGGTGGAAAACAAATCGCGGAAAGTCTGTATCGTCGAGACTTCGAACGCGGTGAGTGCCAGATCATTGTATGACGGATGTTCGATGCGGATCGTCTCGACTTCGGCGGTGTCATTGTGGATCACGATATCTTTATCGGCCGCAAAATTGAGCCCTTCGGGCGCGTGCGAAAGCGCCAGACGATTGCTGACGTGACGGCCCTTCTCCACCGAAATGCCGGCAATCTTGGTGCGTTCTCCGCGCCGAAAATTGTAAAGGCCCGCCGGCAAACCGCCGAGGATCACTTCTTTTTGCCCCGGCAGAATAGTCAGCTGTGTGTGGATGTGCGGCGTCTGCCCCGGGTTACCGCGGCAATACATCACGGGCTCTATTTTGCGCACGCTGCCATGCGGCGAAAAACTCACTTCAACGTTGCGATCGAAATCGGCGTCGTATGAAATATCGCAGAACTCGCAGTGCGATTCGCCCTTGAGCAGCGACAGGTTTCGCGCGTCGGCATTGGGGGCACGGCACGCCGGGCAGAGAATTTCCCAGTGCATGTCGAAGAGACCCGCGCGCGTGGCCTGCAGCATGAATGCCGTTGTGCTGAGAAAATTCGTACCCGTCTGCGCGGCAATTTCCTTTGGCCGGATTTTCTGCAGCTGCACATCGGGCGCAAAAGTCACGGCTTCGGCAAGCCTTTGCGCAGTGGCTGTATCAGCCCCCAGGCTCTCGTATTGTTGAGCCAGAGCGGTAAATGCATTCTTTTTCGCCGGCGATGCTTCAAAAAAAAGTCCCGGATCATAGGCAGACTTGCGCGGAATGCGGCTTTCGAGGCTTTGATAAACACGGCGATAATCGCGGAATGTGCCGCCGAGCATCACGCGCCCCAGAACGGGGAAGCGTGGCACATAACGCACTTCAAAGAACAGATCACAACCCCGCTCTGTCGGCAGCAGATGAAAGTAGAAGCAAAAATATTTTATCGGACCCGAGATGCTGACAGCTTCAAAACGTACCCATTGGTTCTCTACCCATTCCCACGGCAATTCCCAGGCCAAAACCGGAATACCAAATTTGCGGAAGCTGCTCGCGACCAGTTTCCAGCCGCCGTGCATCTCTTCGGCAGCAAACTGCGTCACGGGTTTTTTGGCCTCGCGCGACACCAGGTTATTGCGTATGATATATGGCCAGATTTCTGCGGGCGAAAGGCTGTATGAAATTGTTGCCGTAAAGTGGTGTTTCTCCGACGCCTTGCGCAGCGAAGAAATATTCTCCGCCATGCCCAGTGCCTGATCGATTCCCTTCATTCGCTAACCCGGTTACACAACTACCCGGTGGTAACGCAGAATCAAGTTTTTTATTGCTTCGGACAAAAGTATCGGTGCCTGCTCAAAGGTTTCTTCGTGTATCCACAGCCACTCCTTGAACAGATGCTCGGCGATCGACCGCGTACCCGTCTGCACCGCCAGCACGTGTATATTCTGCTTCGCGTATTCCTGTCCGAGCTCTTTGAGCTCCTGGCTCGGTGGGCTGAGGATTTCTTTTTTGAGCTCTGCGCGCGCGCGGTGGCCGCGGAAGTCGGAGACCATGACAATAAACTTGGTCACCGCCTCGGGCGAGAACTGCTCGGCGGCGTAGCGCAAAACCTGCGATTCTTCGATGGTGTCGCCGTTCCAGTTGTCGGTCATGCTCTCGAACAGTTGCACCTTTTGGCTATGCTCGGGATTTTCTCCGTCGGTCGCGATATACTTGTTGATATCGATCGAATGCTTCATATTTTCGAAGTCTGAATAGCCGAACACTTTCACGGGAATTTTGCGGTCGAACAGAATCTCGACGGCAGACTGCAGAGCCACAATCGCGGAAACAGCAGCCTTGAAGTTGAACATCCGCCTGCCTTTCGCCAGCACGAAGATGAATTCGACGCCTTTGAGTTTATTCTCGGAGTGCAGAATGCGTGTGCGGTCGAAGATGCGGTCGTTACCCGCCTGCGCCTGGTACGTGATATAACGCCGCGCATCGACGCGGTGGCCCTGCGCCATCAAACGGCGTTCGATTTCGGGTTCGGCGTCGAGCGCGTTCTCGAGATCCATCTGTAACTCAGACAGCATCTTGCCGAACACGTCATAGAAATCGGCCAATGAATAACCCATGTGATAATCCCACTTGGGCTTGTATTTTTTTAAGAAGTCCTGAAACAGCTGGTCGGTGCGGTAGCCCCATGCGCCGCCACCACCCGCGGGTTCGCCCTGACCGCCATTGCCCTGTGTGTCAGAACCATACCACGCGTCGGGGCCTTCTTTAATATTGCCGCCGGTTTCAGGCGTATCAATCCGCAGGCCTTTTTTGAGTTCCTGGCCGTTAAGTCGCTTCTGCGCCTTGCCGGTATTCGCCTCGCGAAAGTGTTTTGCCTTATCCCAGTCGGGAGGAACAATCTTCTTATCGCGTTTTTTCAGCCCGGTCAGAACTTTTTTTTTTCCGTCGGCAAGCGCCGCAAAAATGTCATCCCATGGCAGGTCGGCAAAGATGCGGTCGAACAGGCGGCGTATCTGCACGCGGTCGTCGTTATCCATGAGCATGCCGGCATAATAGATTTCGACACCGCGTTTCATGATTTCGAGGCCGGAGGCCACCCTCATCCACCCCGCCCCCTCTCCCTCCGGGAGAGGGGTCGGGGTGAGGGAGTATTTCGCCGCATGCGCAATCAGGCGCAGAATATGCTCTTCACGGTAGCGGATAACCTCGGCGAGATTGCCGCCGATCTTCTTCTCGCGCGCGGCATCGTCGGCTTTCGCATGGAACAGCGACAATTTCTGCACGAGCGTCTTTCTGAGCACCGAATCGTCTTCGCCGAATTCATAGGCCAGCGTCAGCGCAATGAGTTCGCTGATTTCG
>CAYHJO010000195.1:0-8444 GCA_964356715.1 uncultured Turneriella sp. | reverse complement strand
GAAATGACGCATTGTTCGCATCCTGAATTCCCGGCGTAAATGTCGCCTCGATGTCCAGAAACGTATCATCGCGTTCTGTTCCCAGAAAACGGCCACCCAGCGAAAATGCAGGGTCATAGAAGCCGCTCGAAGTTTTTTCTGTCGTGGCCGCAGCGGCAAATGTCGAACTCGAAGTCTGCTTGTCGCTACGCTCAATCATATACTTGCCCGAAGCGCCGACTATAAAATGGTCGGTAAAAGCATAGCGCAGAAAAATCTCGGTCGAGTACAACTTTGCCTGTATCTCTGTATTTGCCTGCACAGGCAAAGCCACACCCGGGATATTCTGCGGCGGGAAATTGACCTTCTGCGATTCTTGTTTGTAGCTGAGCAGATCAGCCTGCAGCAAAAAATCGCCGGCCGCCGGCTGGAAAAACGGATTTTGTACCGGCAGACGGAATCCGCTTTGCGACCAAAGCGGCAAGGCACTGAGGAAAACTGCAATACATACACGCGTGAAAGCTCCCGAAGGCATCAGCGGCGCTGGCATGCGCCTTTGCCACGCGCACGCGATGAACAGGCAAGCCGATTTATCACGGCACCAGCGTAATGCGGTCGCGCCCTTCGCGCTTCGAATCGTAAAGCGCCGCGTCGGCACGCGCAACCAGCACCTCCAGAGTCTCCTGTTCGAGCGGCCGGTAGCTGGCAATGCCCATCGAGGCCGTGCTGGTAATGGGTTCCGGAATCTCAAATGGTTTGGCGGCGATGGCGTCTTTGATGCGGCGGGCGAGATTGACCGCGGCTTCCGGCGACTGGTGCGGGCAGGCAATCAGAAACTCCTCACCCCCGTAACGCGCCGCGAGATCGGATTGTCTGAGCTCGCGGCGAATGCGCGCGCCATATTCGGCAAGCACACGATCGCCGGCCAGGTGGCCGTACGTATCGTTGAGCTTTTTGAAATGGTCGATATCGAGCATAATAACCGACAAATCATGCGCGTAGCGTTCCGCGCGGTACATTTCCTTGAGAATACGTGGTTTCGCGGCCTGGTAGTTATAGAGGCCGGTGCGCGCATCGAAAGTTGCCGCCTGCATCAGGCGCGCATTTTCGAGCGCGGCACCGAGTACGAGTCCCAGATGCTGGAAAAAATAGATGTCGTCTTGTTCATAGCTGCCCGCAGGCCGCCGCCCCATGATCAGAAAGCCGCTGAGCTCGTCTTTGCTGTAACACGGCACCACCAGCTCGGGGGCAATTTCGGCCAGCGACTGCATCTCATGGCAAACCGATTCGGGCAGAGCAGTTACCCGTGTCGGTTCACGACGCGATGAAAAAAATTCAGCCAGCGGACCGTTATCCGCAATCTGCAGAGCCGAAGGCTCCCGGCTGCCAAAGCTCGCCTGCATGGAAAAATGCCGGTGCGTTGCTTCGCGCTGCATAAATAGAGACATTTTTTCAGTGTGGAAATGCGCGTAGATGGTGTCATGCACCGCGTCGAAAATATTATCGAGCGTCAGCGCCGAGTTGATCGCCAGCGACAGATCGAGCAGCGCCGTAACGCGAATGAATTTCAGCGGATCGGCAGACATCGACTATTGTGCCAGCCGCTGTAAACACACGACCGTCAGGTCGTCATTTACTTCGGCACCCTGACGAAACTTATCCACATCGGTCCGCAGGTCAGACACACACTCTTCGGCCACGCCGGAGCCCGACGTTCCCGCGAGCGTGCGCTTAAGACACTCTACCATGCGGTCGGTTTCGTACTGCTCGTTCGCGCCGTTCATCGCTTCGGTGATGCCGTCAGAATAGATGACGAGAGTTTCGCCGATCTTGAAATCCAGACGGTGCACGCGGTATTCCATGTCATAACGCAGACCGAATGCGGTGCCGCTCTGCTGCAGCAACTCTTCGCGCATCACCTTGCCGTCATGGCGAAAAATAAAAGGCGGATTGTGCCCGCAGCTGACATAATGCATTCTGCCGGTGACTGCGTCGAGCCGTGCAATGAAGGCCGTGACGAAAGTGCCGGTGATCAGATTCTGCCGCATGAAATTATTCAGCTGAAACGCGAGCTCACCCAGCGTATCATAAAGCGGTGACAGAAGCTGCAGCGCAGCATGGAAGTTAGAGACAATCAGCGACGCCGGTATGCCCTTGCCCGCGACATCCGCCACAATGATGTCAGTTTTCACATTGCCGGTACGGTCGACGTGGTTGATGAACTGGAAATAGTCGCCGCCGACATCCTGCGCGGGTTCGGTGTGGCCGAATATCGAATAACCGCGAATCGCGGGCATTGTGCTTGGCAGCGACTGCTTCTGTATGTCGGCCGCGAGATGCACGTCGCGTTCGAACGCCTTTTTCGTCAGCGCATCGCGGTGCAGCAGGGACGTCTCAATCGCCATCGCCGCCTGGCTTGAAAAATTGAGCATTAATCTGACATCCGCCTCGGTAAACGGCTCGCCACCGGCTTTGTTCATCAGCTGCACGGTGCCCTTGATCTCGCCGCGCAGCTTCAGCGGCACACACAGATACGAACGGGTTTCGCCGCCGCGCGTGATATCGACTTCCTTATAAAAACGCGAATCGGATTTGATGTCGTTCTGGTTCACATATTCGCCGGTCTGTGCAACGTAACCCGAAATGCCCTTGCCCAGCGGTACGCGGATATTCTTCAGCAGGTCGGCCTGCTTGTCGGTAGTCGCGGCAAATTCTAGCACCTGGTCGGTCTTGTTGATCAGGAATATGGAGGCAATTTCTGCGCCGGAAAGCGCGCGCATTTCCTGCAGAACCAGGCGCAAAACTTCGTCGTATTCGAGTGTCGAAGAGAGGACTTCGTTGATCTGGAATAACGAAATATAGCGTTTCAGCTCTTTCTGCAGGTCTGCTTCGGTGGCAGAATCGATGAATCTGGATATCTCGTTATTCATAGGCTTTTTCTGTAGACTGGCGGCCGGCTCCAATCATCGTAAATGGCCCGGCGGCGGCAAGCCAAATGGTCCACTGACGCAGCCGGTCAGGCAGCCGGTGACGGCGGATTTGCGCTGAACAGCCAAGTACCGACAGATGCGTATAAGCCAAAATAGAATCGTGCTTTACTTGGCATAGGGTCACCGCACCTGCTGTCAGGTCGCGCCGCTCATCAGACAGGAGAAATATGCACTTTGAAAAGATACCGCACCGTATGACGCTCGCTGCATTCCGTGAAAACTTCCCTACAGGAAAAATCACAGCACCCAAGAAGAGCGATTACGACGAAAGTATGTGGGCAGAAATGAAATTGAATTTTTTTGCCAACTTCACAGAAGAGACGAGCGCCGGTGAAATACTCTACCAACTGACCTTCCATAACGAAGTATTGAGTTTTTTGCAGCTCAGCGTAAACGGCGATTTCAACGAAGAAGGCTACACTCAGCTCGCCGCCGTGGCGCAGCAAATCATCGCGCTCAGCGCGGCGCGCGGCACGGGCGCACCGGCTGAACAATCGCCCCTGCTGGGCTGGAAAGACCTGATCCAGTCGCCGCTGCCCGATTCGGGCCGGCCCGACGAACGCTATATTCCCATACTGACAGCAGCGTGGCACCCTGAAGGTTATAGCGCGAGCCTGCGCTATGACTGGACATGGCCGGGCCAACTCTATCTCGAATACCGCGAAGAGCAGCGCTGAAGTCCGGCGCCGGCCCGGACTGCTTCATTCTCCCCTAAGTTTTTGCAGGACGTCTTTCCATTCGGGGTCAGGCATGCGTAAACCTTCATTATAGATCTCTGCACCGTGTTTCTCCGGTTTTTCGCCCAGCGCCTCGTGCACTTTTTTCCACAACTCTTCAAGACTATTATGCGTCGAACACGCGCGCATTTCATAGAGATCGTAGCGTGGTCCCTCTTCGAGCGCGGTGCGAATAACGAGCCTGGCATCCTCGAAGCGTTCGTGCGCCATTAAGAGGCGCGCAAACTCGACGGCAATTTCTGGTTTGTCGAGTTCTTCACTCTTCGATGACAACTTGCGGATAAATTGTTTTTCGTCGTCCATAATGCTTTTTTTGTTGATTTCCAGCCGGCATCTTGCTTTCATGATTGCAACTACAAATTATGGCATACGTGACTTCCAGAACTTCTGAGGAGTGGCTCGCCAGCGCGCGGCAGTTTTACGCCGCGGAAAACTGGATCGGCGCGCTGTCCTCTGCGCGCAATGCGCTGCGCCTCGATGTCACGAACCTCGCAGCGTGGCATCTCGGCTGCGATACGCTGAAACGCGCAGACCGACAACATCCTGCAAAACGCTTTGCGCAGGGATTACTGCGTTTCGCACAAAAGGCCCGCAACGCGGCCGAGGCCGGGTACGCGCAAAAATGCCTGGCCGAAATAGAACAGTATTATGCGACGCGGCACCTGCGCTACGGAGAAACCGATCTGACGCATTTTGCCGCGCGCGGTGATCTGGCGAAGGTGCGCGAACTGCTCGACAAGGGTATTAATCCCAATGAGCGCAATAGTACCGGTTGGACAGCCCTGCACCGCGTGGCGATGAATGGCGGTCCTGAAATGGCCCGGCTGCTGGTCGCTCAGGGTGCAGACCTCGAGGCCACGGACGAATTGCAGGAGACACCACTCATCACCGCCTGCCGCTTCGGCAATGCAAAACTCATTCCCGTGCTTCTCGGGCTCGGCGCAGACGTCACCCATATTTCCAAAGAAAAACTCACGGCGTTGTGGTATGCGATTAACAGCATGAAGGATGTCGAAATTGTGAAGCTTTTGATTGCTGCCGGGGCCGATGCCAACGAGACCTACGAATACGGCGATAATCCGTTTCTGCTGGCCGTTTCTGCGCAGCAACCGGCTGTCACGAATTACCTGCTGACGCTCACCGACGATGTGGCGCGCATGAACAGGCACCAGGTCTGCGCGATACGCTTTGCAGCGGGCTATAACGACGTCGACCTGGTGGAAAAGCTGCTTGCGCGCGGCGTCGATGCCGATCAGGCGAACAACTACGGGCATACGCCGTTGATGAGCGCGGCGGAAAATAACGCGCTTGCGGTGGCGAAAATCCTGCTGGCGCACGGCGCCGATGCGCGGCGTTAGACGAAGTACGGCGATTCTGCCATTTCGCTCGCCGGGCAAAGAGAAAACCCGGAGATGTATGAACTGCTGACGGGAGGCCGCACACTTGAACGCCGCAGGAATGGGAAAACGCCGACGCGAAAGCCAGGGTCGGCGTGAAACTGCAGGAAGCCGAAGTCGAAAAAATCGAGGAGCTACGGCGAACACACCCGCAGGCCATGGAAGCATTTCTGGCGGCGCACATTGGCCGGTTAAAAGCTGCGCGCGACGAACTCGAACGGCTTGCGCGCATTGCTAAGCAGCAAAAGGTCGAATTTGCTATGCGTTTTAACCTCAGCCTGCTGCCTGATATTATCGCCTGCCTCAAGGCATGGCGGGGCAAGACGAAGAGCAGGCACTGGCCCGCCTGGATGTGGCGCGTTGTCTTTTGCACTGTCGAAGAGTGCGAAAAATACCTCGTAAACCACTCAGCTGAACCACCCGCGCGCATTCTCTGACACCATGGCTGCCGACAACGCACAAATAATTGCGCTGCTGGAAAAAGCGAGCGCCCTGTACAACGAAGCGCAGGACGCTTATGATTTTCAGGCTTTTGCGCATGCCAGCTCGACGCGCGAAAAAGCCACCGCGCTCATGCTCGAAGCCTTTCAGGCGTTGCCGGTTTTGCAGCAGTATTTTCCGGAAACCTGGACGATCATGAATTTTCCCGACAAGACGCAGTGTGATTTCTCAGAACATGAGCTCGGCATCGCGCGCAAGCTGCTACTCCCAGCCGGGAATGACTGACGCGAGCCACTTGTTCAGATCCGGATGTTCTTTTCTGGCTTTCTGTAATATTGCCAGCGGATTTTTTGCCGGCGTGATGGCGAATTTTTCTTTCAGCCAATTGCGGAAAGCCGCATTTTCTTCGTCGTTGGATTCTTCCGCATCCATGAATTTCTTATCGAACGGTTCCCATTCGCGGTTGGCCGCCAGCAACGCCAGCAAATCCCTCATGTCTGTGGCCAGCAGCGTGGTGCCCTCGCCCTCGCCACCGAGATAAATCACCGGCGCTTTCTCGGCGGCAATGCCGTCATAAAGCCAGAGACCGTAAAGCGAATGGATTCCGTCGACACCAAAAACCTTGACCTGCGACCAGCCGGCCTCGTGTCCCTGAAACCAGTCTTTGACCGAATCGTATTTATCTTCGTCGACCTCAAAGCTGCCAGAGAAGAAGACCGGATGCTTATCCCAGTAGTTGCAGAGCTCGGCTAACAAAACGGGGACGCTGTGCGGCGCGAAATGTTTCTGCATCGCCTTGAGCGTCTTCGAAGGCGCAGACAATGCGGGTTTTTCGGGAGCTTTGCTTTTCTCCGGTTTCTTGCCGCCGGCGTGCTTTTGTTCCGTGGCTTTTTCTGCCGGTTTTGCGCCAAATTTTTTGAGTAGCGCTATCGTCGCGCCATAATCGGCCCCCGTCTGCCCGCTGTCTTCTTTTTTGCCTTCGAGCGCAAGTTTCAAAGCGTCGGCCTTCGAACCGTTCTTCTTCAGCACCTCCGCACCCTTTTCCAGTAACTGCTTGACCGCCGCGGCCTGACCGTTCAGCGCCGCCCGCATCAGCGCCGTGAATTTGTAGTCGTCGGTTTTTTCAAAGTCTGCACCCGCCTGCAGCAGAACTTCAAGCGCTGCGATTTGTCCTCCCGAGGCTGCCATTATGACCGGGGTCCATCCTGAAAGAAACTTATATTGTTTGTTCAGATCGGCACCTTGTGAGACCAGAAATTCCACGAGCGCTTTCTGCTTCTTCTGCACTTCGGCATCGCTCCCCTGCCCCATGGAGCTGATTGCATGATAGAGCACGTCGCAGCCGTCTTTGTCGCCCTTTTTCAGCGAGGCGCCTGCCTTAAGGTGCTTTTTTACCGCGCTCAGGTTCAGCGCATAAGCTGCGTCAAAAAGTTTCTGCTGTATGCTTTCTGCCATAGGGCATATTGCCGGCATTTTTTTGCCGGTCAAGCGCTTGTCGCGCCGTGGACAGCGCCGGCGCGGCCCCCGCAAACAGAATTTATGTCCGGTTTTTCTTACTTGTCGCTCTGCATTATGAGCATAAAATTGCATTTTGCTTAACCCCCTTGTAAGGGGTCAGGAGGATCCATGATTACAAAGAAGAAACGGCCGATCATGCGCTGGCATGCGGCAATATTATTGGGCGCTGTTCTGGCATTGCCGCTACACGCGATTCCCAATTCACCTGTAGAATTTCAGGGCTGGGGCGGCATCAACTTCGCCACGAAAAGTACCTTCGCGGCGGATTACACCGATGCGACATTTATCCAACCAAGAGGCGGCATCACCACCTGGTTTTCTCAACCCTTTCTGTTACCCAATGAACTCGATGTCGGTTTTTCCGCGGCCTACCAGCCAATCATGACCTACACCGCCGGCACTGGTAATGTCACTTCGATCGTTGCGATTCCGATGACGCTCGAAGCGCGCTACCGTTTCCCTTACGGCATCTTTGCCGCAGCCGGTGCGGGTTATGCCTACTCGCGCCTCAAGATCAACAACGAAACGACTGGCACCAACGCTGCAGTCATCACGGCAAAAGGCGGTTACCAGTATGACATCTGGAAAAACATTTCTGCGGTCGCGAGCGTCGAGCTGCAGTATCTGTTGCAAAACCTGACATTCGCTGGTGCCGGCCAGAAATCCAACAGCCAGCTCAACATCGGTCTCAATCTCGGTGTGGCCTACAGGCTATAGTCGGATTTATCAATAAGGAGGAATTTATGACACGTATTCAAATATCTTTTTTAGCAGCTGCAGCGGCAATTCTCGCCATCGGCTGCAACAACACTGTTTCAACACCCTACTGCGTCACCACGATGGACAGCGGGGTTTCATCGACCTTTTCGAGCAACTTCAACTGCGTGCAGGTATCGGTCAGCGGATCGAACCATGTCTTTAAGTCTAGCAATCTGCCTAACTACAAGAGTTACTATTACGGCTCCAGTTCTGAGTTGTACGAAACCCTGCCGTCAGGCAATAAGGCGGCGGCCAGCAATCAGATATCGAGCCAGAATATGAAATACACGATTCCCACAACGGGAACACTGGTATCCAGCGGTAGCCTGAGCGGCACACAGGCAGGTCTCGTTTCCATTGGGGTAACCACCAACGGCATTGCCATCTTCAACAATGCCGCAAACGCGCCCGACGTGCTCTACACCGAATCGTTCACGTTTGATAATTATGCCGGCCATCCGCAAAACACGGGAATCTACCATTACCATGCGACGCCGGTTAAACTAACCAGCGACGATGCGACGCTGATCGGTGTCGCACTCGACGGCTTTCTGATTTATGGAAAAAAGTGCAATAATGGCAGCGGCAGCGATTTCACTCCCACGCAACCTACGGCAGCAGCG
>CAYHJO010000194.1:0-8458 GCA_964356715.1 uncultured Turneriella sp. | reverse complement strand
CTCGAAGACAGGCAAAGATGATTTGCTACCTCGATTCCTCCGTGCTGCTGCGCTGCTTGCTGGCGGCTGATGATGCAATTGACCCTTTTACCGTCGGAGACGAATTCATTGGTTCGCAATTGACACGGCTCGAATGCAGGCGCACGCTGCACAGGTTGCGCCTGGAAAACAGATTAGACGATACCGGTCATGCAACTTTGACCTCAAAGCTGCAGCTGCTGCTCGAATCTATCGACCTGGTAGATATTTCACCCGGTATCGTGGAGCGTGCAGAAACAAACTGGGGCGCGATCCTCGGCAGCCTTGACTCGCTGCATTTGGCGACAGCTTTGCTTTACCGGGAAAACGCAAAAAAACCGATGCGGATTGCGACGCACGACAAAGCTCTCGCAAACGCCGCCCGCATCCAGCAATTTGAGGTCACTGGCATCTAATGGCCGAACTCTTCGACACTAAAGGCGAATTCTATTCGCCGAGCCGATGGTTGCCGATAACCGTCGACGACCTCAGTCGCCGCGGGCTCGAAGTCGGTGACCTCGATGTCGTTCTCATTTCCGGCGATGCATACGTCGACCACCCCTCGTTCGGCGCGGCGGTGATCGGCCGCATGCTTGAAGCAGAGAGTCTGAACGTGGCAATTATTCCGCAGCCCAACTGGCGCGACGATCTGCGCGATTTCAAAAAATTCGGCGCACCCAAACTGTTTTTCGGTGTCACCGCTGGCAATATGGATTCAATGGTGAACCACTACACCGCGCGCAAACGCCGCCGCTCGAGCGATGCGTACACGCCGGGCGGCGAGAGCGGCTTTCGCCCCGACTATGCGTCGTACGTCTATACGCGCATTCTGAAAGAACTCTACCCCGATGTGCCGGTGCTCTTGGGCGGCATCGAAGCCTCGCTGCGCCGTGTGACGCACTATGACTACTGGTCTGACAGCTTGAAACCCACCATACTCGAGGACACCGGTGCGGATCTTCTCGTCTATGGCAACGGCGAATTACCACTAAAAGAGATTATCCGGCTTTTACAGCGCGGCGTGCCGTTTGAAAAACTCAATACCGTGCCGCAGACTGCCCTACTAACAGAAAAAGTTCCCGTGAATAAAAGCTGGGAAGATGTGGAGATTACCCCGCACGAGGTCTGTCTCACCGATAAAAAGATCTACGCGCAAAACTTCAAGATTATCGAACGCGAATCGAATAAGCTGCACGCACGGCGCATACTGCAGAAGGTGGGCCAGCGCACGCTCGTTATCAATCCGCCTTACCCGCCGATGGATTCAGACACGATCGACCGCAGCTTTGAGTACCCCTACACGCGCATGCCGCACCCGAAATACCGCAAGCGCGGGGCGATCTCAGCGTATGAGATGATCAAGTTTTCGATCAACACGCACCGCGGTTGTTTCGGCGGATGTAGTTTTTGCACGATTTCGGCGCACCAGGGCAAGTTCATCGCTTCGCGTTCTAAAGAGAGTATTGCGCGCGAGCTCGAAACGCTGACGCAGCATCCCGAGTTCAAGGGTGTGATCAGCGACATGGGCGGGCCGTCGGCGAACATGTATAAAATGCAGGGGAAGGATTTATCGATTTGCGAGCGCTGCAGCGCGCCTTCGTGCGTGTTCCCGAAAATCTGCAAGAACCTCGACACAGACCACCACTCTCTCACCGAAATCTATCGTATGGTCAAGAATCACCCGAAGGTGAACCATGCATTCGTCGGTTCGGGTGTGCGCTACGATCTGCTGATACCCAAAGACGATAAACACGACAAGACCAATGGCCTCAGCGAATATACCGAACAGCTGATTGCACGCCATGTTTCCGGTCGCCTCAAGGTGGCGCCTGAGCACACGGCCGACCATGTACTCAAGGTCATGCGCAAACCTTCGTTTAAACTCTTCCATCTTTTCAAACGGCAGTTTGAAAAGATTTCGGCGAAAATCGGGAAAAAACAACAGCTGATCCCCTACTTTATCTCTGCGCACCCCGGCACCGAAATCGAAGACATGGCAAACCTCGCGGCAGAAACCGCAGAGATGGGTTTTCAGCTCGAGCAGGTGCAGGGCTTTACACCCACGCCGATGACGGTTGCCACCGAAATCTATTATTCGGGCGTGCACCCGTACACCGGCAAACCGGTTTCGCCTAACAAAGACGAGCGCAGCAAAGACATGCAGAACCGTTTCTTTTTCTGGTATAAAAAGGAAAACAGCGGAGTTATTGAAAAGGAACTCAGAAAAAGCGGTCGCGCCGATCTGTGGGAAAGGCTGAACCGTTTTCGCGGCAAAACCAAAGAGTTTGCCGGGGGCCACCCCCGCAAATAACCATTTACACTAACAGGTCATTTTAGTCTTGACCATTTAAACCTATAGGTCATTTTAGTCGCATGCGGTATCTCGACGATGCTGTCGCTAATGACCTTGAGTCCAAAATGGTTCTCGTCACCGGTCCCCGGCAGGCGGGCAAAACCACCCTCGTGCGGTCGTTCGTCGATCAATCCAAAGGCGGCCTTTATCTCAACTATGACAATGCAGTGGATCGCAAGAAGATTCTCAGCCAGTCGTGGAATGACGACAATAGACTGCTGGCTTTCGATGAAATCCACAAATACAGCCGCTGGAAGAATTTTCTCAAAGGCATCTACGACACGGAAAAAGCACGGCACCGTTTTCTGGTGACCGGCAGTGCGCGCCTCGACATCTACCGCCGCGGACAGGACAGCATGTTCGGGCGCTATTTTCTCTGGCGGCTATACCCCTTTTGCCTCGCAGAACTCACTGAACTCAAACTGGTCAAAGAATCACCTGCAATGCTTTTACAGCGATTACTCGAACATTCGGGTTTTCCCGAACCTTTTCTGAAGAACAGCAAGACTTTCACTCGTCGCTGGCGCACGCTGCGCGCCGAGCTCGTCTTTCGGCAGGATATCCGCGAGATCGAACAGATCAAAGATATCGCGATGCTCGAACAATTGCACGATCTGCTGCGCAGCCGTGTCGGCGGTATGGTCGCGATGGCTAATCTCGCGCGCGATTTGGAGATTGCGCCCAAAACCGTCAAAGCATGGATTGAAGCCCTCGAGCGCAGCTATGCTTTGTTCACAGTCAGGCCTTATGCTGGGAAGATTGCGCGCGCAATTCTCAAACCGCCGAAAATCTACTTCTTCGACAACGGCGAAGTTGAAGGCGACACCGGACAGAGATTTGAAAATCTGGTGGCAACACACCTGATCAAGCGCCTCGACTTTCTCACTGACTCCACCGGTCACCGTTATGAGCTGAACTATGTGCGCGACAAAGAAGGCCGTGAGGTGGATTTCGTGATTATCAAAGACAAAAAACCCGTAGCGCTGATCGAAGCGAAATACGCCGATTCGGTGCCGCACGCCCCGCTCATCTATTTCGGAAAAAAATTAGGCATCAGAAACTGCCTGCAACTCGTGGCCGTCGGCGCCGGAAAAAGGACCCATCCCCACTGCACTGTCTGGCCTGCGGAAGACTGGCTCTCGCAGCCGCTCGACAAAAGCCTGTTTTAGATTCCGGAATAACGTTTGCCCATGAATTAATTCATGGGCAAATGTTATTCCCACATCAAACGATAGATTTTGCGGCTCCAGGCTTTGAACTGCAGGTGCGGGCGCTTAGGAAAAGTGACGTTCGGAATCACCTCGTAGAGCCCGGTCTGTACGTAGTGCTGATAATACTGCGGAAAGTAGCGCGTTTCGAGATTCATTTCATTCTGCAGCGTCGAAGACACCATACGCACAGCGCGCAGCTCATTGCGTTCAAGCACCGCCAAAAGCGGTGCTTCGCACTCGAACACCATGCCCCTGAGCACCATAATCTGCCGACCATCAATAACCTCGGGCGCCACCTGCGGCACAACGCGTATCTCATTGCGTGCGACCATTTCGCTGACAATTTCGTTGAAATGCCGCGGCACGGGAGAACCCTCAATATGCAGATAATCCGCTCCACTGATGACCTTCCCGGTTCTCTGGTAGTGGTGCATCTCAGAATAATACAGGTTTTTGCACAATGCCACGCGGTTGAGTTTACCTGGCAGCTTGCGCAGCACAAAAATAATCATCGCGCGCAGCTTCTCGTATTCGTCGTAGATTTGTCTTGTATATTGCATGTGGCCGCCTGCCCACGAATTAATTCGTGGGCAAGCAGTCAAAATTTTTGACGCCTTGTCTCGAAAAATAATCTTCCCGCCCATGGCAAAAGAACTCTACGAACTCAACGAAGCTATCCCCACCGGGGAGATCCCCAGAAAAATGTATGCAATGACGATTCGCGAAGAGCGATTCGGCGAACCCCAAAAAGCGTTCAGGAAAGAAGTCGTCGATGTACCTGAAATTGGTCCCGATGAAGCGCTGGTCATGGTGAAAGCCGCGGGCATCAACTACAACAACGTCTGGGCTGCGCTGGGTGTGCCCGTCAACATGGTCGAAACGCACCGCAAAGACCAGAACGACCAATCCGGCTTCCACATCGGTGGCTCGGACGCGTCGGGCATTGTCTACAAAACCGGCGCGAACGTGAAGAACGTCAAAGTCGGCGACGAAGTGGTTGTCCACTGCGGTATGTGGGATGTCAACAATGCCGACATCAAGGCAGGCAAAGTAGATCCCATCGTCCACGCGTCTAACCGCATCTGGGGCTACGAAGTCAATTATGGCAGCTTTGCGCAATTCACCAAAGTACAGGGACACCAGCTGCTGCCAAAACCAAAGCATATGAACTGGGGTGAGTCCGCCGCGTACATGCTGGTCGGTGCAACAGCTTACCGCATGCTGATGGGCTTTCCCGAGCACACCGTGCGCAAAGACGACGTGGTGCTGATCTGGGGCGGCGCGGGCGGCTTAGGTTCCATGGCAATACAGATCGTGCGCGAGATGGGCGGCAAGCCAATCGCGGTGATATCAGAAGCCAATAAAGTCGACTACTGTAAAAAACTCGGCGCGATCGGCGTCATCAACCGCAAAGACTTTAACCACTGGGGCATGCTGCCGCACTGGAAAGACGATGCAAAATACGGCGAGTGGCTCAAAGGCGTGCGCGCGTTCGGCAAAGCCATCTGGGAAATCGCCGGCAAGGGTGTGAGCCCGCGCATCGTATTCGAACACCCGGGTGAAACCACAATCCCGACCTCAGCGTATGTCGTTGAGCGCGGTGGCATGGGCGTGATCTGCGCCGGCACGACCGGTTACAACGCGACGGTCGACCTCAGATACCACTGGATGCACCAGAAGCGCCTGCAGGGTTCGCACTTCGCCAACGATGCTCAGGCAACGGCGTTCAACAACCTGGTACTCGAGAAGCGCATCGACCCCTGCCTCTCGAAGACAGTTGCCTTCGACGAAATCGGCGACCTGCACCAGATGATGTACGAAAACAAACACCCGCACGGGAATATGGTTGCGACCGTTCAGCTCGGCTAAGCCGAGCTGAACGCGCCATCCATGGCTTGTCGCAACCACGCGCATCCGTGCGCTCTGGTCACCACAGTTCAAATCGGCTAACGCCGATTTGACTAAGCCAATAAAAAAGCCGCGCTGTGCGCGGCTTTTTTATTGGCTATTTTAGAATCTCCGTCACCTCAATCGTCGCCGAAAACGGGCTGTGCTTGATGACATTGCCTTTGACAGTAATCGTCTTGCCCTTGAGCGCCGCGATCTGGTCTTTGAGGCCGCCGGTGACTTCGAACGAAACCTTTGAGCGCGTGAATTCGAGCTGCTCGATGAGTACTTGCCGCTGGCCGGCTACGCCGGAATCGTTCACGGCAACGGTGCCGATCACGGTCTGCGCCTCGCCCTTCGGCTTTGAGCTCGAGCAAGCGAGGATTGCGATGGCAGTGATGAGGAGGAGTTTTTTCATCGGATCAAATTCCCGCATTTATCGTCAAACCATTAGCTTTAATGGTCAGTGTATATTTTCCCACTTGGCTATAAGAGTTATTTTTGCCAACGATAACAACATAGAAATTTGTATTTGGTGACGCAGATATACCTTGACCATAGCAAAGTCCCTGATTCGGCAGAGTGTTCCCCGATGTCGCAGGATCAGGATCACAAGTTACGGGATTGTTGTCCGGATAATCCACTTTGCCACTGCTCGGATAATATTTGAAGTACTCCCGGGTGCTGCCGGATGCAATTGAACCTGATGCAATCGGTGCGCTGGGGCTCACGTCGGTATTGAATAACAATACGTCAAAATTCGCCCCGGCCGGAATGTTACTAAGCATAATCTCGATATTGTCCGTACCGGCAGCCCACGTAGCACCGAATTTGTGTATATCCACATCGCTCGCGGTGAATATGTAGCCTGTACAAGGATAAGAAAAAGTCGGATTCACGAGGGGCAATTTGATCGCAGTACCAGCTGTATCATTGCTTTCGTAACCGCAAGAAGCGTCGCCGGGCTCCGTAGCAGCAGCGACTGATCCAGCTAACTTACCACCAATGAAATCATCCCAGCGTGTGGCTTTTGCAAAATCAGTCAGTGTGTATGAGTAAGCGCCACCGCTGGTGGCGTTGTATGAGTCATATGTAGAAGTGCTCGATGGAAAATAGATTGTTACACCATGCGAGCCATTCACCTTTCCGCCTGTACTGTGTGCTTCAGCTACCATGAGCGAATTGATCATGTTCTTGAGCGCGGCGCTTTCCGGAATGTTAACTTTGTCAACGAAGTCATAAAAATCAACGCTTAAATCGTTGTTATAGCTTTGCGATTGCTGCCTCGCACTCGATATCGCAGTTGGACTCACAGCTGTTACTTTGTTCAGGAAAGCTTCGAGCGCACTTGTGAGACCGGCAACTTTACTTAAATCGTAAGCAGAAAGCGTAACATCTTCACCAGATCCATTGTACGACGCTTTAAAGGTTGTTACTACGTTCGTCGCAACGGTTCTAGGCGACACGTTACCTTTGGGTAGCCAATTGGTGTACTGCCAGCCAGCACCCGGCTCAACCTCTTCCGAACCAACCATGATACTGGCATAATCTTTGAACGAATAAGCGTTCTCAATCGTACCCATATAGCAAGCATCAAAACCTAGTATTGTAACCTTCTTATTTGGGACTGCTGCGTAAGCCCCAGCAAGTGCTGTTTGTATTTCTGAAATGGTAAGTGCATCATGAGCATTACTATCATCCCATGCTACGGCGTTTCCACTATAAGCTCCCCCGCCCCACCCCGCGCCATGATCCCAGATATCAAGATAAACATAGTCAGAGTTATTGCTTTGGGCTTTTTGGAGACCCCAGATTACGAAATTCTTAAGGAGCGTTCCATCACCCATATTTGGCTCCGTATTCTGCGTAAAACCCGTAGGTACAGTCCCCGTGCAATTCACAGAAGTTGCAGAGGTTATTTCAAACAAATATGCAATGCCCTGCGTATCATACTTAATGCCACTTGTGCCCCCGCTCGCACAACTTACATCGAAACTTGCAGTCGAATAAGCACTCTGAATTCGATCCATTAAAACGTATACTTTATTATTACCGAGACCTGCAAATGCGCCCATCATTTCTACCACGTCCCCTACACCCGCACCTTCAAGATTGTTGTCGGCATCCAAATAAACCAGAATCGTCCAGCTGCCCGCCTTGTCTAAATCGGTATTCGTAGTCGCCGCAGTCTCATCAACCTTATTCTTCTCATCGAGCAGATCCATCAGCTGCTGGCAATTGAGCAGCGTCAGCGCGAGGCCGAGAATGCCGACGCGCAGAGTGCGGGAAAAAAGCTTCATGCGCGAGGGTATGCCTCTGCGGAGAGCGGTCAAGTGATTTTGTAAGCGTTGCAGTCCAGCGCGCAGACCAGAGTCGGTCCGGTCAGAATGCGCACTGGCGACATATTGCGCGCGGCCTTCGCCGCTCAGCGACTCCCAAACCGGCCGCGGATCGTCATGCCCTCGGTCGCTTCGCTGCGCTTCTCTTTGCGCATGATCTGCTCGACGTAAGTCATCACAACTTTGTACTTCTTGCTGATTTCTTTCGCAGTCGCGCCGGCGTTGTATTCGCGCACCCAGCGCTGAATCTCTTTGTCGCTGAATTTTGCGCGGCCGTGGTTTTCGCCTTTGATAAGCGCCGGGTCTTTACCCTGCATCTCGATGTGTTTCGGGTTCACGCATAGCGGGTTTCCGCACAGGTTATGCGCCGTGGTGCGAAAATTACGGCGCTTGCCCTGCGGCGGATTTTCAAGTATGTACTTTCTCGCATCTACCTGCAGCCTGTGACCGTGGATTGCATTGACAGTGGTCAGAATGGGTATGCCCCCTTTGACCGCTCCTTTCCACTCGTGGCAGACGGTTTTGACGTTCGACCGCACACGCCCGCCGTCGCGCGTAAACATTTCGAATATCGTATGCGCTCTCAGATTGGGCGGTCGCGGCATCTGTATTTCTTTTTCGAGAACACGGTCGGCGATTTCCATCAGCGT
>CAYHJO010000193.1:0-8634 GCA_964356715.1 uncultured Turneriella sp. | reverse complement strand
CGCACGGAACGAAGCAAGATGCCGCCCGACCTTCTTGCCTTCGTTATTCACGACCTGCAGCGAGCGGAGATAACGGCGACTCGAGGCAATTTTGTCCGCGCGCGCATTGCAATCGTTATCGAGCACATCCATGCCGGCCAGCGGATATTCTGCAAAGGTCAGCCCGTTGCTCAGATAGAAGTTAACCGGTACCGGCAGCATGCGACGGCCGGCGTGGTCCCGCAGAATATGCATTTTTTCGGCCAGCCAGTTGTAGTCATAACGCGAGACATATTCTGCGGAAACTGTAAAAGTCGTCTCCTGCATGCGGCGGGTGAGTTTGACAGGAGTCGTGGCCGACTTCACCGGCAGGGTTTCAAAGCTGTCCCTCATGAAAAAAGAAATAATCGTCGAGATGATCAGTGCGCTGACAATGAGTGCCAGCAGACTATTGAGGGCCTTTCGCATAGGTAAGGGTCAATATTTTACCCGGCGAGCAAAGCATTTTATGTCATCACGGCAGGGGCTGCGACCACGGGGCTTTCGCAGAAGCTGCCCTGACAATTGAAAAAACCTTGTCAGATAGCAATGACTCGGCAGCAGGGCTTATGAAGCTCAAAGCAATAAAAAAGATGCGCGGTTTTACGCTCATCGAACTCATGGTAGTGCTCGTGATTCTTGGCGGCCTGATGGGTGTGTTACTCGTTGTACTCAAAGATGATAAGGCGGGCCGGGCCAAAGCCGAGGTGGAACTCAAGGTCACGTACGGCAAGATCCAGTTTGCGCTCTTCGAATTCAAAAACAAATTCGGCCGCAATCCGTCACAGGACGAAGGTCTCGAAGCGCTGGTGACACAGCCGCCTGGACTCGAAGGCTGGGGCGGACCGTACATGGATAAGCGCTACCTGCTCGATCCATGGAAAAATAAGTTCAAATACTCGATCGAGGGTAGCCAGGCAAAAATTATCAGTTTGGGCGCTGACGGGCGCGAAGGTGGTGAAAAAGACGATGCCGATATCGATCTGAACACCATACTCGACAGGTAAGCCGTCAAGTTCAGGGTGCCCGTTGACCGAAAATAATTTATCCGTCACAAGGCGGATTTAACGGCCATACCCATGCAGCAATACCGCGTCAAAACCCTCATCGCCATGCAGCGCGAGGGAGTATTTGTACACAGAAACGAATTGCTGCACCCCGAAGCGTTCATGCTGCTCGATGACGCGCTGGCTTTCTGCACGCGCGATATGGACGAAAAAATGCAGAGCGGCAATTACTTCCGCTCGCAGATTTACGGTTTTGATCTTGTGCGTTACCGAAATCTCTGTACGCAGAACATGTATATCGCCTACCGCGTCGCCATGCAGACAGTGAACAAGTCTTTGCTGGCGCGCGATTTTGAATCCCTGACATATATTTGACCCGCTGAAATTGAATTGGCCTTTGACGGTCAATGACCGCCCGCAGTGCGCGCATCCTTCTCGTCGAAGACGACGAAATACAGGGCGAAATTCTTAAATCCTTACTCGAACAACAGCAATACATTGTCGAATACTGTGTCGACGGGCGCTCGGCGATTGCGGCCTCGGAAAAGAAGCAATTCGACCTGGCCTTCATCGATATTTACCTGCCCGATATTTCGGGCCTCGATGTCCTGGATAATCTGCGCGCAAGCCCACGGTACGCAAATACCCCGATACTGATGATGACCGCCGATGCGACAGAAGACACTTCTGTTCTGGCGCTCGTCAAAGAAGCCGATGAGGTGCTGATCAAGCCGCTCAGGCACAGCGAATTTCTGCTGAAAGCAAAACTCTGGCTCGATCGCCAGCTCGAACGACTTAAACTCAAAGAGGCCAACTCCCGTCTTGAAGCGCAAAGCAAAATCATGGCGCAGTATTTTTCGGACGACGTGATTGAAAAAATCATGGCTTCAGGTACGATGATGCACCCTGAGCTCGTGACCGCGACGGTCATGTTTTTTGATCTGCGCAGCTTCACTGCACTTTCTGAAAAACTGGATCCGGTAAACGTCGCAGACCTTCTCAATATCATTTTTACAGACCTGATGGATTTGATATTCTCGCACGGTGGTTCGGTGAATAAATTTATCGGCGATGCAATTATGGCCACCTTCGGCGCTCCGCTGAGCCAGGGTAACGATGCCCTCAATGCCGTGCGCTGTGCGCTGGCAATCAGGGATTCGATGGAACTGTTCAACCAGGTGCGACCGGCGTACTTAAGCGAAAATATCGGCTACGGTATGGGCATCGCGACCGGAACGGTGTTTTCCGGCACCGTCGGTTCGTTTCGCCGCCTCGAGTACACAGTGCTCGGCGACACGGTTAACGTAGCGAGCCGGCTCGAATCACTGAATAAAATTTCGCATACCAATGTGCTGATCGACGGTAAAACACATGAACGCGTTGAAAATCTCGTCGAATGCCGCAGAATCCGCTTTCAGGAAAAAATCCGCGGAAAATCGCAGGAAGTGGAAATTTTTGAACCGTTAAGACTGGTCTCCCCATGAAACAAGATGACCTGATTCGCGTTGAGAAATACGCGGAGCTGCCGGCGGCCGGCCGCGAGGCGCTGTTCGCGCGTGCGGGCCTGGATCTCGATGCGGTACGCCGCGACACCATCGATCCGATGGCTTCTGCCTTCAGGCAAGATCCGGGGAACGCGCTGCGCACGGCAGCGCAGACTTTTGAGGGTTTTGTCCCTGAGCCGCTGTTTCTGGGCAAATCCGATTTAGCGGCGGCGGCAGAACGTTTTGCCGCTGCGGAACCTGCAGTCATGCAGGCATTCCGCTCGGCTCACGCGAATATCCACGCGTTCCACAGCCGGCAGAAACAGGTGGATTTCGAAAGCGAAATCGCGGGCAATACTCTTGGCATGAAGTTCATGCCCTTCGATCGTGTCGCACTTTACGTACCCGGTGGTAAGGCGCGTTATCCTTCGACGGTGCTGATGGGTGTCACGCCGGCCCTGATCGCTGGCGTGCGTCACATAACAATCCTCACTCCGCCTGACCCCGTGACGCGCCGTGTGCCGGATGTAGTGCTGGCCATGGCGCATCTTGCCGGCGCGGACAGTGTCTTGCAGGCCGGCGGTGCGCAGGCGGTATTTGCGGCCGCGTACGGCCTGGCGGCGCATGATTTTCTGCCGGTCGATTTTATCTATGGCCCTGGAAATATTTATGTTTCCGCCGCAAAAACCGCTGTCGCCGGACAAAATCTCTGCGGCATTGACTCCTTCGCCGGCCCCAGCGAAGTACTGATTATTGCCGACGAATCTGCCAATGCCCGCTACGTCGCGCACGATTTGATGGCGCAGGCGGAACACGATGAAAATGCGCAGGCAATTCTGCTCACGACTTCGGCAGCGCTGGCCGCAAAGGTCGGTGCCGAAATCGCAGCCGCGCTGCAACGGCGCAGCGACGATGAACGCCGTAAGGCGATAACGCTCGAAGCGATTCGGCGCAACGGCCGCGTGCTGCTGGTCGAATCACTCGAGCAGGCGATGGAAATTTCCAACCGCTATGCTCCCGAGCACCTCGAAATCCAGACAGAGCGCAATGAGGTTATGCTGTCTCTGGTGCGCGCTGCGGGCAGCGTCTTCGTCGGCGACCATGCACCGGTTGCAGCGGGCGATTATTATACGGGCACCAACCACATTTTGCCCACTGTGGGCGGGGCACGCTTTGCCTCCGGCGTGAGTGTCTATACTTTTTATCGTCGCATAACCTGGCAGCGCCTGACGCACGCGGGTCTGCTCAAAGGCAAGGATGCCATCTCTGAAATGTCCCGCGCCGAAGGGTTATTTGCCGAGCACGGTTATTCGGTGCTGACGCGGTTTGAATAACCATCGGGCTGCTGAAAAAGCCGCGCGAGCGTATGCCGCAAATGCGGACATTGGCGCTCTTAATTTCAGCTTTTGCAGAACTTCCTTAAGTATTCACGGATAAGAAATATCCAGCAAGCCGAGAATCAAAGCCATTCTGACATAAAGACCATTATTGGCCTGTTCGAAATAGACGGCAGAAGGATGCGAATCGAGATCTGTGGAAACCTCCGATAAGCGCGGCAACGGGTGCATCACGATCAGGTCTTTACGGCACTGACCAACAAGGTCGGTATCAACGACGTAGGCATCCTTGAATTTTTCATACTCGCGGTGATCGACAAAACGCTCTTCCTGTATGCGCGTAACATAACCCACGTGTGCCTCACGCAGCGCCGCAATTTCTTCGGTCTCTGTATAATTAACACCCGCACGACTCAGTAGTTCGCGGTACTTTTCGGGCAACGCGAGTTCTCTGGGTGAAATGAAGACCATATTCACTTTAAAATGCGAAAGCAGTTGCACCAGCGAGTGAATCGTGCGTCCGTATTTAATATCACCCACAAAAGCTACCGTCAGCTGGGATTTTTCGAGATAACCGCGGCGGTGAATTGTATAGAGATCGAGTAAGCCCTGCGTAGGATGTTCCCCTGCTCCGTCGCCGGCGTTGATGACGGGGATTCTGATGCTGCGCGCAGCGAGCGAAGAGGCTCCCTCGACGGAGTGGCGTATCGCGCAAATATCGCTGTATGATTCGAGCATTTTGAGAGTATCAAACAGCGTTTCGCCCTTTGCGAGCGACGAGAATTGTACGCCGACCGTGGAAATCACGCGGCCTCCGAGCCGGTGCATCGCCGCCTCAAACGACAGCCGCGTCCGCGTCGAAGGCTCAAAGAACATGGTCGCCAGTACATAATCGTCGAGCAGTTTCAGGTTTCGGCTGCGCTGCAGATCGTTTTCGAGTCTCAACGAGAGAGCGAGTATTTCGTTCAGATCGCTGACGCTGAATTGGCTCGCTGAAAGAATCGATTGCCGCCGCCAGCTCATCAGACAGCCACCGCCTTTGTATTTGCAATCGCCTCGTTGAGGCGCGGAATCTTCTCGTTATGCGGATAGTATTTCATCAGCATCTCCAGCGCTTCCCGGGCGGCGTCGGCTGAACGTGCGATAATCAGCAGGTCTGTCAGGTTGATGAGATTTTTTTCATGCATCGGCGTACGCGCAAGCAGCCGACGCGCAAAATCCAGTGCTTTCGGGTAATTGCCCGCCAGCTTATAACCAAAGCCCGCGAGATAAAGGAATTCAGACTCCATGGGGTAGGCTTCTACAAAACGTTCTGCCCATTCGGCTCCTTTCGCATACTGCTTTAGCTGGTAGAGCCAGCGTATCGCGTGGTGCATCGCCGTCACATTTGCGCCCTGGGCCTCGAGCATTGCATCGATGTCGCTTAAGGTCAGCGGATTTGCGCGCAGCTTCAGCTCTGTCTTGAACTGCTCGATTGCCTGCGACTCGGCAAGCCGCACGGGCGAGCGCCGCTCGGCCGGCGCGCTATATGCAATGCGGATGAACGAAAGATCGTCGCTCAGATCGCCGGCTGATTTCAGTTCATCGACGACCACTTTCAGATCTCCTGAAGCTTTTTCCACGTGCCGCAGGAAGAGGGTTTCGTCTTCGTTAATGATACGCTGTCCTTCATGATCGAAGCCAAGGATCAGATCATCCCGTCCGTCCGAGCCCATGATGACCACATCACCGTCTTCCAGATAGAACACTTTGACCTGCACGTTTTCGTTGACACCCATCGTGCCGAGTTTGCGCAGCGCAAACTCTTCATCGGTGAAGAATGCCTTGCCGTTGCGGTAGAGCACGGTCCAGGGATGCTCGGCATTGATGTAATACATAACACCCGCCTCGTCATCGATCGCCGCAAGCACGACGGATACCAGCATCGAACCGTCAAAGCTTTCGAAGACACGGTTGAGCTCGGAAAATGCGCCGCGCAGCCAGGTTTCCGGAGCCACATCATGCGCATCCGCAGCGCTGCGTGTGCGCTCGATGATGCTTGCAAAAACCGAACCTAGTACAAGCGCACCGCCGGCACCCTGCATCGACTTGCCCATGGCGTCGGCGTTGAGCGCCACTGTGAAACGGCGCCCGCGCAGTTCAACGGTATGCGCGACGCACATATCTCCGCCAATTTCACGGTTCCAGCGTCTGAAAGAAAATTCTTTCTTCTCTTTAACGAAAAATTCAACCTGCGTACGCTTGCTGTCCACGCGGTTGGCAGACAGCGGTTCGATCAGCAGGGAGGTAAGGAAATAATCCCCGTCCTGCTGCGACTTGAGTTCCTGCACAGTATGCAAAGAATTCTTGAGTTCGCTTGTGCGTTCATCCACTTTCTGCTCGAGAGTGCGGTTGAGATCTTCAACTTCGTTGTGCACGCGCACGAATTGGTTGGCGAGAATAAAGGCCAGCGATATCAGGAACATAAAAATTACGTAGCTGCTGATCCTCGGAATGTTGAGAATGCCGTAATAGATGAGGTTGTCGACCACCAGCGTAGCCAGCAGGAACACCAAACCGATCAGAATAATGCGCGCGTCACGGTCACGTGTGAAAATGCGATAGACGACAATCGAGAGGCATACCGGCAGTATCCCCAGCATCGTTCCCTGCAGATGAAATCTTTCGTTCAGCGAGGCCCAGACATCGATATCATTCGTGAAGAAGACGAACACCAGCACGAATGCGTTGACCGCGAAGAGCACGAACATACCGTAGTGAACATATCGGAAAGCTTTAACGCTCTGCACGCGAAAGAACTCGCGCACATAAAAATAGAATGCGGGCATCATGGTCAGCAATGCAATGTATTCTATGCGTTTCAACAAAACGTAATCGCTGGATACATAATATTTCACCTGCGTTTGCAGAAACTGATAGATCACCAGCAGGACGATAAAAAGGAAAAACAACAAATAGGCTTTTTCCTTGGGGCGCCGTATATACAAAAACAAAAAGTATGCTCCGAAGGTCAGATAACAGGCTAGAAAAACCACTACCGTCACGTCCGAGACGATCATTTCGCGGTTCATCGTTGCGCTGTCGCCGATTTCAGCGCGGTCGCGTAAGATACCAAATTCACTGCTGAAATATACGTCGACGCGCACCAGCAAAATATTTTTTTCCAGCGGCTTTATCAGCGTAGCGGGGATGTCGTAAATCCGCAGCTTATCCCACGCATGGTCGCCTTTGACCGATGCGTCGCCCGATTTGCCGATCGGAATGCCGTTGAGAAAAACCTCGTCGGTATCGCTGATTTTTCCCAGCCTGAGCGCAAGAGTCGAGCGCGGATTCGACGGAGCAATGAAGGGTTTGTAGTACCAGAATACCGAATGCCTTTTTCGTTCGCCAAAATATTTCACAAGATTTTCAGGCACTGCGACGGCTTTGAATCCCTCTGGCAGGGTTTCGTGCCGTTTATCGCCCCTGAGCTGCTGCGATGAAAATTTTACGGGATCAATGCTCCTGTCTGTTACGAACCATGCATGTTTTTCTCCGGGTGCGGCGGTCAGCGGAACGGGAAGCCCGATGTTTCCCATGTCGACAACCTGTACCGGAATGTCCTGCGCCGCAGGTGCAGTGGCAGCAAGGCCGCCGGACAGCAGCACAAAGACCCACGGTAATAATCGCATGTATCTCACTCTTAACATTGACTGGAACGTCAAGCCTATCCGCTGCGTCGGTTGGGCTTTTCGCCCTGAATGACGCTTCAATTTAGGCGACATGAAGGCCAGATTCATGTTGGCGATACTTGTGTCGGTTATCGCCTGCCGCAAAAATCCGCACATCGCGAAGGCGGATATTGCGCAACAAACCGGCAGCAAGGTCGAACAGATTTTGCTGCAGAAGAAATACCAGCTCGATTCGACCCCGTCTTTTGAAGACATTGTGCTTTTCGAAAGCGATAAGACCACGCGGCTGGCGATTTTCACTCCTGCAGAAAAGGGTTATGCGCTGCTGAGGCAGCATAATTTTAATCAGCAACTCGTTGATCCCAAGTTGTTTTTCGTCGCTATCGGCGGTCGCAAATCGCAAATTCTCATCACGCACGGTGGTGCGGAAAAAACGCTGAACCTGCTGGATGCCCGGAGTTTTTCGCAGGAATTTTCCCCCAAACTGCTGCCGACAGCTTCGGTGAAGGTGATCAAAATCGAAGAAAAACCGCACGACGAGATGCTGTCCTTTGGTAAGGAAAATTTCCGGTTCAACGGAGTGCGTTGGGTGCCGTTTCAGGCCGACGAAATATTTCCTTATATTGAAAATTTCGAAGCGCAGGGTGAACACAGCGTAATTGAAATTACCAACCGCGGGCAATTTGGCACACGCGTGCTACTGACACTGGCTTTTCCCGACCTCGGCGCCGCAGACGTGCCTGCGAAACTGAAACTTACCAAAGACATCAGCACCGTGACCTTGTATAAACCCGGCGCCTCGGTGCACAGAAATGGCGGCGGGAACGTCGCACTGCCACATCCGATTATTGAAATCCGCAAAGATTCCTGGCAGAAGAACGGCCGGGTCAAACTACCGCTGTTCATGCAGGATATCAAACGCTTCACCGTCCGGGCCGTTTATTCGCAGCGTGGCCATAACCTGATGTGGCCGGCGACGGCCGGTGTCGGCGTAACCAAAGACGGTCAGAATTATTTCGCGGTTGAAAAGGTACAATAGGTCCGGATTTCGGCTTTGTTAGGACCTGTTTAAGATCTTTTCAAAACTGCCGATTATGAATAATGAGACATAATTACC
>CAYHJO010000192.1:0-8691 GCA_964356715.1 uncultured Turneriella sp. | reverse complement strand
GTCTGGTTTTTTGAATAGATGGATTGACTTGCCTGACGAAAAATATCCTGTTCAATCGAATTTTTACGCGTTTCACCCCAGTCACTGGTCTCTTTGGCGAGTACGATTCCACCGCGCCAGGTTAATTCGCCGAGATAAAAATATTTTTTGCGTAATTCGGCCAGCGCGCCGTCGATCTTCGGCATCTTGCCGATCGTCGATGCTTCACCGGGTGCGGGAAAATCCGACTGCGACGCAGGTGTGCCGACACCCAGCGGATTTGCACCGGGATCTGAAGGTTTGAGGGTTTGGGCAGACAACGGAAAAAAAATGCATAACAGCGCCGTTAAGCTCAACTGATGCATATCCGGAGCGTAGCGACGGATATGCATCAGAATACTATCCCCACCTGAATGAAGCCACCCAACATTTCAAATTTATTAACTTCTTTGCTTTTGAAACCCAATGAACTCAAAGGGAACGTGCCATAGAGAACATTGCCCGCAATCACCTGCCCTGTGCCGTCGACGTCGCGATTGAGGTAGACGAAACCGTAGTTGCCACCGATGCGGATTTCCATCTGCGTGTTCCAGAATTTCGTCACTGGTGGTGGCCGGTACGTCAGGTGTGCGCGAAAGATCGGACCGATATCGGTGACGTTCGTGGAGTTCGCGCTGCCCTGCAAAACTCTGCTGCCCAAAGGTTCGAGCGGCGGGGTCGGCGTAATGGGATCGGTGCGCACCGCCTTAAAGGCAATTTGCTGCGAAGTCGAAAGAATCATCGCACCGGCGGCTCCGCCGAAACTCATGCGTCCCCATTTGCGCGTCAGAAATACGTAGTCATAAGAAAGTGACGGAGTGAGAATCCACACATCTTCGTTCATCGTCATTTTGAATGAGTACTGACCCTTTCGCGAAACAGGATCGACAAGGCCGAGGTAGGCCATTTTGCAGCCGGTGCCCGAACAACCGGTCGACTTGTCTTCCAATGTCATGGTCGTATCGACATCGACGGTTTTCAGCGGCACAAGACCCGCAAGACCAAACTCGAGTTCGAGCTGGTGTTTGCCAAAATAGAATCCGAGCGCCAGGTTTCCAGTCGGCAGAAAATTAGTCGGCGCCCGCTGGATCTTTTGTCCCGTCGACATCGAGAAATCGGCATTGACGTTGAGCACCTTCATGTTCAAGGGATCTCCGCCGAAGGCGCCTTCGATCTGCTTGATCACCCCCTGGAACTCAGAACCGAGATTGAAATAATTTACTGTGGTTGAGGCCTTGATGTACCAGGTGTGCGTGAAAAATGCGCGGTTGGCTCTCGGGTCAAGCTGCGTGATCGAACCAATGCTGCCTTCTTTATAGATATCCTCCACCAGCGCTTCTTCGGTGATCAGATTGCCCTTCGCGTCGATGCGCTTGGTTTGGGTCTTTTTTTTGAGTTGCAAACCTCCGGCCTGCGCACTCGTCGCGCGCGGGAGCATAAGGCACACCACTGTGGACACAGCGATGGCTGCCGAGAACAGGCGAGAACATTTAGTGAACACGTGTTTATTTAGTATGCTCATATCGCTGTGCTAAGTGCCAAAAAAAATGCCGGTGCAATACCCATGTATTCCTGATCGGCTGTGCCTGAAACTACTTTCTGAAATATATTCTTGTTTTGTCCCGCCTGTTCCTGAAAAATGCCATAGTTATCGTAAGGCAGAAATCCATAGCTGAAGGTCGCAGATCCCATGATAATCATGTGCAGGCTGCCGCTGAGTCTGAAACGCACCCCCAGGTCGGCCCTGCCAGCGGCCAGAAAGGCCATACTGTAGGCCTGCGTCACGGAGCTCTTAATGACATAATTGTCACTGTATGCGCCCGCGCTCACAAATTGAGGATTCAGCGCGAGCTCATAGCTGCGCTGGCCGCTCTGCAGCGTCACCCCGCCTGCCAAACGCAGCAAAATGCTAAAATTGCGCCAACCCTGCATCGTCGCATTTGTCAGCTCGAGCTGAAAGCCCAGCATGGGGCTCAGGCTATAATGGCGCTCGCTGGCGGTGAGTGTGCCCGTGTAGGTCAGATCGGTGAGCGCCACGTGCTGCGCCTGCGCGTTCTGGTAGCGGAAATTGCCCGACGAAGACAACATATTCTTTTCAGGCTAATAAACCCCGTCGAACGACATCAGCAGAGAAAAGACGCGCCAGTTAGGCAAAAATCTGACTCTTTCAAACGGCAGCTCCCACTCAAGGCGGATTGCCGGCGCAAACGTGAAGGCTGCGCTGGCATCGCCGAGCGTTGCACCGCTGCCCTTATAGATGACTTCGTCGCTGCGCAGCATATGGGCGTTAGCGAAGGATTTCACCGCAGAGGCCGCTGTCGCATCTGCCAGCAGCAACTGGCTGCCCAAAAAGACGTTGAAAAATTGCGGTCGTAAAATTATCTTCGAACCCTTTTCATCCACCGGGGATTTATCGCCCTGCAGCAGCACGGGTTGCGCAACCATGGCTTCTTCTTTTCTGGGCGCGGCCGATGCAGGCAGCACCAAAAGGAATAACCCCAGTGCGAAAAAGCCGGTGCCAGTGGTAATTCTGTTTCTGACCATAGTCACTTCGCTGCAATAAAGAATGATAAGCCGGCCACTATCATAGATAATAATCGGCCCTGCCACTGCCATAATTGATTAGACGTCCGGCAACGAGCGATGACGACATGCGCGCGCGGCCCAACGGGCCGGTTTCCAATTTTCTGTTCACCCCTGCGGGTTGAATTCGCGCCATTTTTTGAGGTGTCCTATAGATAAAAACCCGCCCTCAGCAACACTGCTGGCAAAACCGCAGTATTATTCTGCACCGCATCAATCCCCAGCGCGGTGCTGGTCTGCGTAAAAGCGACGGTGCCGCCGGCGACGAAGTTCGTGTAGCCGACACTTTCGATGCGGCTGAACAGCACCACTGCGCTCAGACCGAGCTCAAAAAACCAGGCCGATTGCGGCCGTTCATAACGCGCGTTGAACCCGATTTGCGGACCAAAGGCATAATGAGACTGCGTCTTGAGTTCGCCCTGCACCACGCGTGACTGCGACTGTTGCGAACACGGCGCAGAGACACCGGTCGTGCAGCGCGTTGCAGCAAATTGCGTCGTCGCAGAAAACTGCTGTATGTTCAAGCCGAACTCGGCCTGCAAGACAATATCACCCGACCACATGTTGCCGGCTTTTGTTGCAAAAGTAAAGCCACCGCTGATATTAAACGAGCGCAGATTCGTGCGCACTTCGGTGTCATAGATCGCCGTGCCGCCGCTGCCGACAAAGCCCATCGCCGCCAGCGGGCAGCTCGCATAATTCACACCGCTACAGGGCGAGGCCGCGCCGGTTTCTTTGAGCTGCATGCCGCCGAGATAGTACGCCGATGTCTGCGGCACGATGCCGGTGAGCGCGGTAAAGAAGCCCAGCGTATTCTTGCCAGCGAACCAGGATGATGTTATACGCACTTCGGGTAAACTCACGAGCGCATAGGGGGCTACGTCGCCATCACTCGCCGAGCCAGACCAGTTGCTGTTGTAATCGGTGCCCACACTCTGGCCCGTGAGCGGTTGGTTTGCCTGATTGAGCACCAGCTTCTGCAGATTGCCCTTCAGTGTGCTGTTGAGCATACTGTTCAGTTGCAGGCCATGGCCCAGCGAAATGCCGGTGCGTGCGAAGAGGGGCGCAGCAAAGACAGCGGCAAACAAGATCGGCAAACTTCGGCTCAGCGCGCTTCGCATTGTATTATTATCGGACGTATCGCCAGGCTAAAACGCAACCTAAGCGCAATAAACTCTGTATTTGCGGCAAAAAAAAACAGGCCACTTGGCCTGTTTTTCTGCGAAGCCACCGAACCCGTCAGGCATTGCATGACGGGCTCAGGAGCAGCGCGTATCACCAGTAGGCGTTCGAACGGCAGACCGCTTCGAAGTCTGTCGTACTGGTTGCACCATAGAACACCTGGTCACCGCAACCGATCAGCACGTCGAGGTCAGCCAAGCTGACCGAGTCGGTGTTGAGCATGTTGATAACTGTCATGATCGACACCGCAGTGTTGAGGTTGCCCATCACGTTGACCGCGAGGTGAGCCGGGCCGACGCCTGGGAATATACCACCGTTGTAGGTCACGCCGTGTACCATCAGACGCACCATCGCTTCACGCGCAGAGATGCTCGGTATGTTGTTGCCATAGTTGATCGCCGCGCTTGCAGGTGCTTTTTCTGTGTTGGCGAGAACCTGTGCAAGGTTGTTCGCTGCAGGCGACATGGTGATCGCGACCACCGAACCACCCGTGCTGGTTGCGACAGTCGCTGTGGCCGCATCGCCCCGGCTGGTGCCGGCAGAAATGATCACGCGCGGGTTACGCACGCAGTTTGTGCCGGCAGTACCCAAGGCTATAGCGGTCACGCGCCCCGCAGCGACAGTGACTACACCCGGAACCGGGGCAGTGCCGCTGCAGCTGCCGGCTGCAATTGTCGCTGTCGGTACGCCAGTGTAACCGCATCCCGAGTTAGCGATAGTGTAACCTGTGATTGTTCCCGTTGCATCAACAGTGGCGTACGCTGTTGCCGCACCGCCGATTGTGACGGTCTGGCCAATGAGGTAATCAGCACCACCGGCGCTGATCGCAAGTGCGGTAATATCACCCGATGCGCCGACCGTTGTGATGCTGGCGGTTGCACCGGAGCCCCCCGCGCCGCTGATCGGGCAGGTTTGGCCGGCAACGTAACCGGCACCACCGTTCAGGTTACTCACCGTTGCAATCGGACCGGCAACGAGAGCCACGGCGGAAGCACCACCGGCGCCGCCGATAGTCACCGACGGAGCAGTCGTACAACCCGAACCATTGGTATTCAAGTCGATTTTGGTCAGACCGTTGATGTAAGAGTTGCCGGTAATGTTCGTGCAGGCACCGCTGAAGCTGACCGCAGGTGCAGCGCCATAGCCAGTGCCACCGTCGGTCAGATAGACTGAACGGTGAGACACCGTGGTATTAGCACCTGAAGCACCACCTGTACGGTTCGCAAAGAAAGAGGTCACAGCTGAAATGGCAGCATTGGTTGTACCCGCTGCAATGCTCGGCACCGAACCGGACGCGCAACTTGGATCTGTGCCGGCCGGAACCGTCAGATCAACTTTCGTGACAATACCGGTGCCCACTACCGCCGTCGCGGTCGGCGCAGTTGTACAACCGGCACCGAAGCTGACAGCAGGTACTGCTCCATAGCCGCCGGCTACGTTGCCGTTGGTCATTGGCAATGAGCCCAGGAGCGCAGTCATGGTCGCTGTGCCGACACCCGCAGTGGATGTTGGCTCAGATGAAATGGCAGCAATCGTACCGCCACCAAGAACCGCTGCAGTCGTGGTGTTGATCGCCGTACCACCCGAGGTAGCAGCCACCGCAAAAGTCGTCGCAGTCACGGGAGCGACCACAAAGTACAATTGGTTGGCATTCAGCGGGGCAGCCAGAGTGGCAGCGCCTGTTGTCGACAGCACTACCTGACGGCCGGCTGTGAGGCCGTGCGCCGCTGCCGTGGTAACGATACCCGGGCTGGCCAGCGAAATGGCAGTCACGTTAGCATTGACCGCCGCCTGCTCCGCATAGGGCGCCATCAGCTGCGCTACGAGATCCTGGTCGGCCTGTGGCAGAGTGTCGAGCGCAGTTTCAATCGCGGGATTCAGCTGCTGTATCAGTGAAGTCAGCTTGTGGACTTCGGAGATCGGCAGCGAATTGAGGATAGAAACCAGGTTCGTGGTCACTCCACCGTTGTTGTTGTAGGTATCGAGCACCGCGTTCAGCAGCGCCACGACGTTACTGGATTTCTGCACGTTATTGATCAGGTCGCCCAGCTTTTGCGAATTATTCACGCTGTTAACGACGTTCGCCAATTGCGTCATCGCAGCGGTATGGCTCGTACCTGAAATGTATTCGATCATGTTGACAATTTTTCCTTTGCCAATGTTTGACATCGGACCTGTGCCGGCGCTCTGCGCGAGACCGCGCGAGCTCGAGCAGGAACCGATAACTGCTGTCGCAGATGCGCCCGCACCACCGTTTACTGGCGTAATCGTTACACCTGTACCACCGTAGCCTGCACCGTCATTCGCCACGTTAATGGCGGTGATGACGCCGGCCGAGTCGACCGTTGCCACACCAATTGCATTTGATCCGCCGGCACCGGTGAAAGTCACCGTCGCACCTGCACTATAGCCTGCACCACCGACAAGGCCGGTCACGCCGACGATGCCATTGTTGGCAGTCCAGCAGTTGCCGCTCGGGCTCTGTACTTTCACAAGCAGGTCGCCGACTTTACCGGTTCCGCTAGTGATTGGGCCAGGAGCACCGGTGGCGGTCTGGCCGATTGACATATAGGTAATCAGCTTCGCCATTTTGATGACCGAGCTGACATTGTTGATCACCCATGACAGGTCATGCGGGTTAAGCGCAGGATAATCGATGATTTTGACGAGCTTCATGCCCGCCGCGCTGTACGTTGACGAAGCCGCTGCGGCGCCGCTACAAGTACCGCAGGTGCCAGAGTTTGGGTCTTCGACCTGTGAACCGACAGACACGTGGTTGATCAGGTCTTTCATCTGCGTGGGCGATGAACCGTTGATCATCGCGACAAGGTTTGCAGTGCTCGATACGTTCTGTACCACATAGACTAATGTATTGACCGCGTTGTTTTTCGGTCCATAGAGGTAGCCGTTACCCGCGGTCACTGTGCCGCTGAGGTTATCGCATACGGCAAACGAGGCGTCGTAAGCCGATACCGGCGCATCAGAACAGCCAGTACCAAGCGAGGCGCTGAAAATACCGTTGATGATCTGCGACAGGTTGCTCGTGACTGTCACTTGATAGATCAGGTCGATGATCTTGTCGGTGTTGGTTACACCGTTGATCAGCTGCGTTACCTTGATCGGGCCTTCTGTTGCCTGATTCAGGTTTGAGATCAGCTGCACCATCTTGTACAGATAAGTACCCGCCGTCGCTGCAGTCTGCTGCACACCGGTGTTGTCAAAGACACGCTGGCCGTCGATGACTTCGCGTAGGCGGGTAATGTTAGAAACGGGGCTCACGTTCTCAACGAGTTCGGCCATGCTGTTCACTGGCAGTACATTGAGATAAATGCCCGTAATGACACCGCCCGCACCCACGACCGTTGTGACGTTAGCTGTAATATTTCCGCAGCCTGCATCCGTTACCGTCGTCGTACCCGCCGCGTAGCCTGTGCCACCATTGGTTACAGCTATATACGCCAATGGGCCTGACGCGCCTGCACTATTGACAAATCCAGAAGCTACAGCACCAACTCCCGCGCCACCGATAGTCAATGCACCAGTGCAAGTAGTTAATGGAATTCCAGTAGTATCAACCGGAGTCATTGCATTGAGCATCTGCACAAGGTCGGTCACATCTTTACCATCTTGAATAAGCAAGATTAACTTATCAATATTTGCCAGCGATACTGAATCTATTAGATTCAACATCATAAAGTAGTTCGCGGCGGTGATGGTGTTAAGCATGGTCACCAGACGCGCCATACCCGTTGTCGTGGTGGGGTCTGACAGAGTAATCGGATCACCGCTCGCAGTCGTACAACCCGATCCACCGCTATTGGCAATAGTGATGCTGGTGATTACACCCTCGACGATGACGGGATGCAGCACCGGCGTAGAAGCACAACCGGGCCATGCATTGGTGATCGTCACATCAGGGTGATAACCTGAACCAGTACTCAAACCACCGAAACCGGAAATCGCACCTGCAGTCATTGTCACGGTGATCGCAGCCCCACTGCCCGCTGTGCCGTAAGGTTGCGCCTTAACTGGCGAACCCCAAGTCTGTGTGCCGCCCACCCATTTATTGGTTGGCCCGATATTGGTCTTGATGGTAGTCCAAGTCGCTGAGTTTTCGATGCCGTTAATGACCGTTGCGAGACGCACGGGGTCAGCGACTTTATTTACAATCGGCACCAACACTGTCGTGATATTGCCAACGGGAGCAATCTGGTTAACCGTATAACCCATTTTGGTACAGTCGGTCACGTTTTCCAGAATTTTACCCAGCTTCAGAGTAATGTTAGCTACGGTAACGCCCTGAATTAGAGGCACCAGACGAGCTGTAATATTTGCATACGAAATAACCTGAATCGTCTCAACCAGCTTGTCAGCGTAGCCAATGCCCAGCGCTGGCGTATAGGTAATCATTGGAGCAAGCTTTGTAGTGATTTCGGTTGGGGTTAAACCGGTAAGCAGGGCGCAGACCCGCCCCGCAGTCGCACAGTTTGCGGCCACGACTTCACCGTCGACCTGAGCCACGACTTTTGACATGCGCTGAACTATCAGCAGGTCGTTCGCGCCAGACATATTGCGATTTAGGTTAAAACCAGCGGGGCCGAAAAGAGCCACCATCTTGGTTTTCAGAGTACCGGCAGTTTGCAGCATATTGACGATGGCCGCCAATTTATCGACTACGTTAATGTTGCATGGTGCGTTATTATACACCGGCAAGTTACCGCAATAAGTCGGGTTACCAGCAAGGTTTGCGCTCACATTGTTGGGTGCCTGAGAGTATGCATCGACATTCTTCAGGAGAGAAAGAATGACGAGAGTGCCCAGACCAGTTTTGCCACCAGGGCCTTGCTGACCCGCGACAGCATTCGTGAAGTCGTTACCCACGAGGTCGATCATCGCCTGCGGGCTGGG
>CAYHJO010000191.1:0-8725 GCA_964356715.1 uncultured Turneriella sp. | reverse complement strand
CTCTTGGCGTCGCCTGTATGCATCAGAATCACCGGGGTGAGTAAAAGCGCGGCGATACTTAATAAAACGTCGAAAAGAAAACCGGGTTTCAGGAAATTGCGTCGCCAGAAATTTTCTTTATTGCGTGTTTCCGGTACGAGGACGGGGTCTTTCTGAATATGGGATGACACTATCTGCTGCCGATTTAATCTATTCATGGAGCCGCGTCAAGGCGATTGAGAATGCCATCAAGTCCTGAAAGAAAAAAGGAATTAGAAGCGCTGGGTCACGAGCTGGTGACTGCAGCGCAAGACGGCGCCGTTGAAAATGTAAAAAAACTTCTTCAGGCCGGGGTAAATCCGAATTACCTGGATCCCTCGAGTTATGGCCGAACTGCGCTCACCGCAGCATGCAAAGCGGGCCATCTCGCGATCGCCCAGGCGCTCATCGAAGCCGGTGCTGACGTGAATCGTAAGGACAAGTTCGCTACGTCGACTGATTGGGATCGCAGCCAGACACCCCTCTCGGCGGCGTGCGACTGCGACAAAAAACCGCATAACGAGGTTGCCGCTTTGGTAGCATACCTGCTAGAACGCGGCGCCGATGTGCGCGCAGCGCAACCCAAAGGCAGGGACGGAGCGGTTCACTTCGCTGCGGAACACGGCCACGCTGAGGTGGTGAAGATGCTTCTGGCGCGCAAGGCAAGCGCGAAGCGCCAGGGAACAAATAAATACACGCCGCTCATGCGCGCCATGGAGGGCGGGTCATTGGCGATTGTGAAAATGCTGATTGATAAGGGTGCCGACATCTTTGCCACGGTCGCGTACAAACACACCGCGTTCGATCTTTTGATTACGGAAAAAAAAGCGAACGTCGATATTGCACGCCTCTTAATCGAGCTAGGTGCCGATTTCAAAAAATACAAAGCTGATTACGGCCCGCTGGGCCGCGCGGCATGCTATGGTAATAAAGAAATTGTCGAGCTGATGATCGAAAAAGGTGCAAAAGTCAGCACTAAAAACAGGGAAGGCGCGACGCCGATGGATGAAGCGATACGCGGCGAAAATTATGAGGTGGTCAAACTCCTGCTCGCGCACGGCGCCGATCCCGATTCGCGGGACCGTTCGGGCTTTGGCAAGACGCTGCTACAGTATGCGGTAACAACGGGGGCTGCGGAACTGGTGCGCGACGTGCGCAAAGCGCAGGAGGAAAAAAAGAAAAAAACCTCTGGCTCCCCTCTCCCCGCGGGAGAGGGGCTGGGGGTGAGGGCACAGAACACCGGCGCGCTGGTTCAGGCCGCCAAAAGCGGGCAACTGCCATCCGTCAAAGTATTAGTAGAATCGGGACTCGACGTCGACGACCGCGATACCTGGCGCAACGAAACCGCACTCATGACAGCGGCAGGTCAGGGTCAGGGTGAGATTGTGAGCTATCTCGTCGAAAACGGCGCAAATGTTCATGCCCAAGACGCTCGCGGCAACAGGCCGCTCGACTACGCTGCTGCGGAAAATAAAGTCGAAGCGATGAAGGTCCTCATGGCTCACGGCGCCGACATCCGCTCTAAAAACAATCTCGGTTGGAATGCGCTGATGCAGGCCGCTCTCACGGGAAGATACGAGGCGGCGGAAATGCTGCTCAAGGCCGGCTCACCCGTGAACGAGATCGATCAGGAAAAAGGTGCGTCGACGCTTTTCCTCGCGCGGCACGGCGGGGGCGAGAGGCTTGCCGGCCTTTTTAAGAGTTATGGTGCGGTAGAGCGGGTAATCCGCGAACGCAAGCCGGGCGAACCGTATTTTCTGATTACCGATTGCGACATCTGTACTTATCTGCCGCACCATAAGACCGAGCTCACGCATGACTACTCGCCGGAAGAGATCGATGGTCTTGAGGTTATCTACGAGGACCATGCGTCGGATTACAAGGCCGACACGACCAACATGATCAAGAAATGCCGGCATTGTGGTACGTATTATCACCAGTACCATTTCGTGGACACCGAAGACCCGATCGGCGGCATTGGGGCAGATTTTGAACAGAATCTTTGGCGGATTGGGCTCATGAATATTCAGCTGAGTATGCAAAGCATGGATAGAAAAGAAGAAGTGGCAGAAATAAAAGCACGCTACCCAGGTATCGTACAGGCATTCATCGCCCTTAGTAAAGCTAAGGTATTATTCAAACCATACGTTCGGCCTTACGTAGCGGAAACGCTGGTGGAATATTTTACGATGCAAAAAGATTGGGATTCGATCAGGGAAATTTTGCTCGGCCATCCAGACACCGATTTTGGCAGGGACGCTGTGAAGTACATGCGTCTGTGCAGTAATATGACTTTGGCGCCTTCAGACCCGCCCACGGCGAGCGATCTTGTGTGGGCCGATGTAAAGAAAAAATATAACAAAATGATTAAGCAGGGCGCAGCTGTGCTGAAAGATTTTCCGGAGAAATGATTCTTGCCAGGTCGGGTATAACTGCCAGCCTTGTCGCCGGGCGCCAAAGTGCGTCGGGGCTTTCATGAAAAAATTCCGCTCTTTTCCACTCAAGCTCGCCGTCCTGGACACACTCCTGGAGCAGAATCTGCTCAAGAAAACATTCGCCGATCCACGCCAGTTTGCAGATTTCGATATTCCGGCCGCACTGCTCGCGGGCGTGAAAGATTTGTCTTTCGAGGGCGGCAACGAAATCTATCGCATCGTCACACCCGGTTGGGACGGCGAAGACGACCAGTTTACAGTTCGGGATCTTTCTGATCTGATCCACCTGCCGAATTTGCGCTCGCTCAGCGATACCGTGCTCGTCGACGTCGACGACGCGCGCATATTGCTGAAACTTCCCCGGCTGAAATCTGTCGATGTACAGTACGGCAACAGTATCCGCGACGCAAAAACCATTGCGGCCCTTGAAAAGGCCGGGGTGACAATTAAAAACAAACCTGTACCGGAAAAAAAGACCCGGCGCGGCCCCGACCCGAAACTGCGTCTCGCGCTCGATTACGACCGCGCGCAGGAGCTGCTGTGGGATGAAGAGAAGCCCGCCGCCGCGCTCGAGCTGCTCGACAAGATACTCGCGCAGCACCCCCGCGATGCAGACTCATGGTTTGAAAAAGGCAATGCGCTTGATGCGCTGGGTAAATTCGACGGTGCGGCCGAGGCGTGGCAACAATGCCTCGGACTCAAAAAAAAGTATCCGGACGCGAATTACAATCTCGCGAACTATTATAAAGAGTGCGGAATGCTTTCCGAGGCGCAGGCGCAAATCGACGCAGCGCTGGCGAATGGGCTGAAATCTTCCCCCGAGGCGTGGCATATTCGCGGCCAGTTGCAACTGGCCGCCGGTAAGAAAAGCACTGCTGTCGCAGATCTGCAGAAGGCCTTGAAGCTATACCAGAAAAATCTGAAAGACGAAAACGAGCGGGCCGAATTTCTGTTCCAGATGGCCTGCGTGAGCGCCCTTCTTGCAGACACCGCCACCGCTCAGGATTATTTGCGCCAGGCGATAGAACTCGATGCAACGTTTCGCAAGCGCGCGAAGACAGACCCTGATCTTAAAGGAATAGCATGACCTCTGAAGAAGCGGATGAAGTCATTCGCCTGATGAAATCAGGCAAAATGTTTTCCGAAGACGACGGCGACTATTTTTGGTCCTATTCCTACAATCCGGAAAAAAATAACTTTCGCTATATGTACGTATGGACGGTGATTGGCTCGCTCTTGTCCGACGCAGAGTATTCAGAAACGGAATTCAAAGACTTCTTAATTCGGGAATGCTCCTATCGGGAATTCACGGGCTCGTCGTGGGTCGGTAAAACTGAACCGGCCAAACCAGCAGCGCCGATGTCTGAGAATTCCGCCTCAAGTTCTTTTGAGGATATCCACGAGGCGGCCACGGCGGGATCCCTTGCCGGGGTAATGCACTTTGTAGAAAAAGGTACACCGGTAAACACGCCGGATACCTACGGCAGAACCCCGCTCATGCACGCAGCGACCGATGGCAAATCGCCCGAGCTCATCGCCTACTTAATCCAGGTTGGCGCCGACGTGAACGCAAAGCACGAAGGCGGAGAGAACGTGCTCTTTGAAATGGCGACGCGCGGCGACGTGGATATCGAAATCGCCCGGCTGATTTTGGGCGCGGGTATCGATCTGGCATATAGTCACCCTAACTATGGCACAGTTTTGGCGTGGGCGGCCAACTGCGGTCGCACCGAACTTGTGCGCTTGCTCATCGAACGCGGCGCCGACGTGAATGCGGGTGCGGAAAAAAAAGAATCTCCCATTGCCCAGGCGATGATGGGCGGCCACCATGAAATTGTGAAGCTGCTCTTTGCCGCGGGGGCAGGTGCAAATTCTAAAAATTACGGCGGCTGGACGCTTTTGGAATATGCCACCGAAGAGAACGACAAAGAGCTTGTGAAAGCAATCCTCGCCCGGCAAAAAGAGCAAGAAACGCCGGTAAACAGCGAGGCGATGGTCAAGGCGGCTGAGCAGGGCAATATTTCCATGCTGAAGCTCCTGCTCAAAGAAGGTGTGGATGTCAATGGTCGCTCGAGCTGGGGGCGTGAAACGCCGCTTATGAAAGCGGCGTATTATGGCAAGGCAAAAGCTGCCGCGTGGCTCATTGACCACGGTGCGGAAATTGAGGCACGTGACTCACGAAGCAATACGGCGCTTCTCCATGCGGCATGGAAGGGAAAGCTCGACGTCATTAGGCTTTTGTTAGAGCGCGGTGCCGATGTCAATGCGGTCAATGACCTCAACTGGAATGCACTGATGCAGGCGGTCATCGAGGGCCATCATGCGGCCGCCCAAGTGCTTTTGGAAAAGGGCGCACGCACCGATCTCATCGATAAGCAAAAAGGGGCTTCGGTCTATTATCTGGCTGAACGTTCAGGCTCTAAGGATACTCTTGAGCTGGTTAAATCTTATGGAGCTCTGCCACGCCAGTTCCGTAAGCTCAAATCAGGGGAATCGTTCGTCGATATTCTCGAATGCGAGTACTGCCTGTATATTCCGCAACGGAAAGAAATTGCCAATGCAGAAAGTCTCGGCGATTATCCGGGTCTCGTTGAACTTCATTCGCATTCCACCGAGGTTGACCGTTATGCAACGTCGACCATCGATGTGTTGAAATGCAAACTCTGCGGAACGTTCTACCAGCACGACCATTATATCGATACAGAAGATTCCTTCGTCGCCGGTCCGCACATTGACCGGCACCTGCAGCGGTTTAACTTTGAACGTCTGAAAATGGCGCTCATGGAATACAAGCTTACAAATGAAGCCGCTGAATTTTCCGCGCGCCTGCCGCACCTCATTGCCCATATGAAGCAGGTGCTGGCGCGCGAAGGTTCGTCGATCCATCCGCATTTTTTACCGTATTTCATCGAGAATGTCACCGACACCTATTTGCTCGCCGATGATTGGGCGGGCCTTGTGCGCGACCTTATGGGCCATGGCGACAAAAAGCTTGTCCTTGCGGTCGCAGACGACCTGATTACGATTTTCGGTAACGGTAAGTATGCTGCAGCCGGCGGCGAACAGGATTACAAAGCATACCGGCATATCACTCCCGATATTTTCAAATATACGCGTAATTTACTAAAAACTCACCGCAAGGAATTCAGGAAAATTCTCGATAATATTGGCGCAATGGCTGAATACGCGGCCGCGGGCAAAAAGGTCATTGAATCGGCAGATTATTATAAGATTTGATTTTTCATCCCGCTTAACACAGCCTGCACCCAGTAACGCATGGCTTCCCGACAACACGAACATCCCGTTTCTGCCGCCGAGTTCACGAATGACCTCGCGCACGACGGTGTCTACATTGCAGCCATAGCATCTTACTCGCCCGACCCGAACAAGGTGAACCGCTACACCCTTTACCGCGAGCAAGCTGAGCGGATTGAATGGTGCGCCGACGCATGGCTTACCGTCGCAGAGGCGGAGAAACTGGCAACGATGGCTAATATTCGTGTGGGCGAGTCTGACGCCATGTATATGCTGGGGCCAATCGTGGTCTGGTATCGGCACGGCGACACCTTGAAGATCTTTAGCGAAGACAAATTGATTTTTTCACTGAACGGACAGGAGATTGTTCTCCACGGCAATGCAATAAACCGGGCGGAAATACGAAGTGTGCACGCCTATCTCGACCGCGGCTGGGTCGAGTGTGGCTTGCGGCTGGTGTTACCTAAAGAAGAAATCCTGATCGCGTACCAGGTCAATGAAATTGCTTCGATGGATATTACTTACGATGGCCTCAACCTTTTGTGCGATACGTGGTGGGCGGTGGCGCTGGGCCGCCTGCTCAGCGAGGCATTGGCAGTTCCCTACGTGCCCGATGAGGATCTCGCGTGAAATTTATGGGAACGCCTTGCCATGGGTTATTACCACCGAGGACACAGAGAGCACAGAGGTATTTGAGGCAAATCTATCGGGTCTCTTTTTCTCTGTGTCCTCTGTGATCTCTGTGGTTAATCTTTACTTCCGGAGGCAAGTGTGGATAATGTGAGAGAGATTTTCCGAGCAATAGAATCTATCGTCGCCGGAGAACCATCCGCGTCGAGCTGGTCCAGGCTCTGCGAACTGCTCGTTCCACTCAAAGATCATGATCTCGAACGCGCGCTTGCCACCGTGCGTGGTTTCATTCTGCGCTGGCCGGCGGATATCCGACGTATCACGCAATGGTCACCCGAAACAGACTGGCTCGAGCGCTTGTTTGCCGGCGATTTTGATCCGCGACTCGAACTCGTGGGCCATGCTCACATAAACCACAAACGCAATTTTGAGACTCCCGACTTGTGTGGTCCCGGCAGCTTTGAGGAGAATATTTATCCGATCGTAAAAATTTTCGCGCAAGCGATGGATCCGGCATTTGATCCGCCCGATACCGTCATCCACAAAGACCACGAATATACCGCGGCGGCAGGCTGCGGTGGCGGCTTTGACGAAGAGAAGCGCGGCGACGAAAAGTCGGGTATGGTCTGGTACGACAAAATCGACGAGTCGCCATCGGGTACCGACCCGTCTGAAGGCAGCTGGACGCCGTATGGTCTCGCAGAAGGATTTACGCTGAGCATCGGCAGGTATGAGCGCGACGCGGGCTACTATACGTTCTCGGTTTCAGGCCCGACACCCAAGGTGTTTGAACTGGCATCGGCGTGGGGAACTTTGCTGCGCAGCGGCCATGTAACGCCGGAGCTTGCCCGCGCAGTTCTCGCGAACAGCCGGGATTTTTTCAAAGACTTTCCCCGTTCACAAGTTTCTGCTTCGCCGAAACCCGTCGAGACTTCTGAGGCCGTGCCGGTCCCCATGCAAAAAATTCTCACTGTTGAGGAAATTGTCGGCGCGGCCGCAGCCATCGCTTCGCCCGATCCGGCGGTGGTTGACAAGGCGGTATCGACAATCTTTAAAGCGCTCGATCAATTTGGCAGCAACGAGAAACAATACGCCGGCGCGCTCAGGGCGATCGTCGAAAAATATCCGAACGAGCCGGCGATCCAGCAGTTTGTCGTCAATGCACAGAAGGCCTATGATGAGGTGATGAGCAAAGTCTACCAGAAAATTATCAATCCCCTTTCAGGAACACCGTGCTGCCCTAGCTGCAAATCGGCAAACATCGCAGAGGATGGCGGTGTCTATGAGTTCACACTCATGAAATGCAGCGATTGTGGTTACGAGGAGTATTGCGACAGTTATCAGCAGGGCGATTGGTATGTATAAAAGTTGCTGCGACTCTCAGCATTTTGCAGTTCTGCCCGGCGGCAGTCTGCCGGTCGCAATTTAGAGCAGAAAATTACGCAGCATCAACTTGCCGCCTTCGGTGGCAAACGATTCGGGATGGAACTGGATGCCCTCGACCGGCAGCGTTTTATGCCTGAGACCCATAATCTCGCGCGCCTGATCGCCCTGCGTGCGTGCGGTGATGACCAGCGTATCGGGCAAAGATTTCTCTTCGGCAATGAGACTATGGTAGCGCATCACCTCGATGCCCTGCGGCAGACCGGCAAACACACCCTTGCCATCGTGCTCAATGGGGGATGTTTTGCCGTGCATCGGCAATGCCGCGCGCACGACCTTGCCGCCATACACATACGCCATGCCCTGCATGCCGAGGCATACCCCGAGAATCTTTTGGTTCGGCGCGGGGTTCAAGAGAATCTTTGCGCACACGCCAAAGTACTTCGGGTCTGACGGATTACCAGGGCCCGGCGAGATGACGATACGATCATAGCTGGCGGTGTTGAGCTCTTCGTAAGTCTTCTCGTCGTTGCGCACGACATCGATCTTAAACGCGCGACCCGATTCTTCAAGCACCTCACCGATGTACTGGTAGAGGTTGTACGTGAACGAATCGTAATTGTCGACCAGCAGTATTTTCATTTAATATACTCCGCCAGTGCTTTTTTGACCGCAGCGAGTTTGTTCTGGATTTCCTGGTATTCGCCTGCTGCGGTCGAATCGTAAACCACGCCGCCCGAAGCACGTATAAAGGCAGTGTCGTTCACGCCGAAGATCGTGCGAATGGGGATAGCAAACGTGCAGTCGCCGTTAAAACCAAAATGGCCGACGGCCCCGCCATACGGCCCGCGTGGCTCGTTTTCAATGCGATCGATGATCTTCATCGATTCGATTTTGGGTGCGCCCGACAGCGTACCGGCGGGAAAAGAAGAGGCAAGTGCTGTGAACATGTCTTCGTTGTGCGCAATGAGCCCGACCACTTCGCTCGAAATATGCTGCACGTG
>CAYHJO010000190.1:0-8731 GCA_964356715.1 uncultured Turneriella sp. | reverse complement strand
GAAACCGGAATCGGCTTCAGGTTCTGCTGGTACGCCTCGCGCACAATTTCGCGCACCGCGTCGGCACCGACGGATTGCGGATTATTGAGCATCGCGCCGTCTTCGAGCGCGGTTTTTACCACCTGCTCGAGTTTTGCAAGATTGTCTTTCACGCCGGCTTCGCGCAGGTTCAATGCATGGCCGCAGAGCGCATTGAGTTTCTGGTTCATCGCGCGCAACTTGCCCGCAAGCGATTGTGCGCGCTGTTTGGTCAGCCATTCGTCGACAAGGCCGAGCTGCGTGACAGCCTGATTGATCGCAAAATTGTCGAAGCGCGCGACCGCCTGGCCCAGTTCGCGAACCGGATAAAAACCGCTGTCGCCAAAAATCTGTGCAATACGCGCATAACGCGGTGCCATGGTTTCCATGTTGTGTTCGACGCTGAACGGCAGGATGATACTGTTAGCCACACCGTGCGGAATGTGGTACACGCCACCGAGAGAATGGCTGATGCCGTGCACGATGCCCACGCCGCCGTGGTTAAACGCGACCGCGGCGAGAAACGATGCAGTCAGCATCGCACCGCGCGCATTGAGGTCGTTCGGTACTGCGACCGCCTGCATCAGGTTCTGCACAATGAGTTCGATCGCATAGAGTGCCAGCGCATCTGAAACCGGGTTCGGGTTCTGTCCGGCGTAACATTCAATCGCATGGGTCAGCGCATCCATACCCGTTGCAGCGGTGACTTTGCCCGGCATCGTGGCGGTCATTTCGGGGTCGAGGATTGCAATATCAGGAAGGAAAAAATCCTCCGCAAACGGCAGCTTCACCGAATTCGCGTCGTCGGACACCATTGCAAACTGCGTGACTTCAGACCCCGTACCTGAGGTCGTGGGAATAAATACAGACGGCAGCAGGCGGTCTTTGAGTAGCTGCGCGCCCATGTGCTGCTGCAACGGCCCGCCCTTCACCATCAGCAGGTTGATCACTTTTGCTGAATCGAGCACTGAACCGCCGCCGATCGCAATCACCATGTCGCACTTGTTGGCTTTGCCGAGCTCTGCAGCTTCGGTTACGACCTTGAGTTCGCTGTTGGGCGGCACATTGTCATAGGTTGCGGCAATGCTAATCGCCGATCCCGCGAGACCATCGATGACTTTTTTGGCAAGGCCTGCGGCCACTATCACCTTATCGGTGACGAGCAGAGCGCGCTTGCCGGGGAAACCGGCAAGTTCTTCGCCTAAGCGCGAGGCGAGGCCGATGCCATATCTGACCTTCGTGGGGAGCGAAAACTGGTAATAATCAGGTAACATGCGTTAAAATTGAAGGCCGAGAGTGGGCGACAAGAAAATACGTGAACAATTATTCAGTTTCATCAGACGATGCGTTATTTGGCTGACACTGCCTTCCTCATCGGAAAATAGACGATATTTTGGCGATGCCTGACTTCGTGAAAATTGTCCAAATATTCCCTTAAATGAACCTGATAGCTACCTCTATTATCCGCCCCGTTTTCGCGTGGATTCTTATGTCGGGGCTGATCATTTTCGGCTCGGTGGCGGCGACCAAACTCGGCGTCAGCCAGTTGCCCGACATTGATTTTCCGATTCTAACCGTTACCGTTAACTACGAGGGTGCAACCCCCGAGGTCATCGAATCAACGTTGCTGATTCCGATCGAAGAGCGCCTGCTCGGCATCGAAGGTTTAAAGCAGATGCGCTCGAATGCGCGCCAGGGTTCCGGACAGGTGGTGCTCGAACTCGACCTCAGGCGCAATGTCGATGTCGCGCTGCAGGAAGTACAGGCCGCACTCAGCCAACTCAGGCTTCCGCCCGGCATAGATCCGCCTGTCATTTCGAAAACCAACCCCGAAGACCAGCCATTCATGTTCGTCGGCGTGTTTGCAGACAAACCACTGCATGAGTTGCTCGTCTGGGCGGATGTATTTTTGCTCGACCAGTTTCGTTTTATACCGGGTATCGGTGAAGCGTCGATCGCCGGCTACCCTGAACGCAACCTGCGCGTCTGGCCTGACATGGATAAGATGCGCCGCTTTGACATCACGGTCTCTGATCTTGTGACGGCGATTGCAACGCAGCACATCGAAAGCACTGCCGGCCAGTTCATCAAGGGCAAAGAAGAGCTGCGCGTCCGCTGGATGGGTGAAGCGGCTTCGCCGACAGATCTTGCGAAAGTGCGTATTCTGCGCCGCGGCGGTGAGAACATCTACGCATCGGGCGCAACGCTACGAATCGGCGACGTCGCACGCGTCGAAGACGCATTGAGCGACCAGCGCCGCATCGCGCGCCTCAACGGTTCAGACCGCCAGGGCATCGGCATTGGCATACGCAAGCAACGCGGCCAGAACGAAGTTGCGCTCGCCGATGCCGTGCACAAAAAAGTCGCGCAGCTGCAGAACCAGCTGCCCGAGGGTTACACGCTGCAGGTGAACATCGACTTTTCGCGCTCGACCAAGGCGACCGTCTTCACGACCTATGAGAAACTGATTGTTGCGGCGCTGGTGACAATTCTTGTCTGCTTCGCCTTTCTCGGCAGCTGGCAGGGCGCGCTCAATATCATCTTCTCGATACCGACGTCGATCGTCGGCACCTTTCTGATCATCTACTTCGCCGGTTTTACGCTGAACCTGTTCACGCTGCTTGCGCTCACACTCGCGATATCGATCGTCGTCGACGATGCAATCATGCTGCTCGAAAATATCGTGCGCCACTACCGCATGGGTAAAAGCGCCGCGCAGGCGGCGTACGACGGCTCGATGGAGATTCTGCCCGCAGCGACTGCGGCAACGCTCGCGGTGATCGCGGTTTTTTTGCCGGTCGTAGTGATGGACGGCGTGATCGGCCGCTTCTTTTTCCAGTTCGGTGTTGTGATGTCGGCAGCGGTTCTGCTCTCGCTCGTTGAAGCGGTGACAATCACACCAATGCGCTCGGCGGCGTTTCTCAGCACTGGCCCGCAATCGGGTAAACTCGAGATCTATCTCGAACACCTGTTCGGGAGGCTCGGCCAGACCTATGCGAGCTTTCTGGGGCGCGTGCTGCAAATACCGAAAATCATCGGTTTTTCTTCTTTGTTGATGTTTGCCGTGTCCTTATTGCTCATCTTCCAGGTGCGGCAGGAATTTGTGCCGCTGCAAGACCAGGACAATATCATCATCAGCGGACAGGCACCACCCGGCTCATCGCTCGCATTCACAGTTTCGCGCGCCAAAGAACTCGAAGCCATCGTCGCCAAACATCCCGACGTAGACCGTTTTTTCACGAGCGCCGGCGCGGGCGGCCTCGCCAGCGAAATTAGCCAGTTTATGATGCTGGTAAAATTCAAGCCGCGCGCTGCACGCAGCAAAGGCCATATTGCCATCATGGACGAGCTGCGCAGGCAGTTCAAATCCATACAGGGAGTACGCGCCTCGCTCAGGGATTTTTCGACCCGCGGACTGACCTCGGGCCGGCAGTTTCAGGTATCGTTCAACATCTTTGGCAGCGACCTCGAAATACTCGACGCTAAGGCGAAAGAAATCATGGAGCGGCTCAACGCCGAAGGACTGACGCAGGATCTCGACACCGATTTCAAACGCAACTTTCCAGAACTCCTCATCGCGCCCAACCGCGAGGCGATGGCTGCGCGTTCGGTTTCGATTCAGGCCGTGGCTGCGACGCTGGGTGCCACGGTTGCCGGCCAACGGCAGGGCCGCTTCACGGCCAACGGTCGCCGCTATGACATCCGCATCAAATTGCCCGAAGAGAAAATCACCTCACCGAAAGATATCGGCAATATACTCGTGCGCAACGCGGCTGCGAACACGGTGCCGCTGAGCGAACTCGTGACGTTCACCGAGAAAAAAAGTTTTCAGTCGATCATACGCGTCAACCGCCAGCGCGCAATCGGTATTTTTGGCGGCGTCGCGGCGGGCAAATCGCAGGCACAGGTGCTCTCGCGCGCGCAGCAGATTGCAGCCGAAGTTCTGCCGAAAGGTTATTCCTTTGCACTCGAGGGCGGCGCCGCCGGCCTCTCCGATTCTTTTAAGAGTCTCAATCTGGCGCTTTTGCTCGGCATCGTCATCGCCTATATGACACTCGCAGTACAGTTCAATTCGTTTGTGCACCCGGTTTCTGTACTGGTTGCGCTGCCGTTCAGCGTGACAGGCGCTCTCATCACGCTGTGGCTTTCGGGCGTGTCGCTCAATCTGTTCAGTTTCATCGGGCTCATTGTGCTCATGGGCATCGCCAAGAAGAATTCGATTCTGCTGGTAGAATTCACCAACCACGTGCGTGCGGCAAAAGATATTTTGGTGCGCGATGCGCTCATCGAAGCCTGCCCCGTGCGCCTGCGCCCGATTCTGATGACCTCCACCGCGACGGTGATCGCGGCGCTGCCGCTCATCATCGGCAACGGCATCGGCCAGGAAACCCGCACGCCAATCGGCCTCACCATTATTGGCGGCACCATTGTCTCGACGATTTTTACGCTTTTTGTAGTGCCCTGCATTTATCTTTTGCTGACGCGCTTCGAAAAGCAAAAGCGCACGCTTTTGACGGTGCATGCACCACTGACGGGTTTTGCGGGCGCTGCCCCGCAGGCTGCACACACGGCAGTCGCTGAAATTCCGGAGGTGGATGTCAAAGTTGCCCGCCGCCGCAAACGCGTAGTGGAATAATCTTACTGTAATGCCGGCGGTTGTGCCGGGGTAACAGGGGCTGCAGGTGTAGCCGCCGGTGTTCCGCTGCCCTGAGCAGGCGGCGTTGTGCCCGTAGGCTGTGGCTGCGACGGTTGCGCCTGGTGTGTCGCACCGCGACGGTCGCTGGCTCGACTCGGCGAGCGTCCATGTCCGTGCCGGGGGCCATGGTGTCGGCGGTGGGCGTTGACTGCCACGCCGCCCGTATCGAGCGACAGCAAGCTAAGTTCACGATCCAACTCAGACGATTTGCCCATCAGCGCGTTTAATCCTGCGATTAGCGCCACGACGAGAATCGAGGCACAAAGTTCAAAGATCAGCGTTTTCTTCATTTTCTTGCCCATTAATTTATTTGACGCGATGATAACCGGGGGCAACGACAAGAATCTTCTTTCCCGATACCGGAAATTGGGTGAGTTTTGTCGTAAAACTGATGTTGCGGCAGTCGCTGCTCAGCTGAGTTTCTGCAACATGGCCACGGCGCGCGCGACCTTTGAATCGATACTCTCCGGCGTCGCAGCAGACGAAGACACGGCATCGGGTGAATTTGCCTGCCGTATGCGAAACTGCTCTTCGCCTGCATCAGGCCTCAGCTTTTTGAAGGTTGCAGGCCTCGGTTGCGCCGCCGCATTCTGGCTTTCGCCTGCTGCGGGTTCATAGAGCAGGCATTTGAGCGCGAATACGAAACCCTCACCGATTTTATCGAGCATCGGGCGGTGGTTTGCGTTACGGTAGAAGCCATAAGCCACCAGCGGCATTTCTTTGTCGAAGTAGAACAGGTCTCCAAGGCGAATGAGCCCCGTCTTATAGCCGATCACATTGAAGATTTTTCCGGCCTCAAAATACTGCCCGCGGTTAAAGAGCTCATTGCCCTTGCGCATGAGTTCAGCCTTCTGTGCATCGGTGAGAGCCATAGTTCATTATCGGCGATGGCCGCAGCGGCAATACGCGCTTTTTTAGCCCGTGAACGGTCGCCAAATACAGGCGGTCAACACGGAAAACACGTCCAGCTGGAAGCTGGACATGTTTTCCGCAATTAACCCACCTGTAACGCCCGCGACAGCGGGCGCACAGCCTTACACCCGTTTGAGGCAGACCAGCGCAATATCGTCGGAAAGTTCAGACGGCCCGTCGGAGCGAAGCGTCGTGCCGGTAAACTCTTCAACGGCCGAGGCGGTGCCTTCGAGTATCTGCGCAGCGCTGCCTGCCGCAAGTTTTTTCAGCAATTCTTCCATGCGGTCATAGCCATACTGTTCGCGCTCGGGATTCATCGCCTCTGAAAGGCCGTCTGTATACTGCAGGAATACATCCCCCTTAGCGAGCGTGGTTTTGCGCAGCTCGAGCGTGGTGCTGAAGAAATCGTTTTCGTCCATGCCAAGCGGCATGCCGCCTGCTTCGAGAAATTCTGTCGTGCCGGTAGCCGCGCGGTAAACCAGCGGCTTCGAATGGCCGGCGGAAATATAGCTCAGCTCACCCGTTTTCAGGTTATAGTGCGCCAGCCAGAAGGTCACGAATATCTGTGCCGGCGTTTCTTCGTAGAGCTGCCCGTTGAGTTTCACCATGATCGATTTCAGCGAAACTTCTTTTTCCCTGAGCAGCGAATGCAGTTGTGCACGCGTCATCGCCATGACCAGCGCCGGGCCGACGCCGTGGTTCGAGACGTCGCCCATCGCAATCGCAACATGCTCATTGCCGAGTGCCAGATAATCAAAGTAGTCGCCGCCGATGCCGACCATCGCCTTGTAGAAACCGGCGATGTCTGCCCTGCACGCGAGGTTCGCCGGTACATTGGCAGGCAACAGGCGCTTCTGTATTTCTTCGGCCGCGGCCATTTCGCCTTTGAGTTCTTCGCGCTCTTTAAGCCCCTTCACCATCGAATTGAGGTCTTGACCGAGAGTAGCCAGTTCGTCATGACCCTTGCCGTTAAAGGTGACCTGCAAATTCCCATCGCGCACCTCTGCGGACGTTTTGCTCAGCGAGGCAATGCGGCGCACGGCAAAACCTGAGAAAAACCAGGCAGCGATGATGGCGAGCACGCCGACGACCGATGAAAAGCCAATCAGCCAGAGTGTCGAGCGGCGAATGCGTTCGAGGCCTTCGCTTTTGTTGATGATTGCAAGATTGAAGCCGACAACATTTTCGGCCAATAATTTTTCTGACAAACTGCCCTCACCCACCAGCGGCGATGTGTCGAGCAGATGCATATAGTCCTCGGCCTCGGTGCGCGTCACGGCCAGAACGCCGCCTGCAAGCGGTGATTTGACACCGCGCGGCACCGCGATTTCGGTTTCGTTCTTCGCTTCATAGATAAACTGGCGCACCAGCTGGAATGCACGCGCCTGCTCTTTTCGGTCGGCGCCGCTTTTCAGCTGCTGCGTCAGCACGTCCTGTTCTGACATCAGACTCAGGCGGATTTTCGCGATCAGCGCCGCATCGCGCAGGTGCAGCAAGGCCTCCAGTTGTGGCAGAATATGCGTCTGCGATTTTTCAGATTCGTCTTTTTCGGGTGCGATGCTTGTTTCGCGCGCCTTGAGGGACGATTTTTCGGCCTCTGCTGTTTCAATCACGCGCTGCTCGGCCTCGATATTGCTCTGCAGTTCTTCGGCCGATGGCGCACCCTCGGGTGCTTTTTTTGCGGCGATTTTTTTAGCCAGGACTTCGAACTCGGTAATTTTTTTCTGCGCCGCTGCAATTATCTCCTGGCGTTGCTTTATCTGCGTCTGGATTTGCGCATAGTGATCTTTTTCGCGCTGAACGTATTGCACTGCAGCAGTGAGCGCCGCATCGCGCTTCTCCGCGAGTTCACGATAATCTTTCATCGCCGACATAAATTCGGGGTCCCGAAACGGGGGCACACCCTTCGCGCGCAATATTTTGATACGGTCGGCTTTTATCTGCACGACGGCCTTGAGCTCGGCGGCAAATTTCGCATCGGCCACGAGAAAATCTTTCAGCAGCTCCGGTGAAGAGCGGCCGATCTCGCCTGCGCGGCGTGCGCGTTCGACCACCGGAATATTGACAAAAACCGGTGAAAATTTGGTCTCAAACGGCGTCTGTTTCACGTCGAAGTCGGCGCGCGCGCTGAGCGATTTTTCATCGTCAAAAAAGTCCTTGCGGAATTTGACAAATTGCGCATGACGAAAAAGTTTTCGTGTCGCGGCTTCGCTTTCGTGGAAAAAGCCGGCGGTGTCAAAAAGTTCCGATTGCTCGGCGTTGTAACTGAGAATCCGTATCGCTCCGGGTCGAAAGTCCATTCTTTCCAGCCGGCTGGAAAACAGCGGCCCGAACGGTTTGCGCAGATCTGCCAGCAGCCGCGCCCTGAGCCGCGCGACTTCCTGCGTCAGTTTTTCGGACGGATTCTCCGTTACGGCGAGTTTCATCACACCGGGGGCCGCCTGTGCTGCCAGTGCCTTCCAGCGGCTGAATTCAGCGGCGCTGACTGAAGCATTCATGGTGACGTCGATAAAGGATTTCAGAAGATTCTCGAACTCTTTCAGGTTCTTGTCGGTCAGATACGTGCTGTAATAGGTATCGTAACTTTCATAATGCTGTTTGCGGATGCCGGTTTTGCGCCCCAGCCATTTAAAGACATTGTCTTTTTCGACTTTTACGCCGCGAAACCGGCGCGCTTCGGCGGTCTTTTGTTTCAGGCGAATACGAAAAGTTTCAAGCTGTACCAGCGCTTCCGCGATCTTATGCAATTCGCCCACATTGGCCGAAACCAGATCGAGCGGCGCGTGAATTTCGCGGTCATAGGCTTTGGAAAGATCTGCTTTCTGCCGCAAGTAGCTGAAAAGAAAACTCGACGCCAATAGCGCGCTGACAAAGAACAGCGTAAATACGGTGAGCTTAGTGCGTATTCCCGGTGAAATCACCGGTGCGATTTTCAGCCATAACTTGTTCATCTGTTACCCCATTCGCGCCGCAAGACGAGAATATTCTGCGCTTCGTCGCTGCGTCGGTACGAGCAGTCCAGGGTTTGCAGCGCCATCAGTCCCAGTCCGTTTTCCAACCCTTCTTCATAATACAGTTCGGTATCTGGCTTCTTTTCCAGTGGAT
>CAYHJO010000189.1:0-8771 GCA_964356715.1 uncultured Turneriella sp. | reverse complement strand
CGGTACGTACGATGTATTTACAGATTCCGATAAGTGGACTGTAAGAACGAAAGACGGTAAACTGAGTGCTCATTTCGAGCATACAATCGCCGTCACGAGTTCGGGTCCTGTCATTTGCACGATGCCCAAGGGTGCGAATGTCAATGTTTTTGAAATGATGGGCAATGGGTCCGCGAAAAACGCGGGCGTTGACACAGCTGGAGTGAATGCATGAAAGTCAGAGCATCGGTTAGAAAAATTTGTCCACAGTGCAAGGTGATTCGTCGCGCGGGTGTAATCCGCGTGATTTGCAAGTCGAATCCGCGGCATAAACAGAGGCAGAGGTAAAACATGGCACGTATTGAAGGTATTGACTTACCAAATCAGAAAAGGGTCGTTATCGGCCTCACCTATATCTACGGTATCGGGCAGAAAACCGCCAATGATATCGTGGCCAAGGCAGGCATTCCGCTGGCAAAGCGCGTGCATGAACTGTCTGAAGAAGAAGTGGGCAAGATCAAGAAGGTCATTGACGCAGAATACACCGTAGAAGGTGCGCTGCGCTCAAAAGTGCAGCTCGATATGAAGCGCCTCGTGGATACGAACAGTTACCGGGGAAGCCGCCACCGCCGCGGATTACCGGCTCGCGGCCAGCGCACTAAGACGAACGCGCGGACGCGTAAAGGTCGGCGAGTAACAGTTGCCGGCAAAAAAACGGCACCGAGCAAAGGTTAACAGTTAAAGGAATATTATGAGCGAAGAAGTAAAAGCAGCAGCCGCGACGGGCGAAGAAGCCAAGGCGAAGAAAGTAAAAGACAACAAAGGACGCGTGCCGCGCGGCCGTGTCTATATCAATGCCACATTCAATAACACGATCATTACGATCACGGACATGAATGGTAATTCCATCGCCTGGGCATCGGGCGGTTCACTCGAGTTCAAAGGCTCGCGCAAGGCAACACCTTATGCGGCTCAGCTCGCTGCACGTTCTGCGCTCGACAAGGCGCGCGAACGCGGCCTGCACGAGGTCGAAATTTATGTGAAAGGGCCCGGCGTTGGCCGTGAACAGGCGATTCGAACGCTTGCTGCTTCGGGACTGCGCGTCAGTCTTATTAAAGATATTACCCCCGTACCACACAACGGGTGCCGTCCGCGCAAGAAGCGCAGGGTTTAAGAGGAAAAAGAACTATGGCAAGAGCAATTGGACCAGCATGTAAGTTGTGCAGGCGCGAGGGATTAAAACTGTTCCTCAAAGGCCAGAAGTGCATGACAGATAAATGCATTTTTAATAAAAGAAAAAATCCGCCAGGCCCGCCACCAAAGCGCAAGCCGAAGATGTCGGGGTACGCGACACAGCTGCGGGAAAAGCAGAAAGTCAAGCGCGTATATGGTCTGTTGGAAAGACCATTCCGCAATTATTTCGAGTCGGCTTCGCGCCAGCGCGGTATCACAGGTGAAAACCTGCTGATTCTGCTGGAGCGCCGTCTCGACAATGCGCTCTACCGCGTCGGCGTGGCATCATCCCGCGCGCAGGCACGTAACTTCATCACGCACGGGCATATCCGCGTGAACGACCGCCGCGTGGATATTCCAAGCTTCAAGGTATCTATCGGTGACGTCATCGGTCTTGGGGAAAAGCTGAAGACCAACAAGGTTATCGCAGAGAACGTCGAAATGTCCAAAAATGCCGGCCTCATCGCCGATTGGATGGAGCTGGGAGACGACGGCAAATCGGCGAAAGTGGTCAAACTACCTTCACGCGAAAATGTCGACATTCCAATTAAAGAGAACGTCATCGTCGAGTTGTACTCGAAATAATTAACGGCGGCGAAAAGTGCATCCGTGCACTCGCCGCCCCCGATACCTCGTGTATCCTAAGGAGAAAGAATGGCAAAAGCAGCACCGAAGAATCTGTTGAAAGGACTGAAGCGGCCTAAATCCGCTGAATTCCAGCACGTAGAGACGCGCCCTGATTACGGCAAGTTCGTCGCTGAGCCGTTTGAAAAAGGCTTCGGCGTCACTATTGCCAACAGTCTGCGCCGCGTCCTCATGTCATACATTGAGGGTGCAGCGATCGTTGCCGTCAAGATCGAAGGCGTCAGCCATGAGTTTTCTACGATGCCCGGAATCAAAGAAGACGTCACGCGTCTCATTTTGAACCTCAAGCGTGTTCGTCTCAAGCTCGACGGTCAGGGACCACTGACTCTCGAAGTCGAGAAAAAAGGCGCAGGTGTACTGATGGCAGCCGACTTTGCGGTGTCAAACAGCGTAGAAGTCATGAATCCTGATCTCGTGCTCGCTCACATGAACGAAGACGCGAATCTCAAGATGACTCTGCAGATCGATAAGGGTCGCGGCTATTTGCCGGCAGAAATCACCAAGAAGATGATCGATGAAGTGGGTGTGATACCGATTGATGCGCTGTTCTCACCGATCACCAAAGTGAACTTTGAGATCAACGAAACACGCGTTGACCAGCGCACGGACTACGATAAGGTAACGTTTGAGATCTGGACCGATATGACGATCTCCCCTGAAGATGCGATGGCGTACGCCGCGAAAATCCTCAAGGAGCACCTCACGGTATTCATCAACTTCGCAGAAGAGATGTACGAAGAAGAAGAGGAATTCGATGAAACCGACGAGCGGTTGAAAAAGGCGATGCAGGTTGCGCTTGAGGACATGGAGATGTCAGTCCGCAGTATAGCGGTGCTGCGCAGCCTCGATATGAGAAACGTAAAAGACATTGTCACGCGCTACGAAGACGATTTGCGCAAGAGCAAGCATTACTCGGATAAAGTTCTGCTGCAGCTGAAAAGCAAACTCGCGAACATGAACCTCGCGTTCGGTATGCGCGACGGCCGCTGATCTGAAGACAGAGAGGAATTATGATAAAAGGCAATAAGGTAAAACACCTCAATAAGAAAGTCGGGCATCGCCAGGCGATGCTGGGAAACCTCGTGCAGTCGCTGTTCTTTCATGAGAACATCACCACTACGGTAGCGAAAGCAAAAGTCGCGCGCCAGATAGCTGAAAAGCTGATCACGCGTGCGCGTGAAAACCAGAAGTCAACACTGAGCCCGGCAGAAAAAGTGCATAATGTGCGCGAAGCAGGCAAAATTGTGCGCGACAAGGAAATTCTGCATAAGCTGTTCAACGATATCGCGCCGCGTTTTGTTTCACGCCCGGGTGGCTATACACGAATCCTGCGTGTCGGCCAGCGTATTTCTGACGCATCGCAGATGGCAATTCTGCAGCTCGTTGAGCGCAAAGAGCTGGCGCAGCTGAAAGAAGACCGCAGCAAAGTGCGCGCAGCCCGCAAAAAAACTGGCAAAAAATCCGCGAAACCGGCAACTGAGAAAAAAGTGGCTGAAAAACCAGCCAAAGAGAAAAAGGCCAAAGCGAAGTAACTATTTACTTCACGAAGCTGAGAGCGCATCCCCCGTGGTGCGCTTTTTTTGCTCTCAGCTCGCACAACCGACACGCGCAATCATGTCTGCAATGTGGTTGCGGCGGCGTTTCGCTGCCGGGAAAAGGATGCAGTGGCGAATTCCATATCGGGCAGGATTTGAATGGCAGTAAAGACGATTAACGATATCAGAAAATCTTATCTGGACTTTTTTGAGTCCCGCAAGCACCAGAAGGTGCCCAGCGCCTCATTGCTGCCGGCGGCGGACCCAACGCTGCTGTTCACGACGGCAGGTATGGTGCCTTTCAAAGACTATTTTTCCGGGGCGAAAAATCCGCCATCGCGCCGGCTTGCGTCTGTGCAGAAATGCCTGCGCACAACCGACCTCGAATCGGTGGGCAAAACCAAGCGCCATCTGTCATTTTTTGAGATGCTGGGCAATTTTAGTTTTGGCGATTATTTCAAGCAAGAAGCCATTGAATTTGCATGGGAATATTCGACGCAGTTTTTGCCTTTCCCCAAAGAGAAAATCTGGATCAGCATTTTTGAGAACGACGACGAAGCGCATGACATCTGGCATAAGCATATCGGCGTTCCGAAAGAACGTATTGTGCGGCTGGGGCGCGCGGACAACTTCTGGGGGCCCGCTGGTGAAGCGGGCGCGTGCGGCCCGTGCAGCGAGCTCTATCTCGATCGCGGCGAAGAGTTCGGTACAGATGAGCAAAACCGTGCGCCCGGCGGGTCTGGCGACCGGTTTATGGAATTCTGGAATCTCGTCTTCAACCAGTTCGATTTCCAGAAGGGCGAATATCTGCCATTGGCGCAGACGGGCATCGACACGGGCGCAGGCCTCGAACGCCTGGCGACGCTGGTACAGGGCGTCGATTCCGTCTTTGATACAGACGAGCTGCAGCGGCTGAGAGAATCCGCCGCCGGCATTTTCTCGGCGCAATATACGGGTGACGGTGTGATTCCGCTGCGCGTGCTCACAGACCATGTGCGAACGCTGACCTTTGCGATGTCCGACGGTATTTATCCGTCGAACGAGTCGCGCGGTTATGTGTTGCGCCGCGTGCTGCGCCGCGCGATGCTTTTCGGCCGCAAGCTCGGACAGAAAGAACCGCTGCTCTATAAACTCTGTGGCACGGTCAGCGATATCTATGGCGATTTTTACCCCGAGTTAAAGCAGAACATTCCTTTCATCGCCGATTATGTGCGCGAAGAGGAGAATCGGTTTCTAAAGACCCTCGATTCGGGTGCGGCGCGGCTCGAGCAGCTGATCGGCGAAACGCGTGGGAAAAAAACTGCGACGCTCGACGGCAAAGAAGTTTTTCAGCTCTATGATACTTTTGGTTTTCCGCTGGAAATGACCGTCGAACTCGCAGAGGCAGAAGGTCTTGCAGTCGATACATCCGCATTTCGGGTCGAGATGGAAAAACAGCGCGAACGCGGTCGGGCCGCCTGGAAAGGCGCGCTACAGCTGCCGGTGCAGAACAATCTTAAGACGGAGTTTACGGGTTATGCGAGCCTTACGGGCGAAGGCAAAATTGTTTCGATCATTCGCGCCGACGCAGCAGTCGATGCAGTGTCAGATAAAGATGCGGGGCAGCTGTGTTTTGTGCTGACAGACAGAACGCCATTTTATGCCGAAGGCGGCGGGCAGTTGGGCGATAACGGTTTTCTGAAAACCGCAGCGGGCAGCGCGCGTGTCGTCGATTGCCGCAAGCAGGGAGATGCCTTTGTGCACCTTGTCAGCGATATCGAAGGTTCGCTAAATGTGGATGAAATTGCCGAACTGAATGTCGATGCAGAACGTCGCAATGCGCTCGCGCGGCACCACAGTGCCACGCACCTGCTCAACGCGGCGCTCAGGGCAAAACTCGGTGCGCACATCAGGCAGAGCGGTTCACTGGTGCATCCCGATTATATGCGCTTTGACTTCTCTCACCCGAAGGCGCTCAGCGCCGAAGAAATAGTCGCTGTTGAAGCCGCCGTCAATGAAACGATCGCGGCGAAAATCGCTGTGTCAACGCTTGAGCTGGGTAAAGCAGATGCAGAGAAGCGCGGTGCAGTAATGACTTTCGGTGAAAAGTATGGCGACGTTGTGCGAGTGGTCGAGATGGGCGATGTGTCCAAAGAATTCTGCGGTGGCACTCATGTTACGAATACAGGCGAAATCGGCAGTTTTTTGGTGCTCAAAGAATCGAGTCCGGGGGCCGGCAACCGGCGAATCGAGGCCGTTGCCGGTAAAGCCGCGGTCGAAGTTTTTCAGCGCAAGATTGTCGAAACCGAAACGATGCTTGCCGAGGGCAGCGATCAGAAGCTGCAAGCAGCGCACTCGGAGCTCAAAAGCCTTGCTCATGCTTCCGCGAAGGGCGTTAACGAACGTCTGTGGCGCGAGCTGCTCGCGCTGAACGCGCAGGCGCAGCATCTGCAGCAAGAGATGCGCAAACGCGCGCGCAAAGAGGAACAATCGTCTTCTGCGTCCGGTTTTGCGGGCGTGGCGGATGAGCTTGCGGCCGCGCTGGCGGCCACAAAAAAGGGCACGCAATTCGCGCATCAATCCGTCGCCGCTGCGGCGATCAACGATCTCAAGGGAATAATCGACAGAGCCAGAGAGAAAAATCCGTCGGCTGTTTACGCCGTATTTTCGGAAGCGGGTGGCGAAACTGTCTTTGTTTGCGGCGCCGCGCAGCAATACGGCGCAGAACGCAAGTTGCAGCTCAATGTGTTGCTTAAGGCCGCTCCGGCAGAGCTGGGCATCAGCGGTGGCGGCAAGGCAGAGCTGATTCAGGGGAAAATCAGGGGTTCCGTTGCCGCGGCGGTGGAATTCTTCAAAGCGGAGCTCTGATGTTTCGATGCTTCGACGGGCTCAGCACAAGCAGACGGTTCCCGCGGCGGAGCGGAGTCGCGGGACAACAACCATGGTAATCGGTCTGGGCATCGACATCTGTGAAAATGACCGGATATCGGAGATGCTCGGCAAGTATAAAGAGCGTTTTCTGAACCGCGTGTTCACCGAGGACGAAGTCCGATATTGTCTGAAAAAAAAGGACCCGACGCCGCATCTTGCGGCACGTTTTGCGGTGAAAGAAGCTTTCATCAAAGCGCTGGGCATGCCGCGTGATCTCACGATTTCATACCGTGACGTCGGCCTTAAGGGCAGCGAAGGGAAAAAAGATATTCACGTGACGGGAAAACTCGCGCAGATGCTGGCGACGAAGCACGTGACGAGCATCTTGTTCAGCATCTCGCATGCGCGCGACTACTCGAATGCCTGCGTTGTGCTTGAGCGCGGCCTAACGGCAGCCGCAGACGACCAGGAGGCCGGCGCAGACGACCAGAAGGTCGGCGCAGACGACCAATGACACCGCTCGAACCGCATCTCAATCTCGAGCGCACCGAACAGGAAGGCCAGGTCCGGCCCGCGCGTCTGGCGGATTTTGTCGGTCAGCGCGATATAGTCAGCAATCTCGAATCGTATCTCAAAGCCGCGCGCATCCGCCGGGAACCGCTGGACCATATTCTGCTGTCAGGCCCCCCCGGACTGGGAAAAACCACGCTGGCGCGTATCATTGCGCAGGAAATGGGCGCGCGTTTTTCACAGGTAACTGCGCCGAACATCAAGCGCCCGGGCGATCTGGCGAAGATTCTCAGCGGTCTCGGCGAACACGATGTGCTCTTTATCGATGAAATTCACCGATTGCCCGCGGTGGCCGAAGAACTGCTCTACGGGGCGATGGAAGACCGCACCATAGATATTGCGGTGGGCGACGGCATGCTTGCTAATTCTGTACAGATCACTTTACCGCCTTTTACTCTTGTGGGTGCGACCACGCGTCCCGGCGACCTCACGGCGCCGCTCAGGGACCGCTTTGGTATACGGTTTCATCTCGAATTCTACGAAGAGCCGGACATCGTGCGCATCGTCGACCGCGCGCGGCAGTTGTGGAATATTGTCTGCGAGGGCGCGACGCTTTCCGAAATCAGCCGCCGCGCACGCAGCACACCGCGCATTGCGCTGCATCTGCTGCGCCGTGTCTGGGACTACGCTTTGGCCGAAAGCGCAGACCTGACACGGCCGATCACAGCCGAGGCGGCGCAGAATGCGTTTGCCAAAATGAGTATCGACGCCGAGGGCATGACGCGACTTGACAGACAATTCATGCTTAGCATCGCGAAACACTACGAAGGTGGGCCTGTGGGGCTCAAGCCGATCGCTTCGATTCTCGCCGAAGATCTCGCGACCCTCGAAGACTACATTGAACCGTATCTTGTGCGCCGCGGATTTGTCAGACGTACCCCCCGCGGACGCATGCTGACACGCGAGGCTTTTTTTCACCTGGGGCTTGAACCCGGTAAACGCGGAGACCTTTTCGAACCATGAAAGCACTGTCAGCATTGCTCGCTATTGTCCTGGTTATCAGCAGCGCAGAGTTGCGCGGCGCTGAAGTGAATCCGGGATTCCCCGGACATATTGATCTCAAAGACAGCGATCAGGAATCGCCGCTGCGGCGCGGCGAAGTTATATTTTTCATTTCGTACCCGTTCACGTTTTTGGGCAGTCTCGGGACATACTATCTTGCCGGCTATGGCATGCGTGCGCTGGAGGCGGGTAAGCAGGATTTTTCACCGCAGGGCCCTTTTTTCGCTCTGGTTGCGGTGACCGCCGCGATGCTCAGTTTTGGCATTGCGATGGATGACTATTACGCGATCAAAGCGCAGACGCGCAACATCGACGGTCAGCCCTCGGGCATGCTGTCGCTGACTTTCAGATTTTGATACTCCCGTTCTGCGCATATTGCCGCATATCGGCGCACGGGTGGCGAGGCAACCTCAGTCCGGCGCCGCACGGCGCGCGAGCGTGAAGAAGAATAACGACGTGATTGCGCCGATGACACCGAGCGCCGAGACGCTGCCAATGATCGGTAAGGTCCACTGGCTGGGTGAAAGGTCGTCACGCACAAGGAACAGCACTGCGAGGCAGAGCGCGATGAAGCCCATCGTGCTGAAATTGTTGCTGCTCTCGCTGGTCTCTTTTTCCGGCGGGCGAGTGACTTCGATCTGGAATTTTCCCGAAGAAATCATGCCGATCGTTTTCAGAATCTGGTCGGGAATTTTTTCTGCGTACTCCAGGTAATCGGGCAGCGCGCGCAGTATCGACTTGCCATAACGCGCCAGCGACATCTGCTCGGCGAAGATCTGCTCCATCATCGGGCGCGAAACTTTTGCAAGATCCATTTTGGGGTCCAGGATTGCGCCCACAGCTTCGATGGTGATGATGCACTTCGAAGAGAGTACGAGGTCACCGTGAAAGTAGAGGCGGTGCTTGGCGCCGATATTCATGGTATCAAAAATCAGCCGGCCGAGGGAATATTCCTTA
>CAYHJO010000188.1:4494-8773 GCA_964356715.1 uncultured Turneriella sp. | reverse complement strand
CAGCGCGGCGCGGACGGCGGCGAGGGCGGCCTCCTCGTGCTCGGGATCGACGTTGTTGCCGTCGTTGCGCATGGTGGAGAGGTAGTCGATATGCTGTTTTGCCTGCACGTCGCGGATGTCGCGCGTGCGAAAGAATGGAATGTGGCGCTCGTCTGTCATGCGCGCCGGAATGCCGTTTTCCTCGATATGCTTCTCGAGCTCGATCACGCGGCGCATTTCGGCCTCAAAGCCAACTTCGCTGCGTTTAAAATGCGGTGTATCCACGTTGGCGAGATTGTCGGCAAAGACCTTATGTCTCATCTGTGCCACATCCATGCCCTTTTCGAGCAGATATTGAGTACGTCCCCAAAGTCCGTTTTCGGTAATCATGCCTTTTCCTCCGGGAAACCAGTATAACAGGCAATACGGAGAGCGGCTGCGCCGCTCTCCGTATTGCCTGCATATTCAACAAGGTTCCCCATTAGTATATCGGCCATTAGCCTAAATCCCCCGATGGATTTTCCGCCGGATCAACGGGCTCAGCACTTATGACATCCGCCTTACCGGTCGAACTATCGCTACCGATAAAACTTGCAGGAGTGAAGACAGAGACGTGCGAGCCGACGCGCTCGAGCATTGCGGGGTCAAGGCTCACGAGCACACCGCCCGAAATGCGGGCGGTTACCGCATAAATGGCGTCGGAGACGCGCAGATTCGCCTGATCGGCGAGCTCGCACGCAGCGCGCGTGAACTGGCTGTCGGCATCGAGCCAGCGCACATTCTCAGCAATCGCCCACTGGCGGGCCAGCAGGCTGTAGACAGATTTCACATTGAGCATCGCGCGCAGCGTCACGATAAGTTCGAGTAGAAACAGGCGCGGCAGATAGAGCTCATAGCCCTCGGACAGCACCTGACGGAGGAACAGGCGTGCCTCATTGCCCTCGCCCTTTTCGAGCGCGGCGAGATACACGCTGGAGTCGATCGTCAACTTGCGGGCTCCGATCATCTACAGGCCCAACCCCGGAGGCGTGGCCTGCCCTGAGTAGTCCGCAGGACGTATCGAAGAAGCCTGGACTGAGCCTGCCGAAGTCCGCTGCATCATAAGCTGCCCGAGCGGGCTCGCGGGCGACTCGCCCACCTGGCCACTGAGCTCATCTAAAGAGGCCATGAATTCGTCGATTCTGACGCCCGGCGCAGCCTGGTTGAGCGCGCTATCAGCCCGGTTGAGTTCGCGAGAGAGGCTCGTCACCACCATATCGCGCAGTTTTACCCCGCGCAGAGCAGCTTCTGCCTTCGCTTTACGGTAAATATCCACCGGGAGGTCAATGGTGGTTCGCATAAATACATATTTGTGAATATGTGATTATATGTAAAGACATATTTGATGTTTTTGTAGGATTTTTGTGTTTTTTGTGAATGAACGCCTTCTAGCGACGGAAATCCATAGCTAGCGCGGAAGTTTGCGAGGTTGTTGGGTGTTTTTAGCTATGGATTTTCATAGCTATAGAATTGAGAATCGCACCATTAGATATGGAATTCCATAGCTAATGAATCAAAGACGAAACAGTTGGCTATGGAAAAACGCAGCTGGGAGCGGCTTTGGGCAACTATCGGCGCTTTCCATAGCCATGGGTTTAAACCCATGGCTATGGGAATTCATGGGATTTCAGAACACGTTTGGGAAGCCCTTCAAACCGCTGTTCGCGTTTGCGGCGATTGAATCTGTAATGATGCGCCCTTTTAGCTATGGGCTTAAGCCCATAGCTAAAAGGAGAAAATCGAGATAGATTAACTCACCGGCAAAAAGAAAGTCTCAGCCATCGCCTGGCCGATGTCGTTGCAGCGCAGCTGCACGTGGTCGAGAAACTCATGCAGGCCCTGCGCGCGAATCTCTTCGTAGTCTTTATAGTCGAGTTCGGCCAGGAGCGCGCCCACCTTCTTCTCGGCGATGTTGCTGAATGAAAAGCTCTGCGTCCCAGTCAGCTCATGCAGCGAGTGGTTGATCCAAATCAGGCAATAACGAATGGCACGCGGGAACTCGCGGTCGAGAACCAGAAAGCGCACGATGTTGGCGGGTTCAATCTGCCCGTACTGCCGGCGGTAGACCTGCAGCCCACTCGTCGACTTTAAGAGCGCCGCCCATTGCAACTGGTCGAGCGAAGTGCCCACATCGGTCACCTTCGGCAGCAGAATAAAATATTTCATGTCGAGAAAGCGGCAGGTTTTATCGGCGCGCTCGAGAAAGCGCCCCATTCTGCCGAAGTGCCACGCCTCTGAATGAGAGATCGAATCTTCCATCGTCCCGTAAAAGGTCATGACGGTGTTACGAATTTCACGAAAAATGGCGATCAGGGTCGCGGGTGAATGCGCAAGCGAGTCGGATCTAAGATTCTGCACGCGCAAATACAGCGAATTGATCACTTCCCACATGTCGGTCGAAATATTTTCCCTGACAATGCGGGCGTTTTCGCGCGCTGCGTTGAGGCATGAATAGATCGAATTGGGGTTTTTGAGATCGGTGGCGAGAAAGCGGATGACATTGTCTGCAGTGGCTTCTTCATAGAGTTGCTGGAAAAGTTCTGTGTCTCCGGTTGTCTCAATCAACGGCAGCCACTGGCTGGAATAGCTGGATGGCATCTCGAGGCTGATATTCAGATTGACGTCGATGAAACGTGCATAGTTATCCGCGCGCTCGAGATAGCGATTCAACCAAAAAATATTCTCCGCGGCGCGACTTAACATATAACCTCGAGCATGAAACAGGTGTGTGCGCTTTGCGCACACACCTGTTTCATGCTTTCACTCAGCGCATTACCCATGTATCCTTGCTCCCGCCGCCCTGCGACGAGTTGACGACCAGCGAACCCTGCTTGAGCGCTACGCGCGTGAGCCCCCCTGGCATAATCTCTATTTTCTCACCGTAGAGAATGTACGGCCGCAGATCGACATGGCGTCCCTCGAGTTTGTCGCCAATCAGGGTTGGTGTGCGCGACAGCGAAATTGTCGGCTGTGCGATGTAATTGCGCGGGTTGGCGATGATACGGTTTTTGAATTCCTGTTGTTCTGCTTTGGTCGAATGCGGCCCGACGAGCATACCGTAGCCGCCCGCTTCGTTAGCTGCCTTCACCACTAGTTTTTCGATATTGGCCAGTACATACTCGCGGTCGCTATCCCGCCAGCAGAGATAGGTTTCGACATTGGGGATAATCATGTCTTCGTTTAGGTAATATTTGATCATTTCAGGCACATACGCATAGACCACCTTGTCGTCGGCCACGCCGGTTCCCGGTGCGTTAATCAGTGCGAGATTGCCGGCGCGGTACGCAGCGAAAAGCCCGCGCGCGCCCAAGACCGAATCGGCCCTGAACACACTCGGGTCGAGAAATGTGTCGTCGATGCGGCGGTAGAGCACGTCGATCTGTGTCAGGCCCGTCGTCGTGCGCATCATCAGGCGGTCATTTTGCACCACGAGATCGCGGCCCTCGACGAGCTCAATCCCCATTTGGCGCGCGAGAAACGAATGCTCAAAATAGGCGGAGTTATAGATGCCGGGTGTCAGCAAGGCCATCACCGGGCGGTCTTTGCCCGAGACAAATTGCATGAGCCGGCTCAGGTTGTACGGATAATCAGCGACCGGCCTGATCTCACCCGATTGGAACATGTCGGGCATAATGCCCTTCATGAGTTCGCGGTTCTCAAGCACATAGCTCACGCCAGAAGGTGAGCGCAGATTGTCTTCGAGCACCAGCATACGGCCGTGGCGGTTGCAGATTATGTCGGTGCCGGTGATGTGGCACCAGATTTTTTTGGGTGGAGAAAAACCCATGCATTCTTTAAGGAAACCTTTGCTCGAGAGCACGACATCCGCAGGAATCACATTATCTTTGATGATCTTCTGATCGTGGTAGATGTCTTCGAGAAACAGGTTAAGCGCCGTGATGCGCTGGATCAGCCCCTTCTCCATGTAGCTCCACTCTTCGTTGGCGATCACGCGCGGAATCACGTCGAATGGCATGATGCGCTCCTGCGCGCCTTCGTCGCCATACACATTAAAGGTGATGCCCAGGCGGCGAAGCGCGGTTTCTGCCGTCTGCTTGCATTCCTGCAGTTCTGCGAGAGTCAGGTGAGAAAGTTTGTCGGCGATCGCACGGGCATGCGCGCGTGGCTCGCCGCCGGTGACAAACATCTCATCGTGAAACGGGCCTACCTGATACGCATGGAGATTCATCTGACTACGCCAGCATAACTCATGCCAATTGGCAGGCAAGATTTATTTGCGCTACAGATCCCGGCTCGGCTA
>CAYHJO010000188.1:0-4484 GCA_964356715.1 uncultured Turneriella sp. | reverse complement strand
TATTCAGCTGCGCGGATTTTCACCAATCCAGCGGGCCGGCACCACCGGCCGCAGTCGTGCCGTTCAGATAAAGACCGCAATCGAGATTCGGGTCACGCGGGGCAATCCCACTGACCGTTGCTCCGGCAGTGAGTCCGTCCGAAGGCCCGTTGATACGGATGCCGTCGCAGGTGAATTGCGCAAGTTGAGTGAAAGTAATATTATTGGTACCGCTGCTCGTTGCAGCAAGCGTCAGCGTAACCGTAGTACCGTTAACGATACTGGCAATCTCGCCGCCGGTAGCCATGCCGGTACCTGTAACTCCCATGCCAACCACCAAATCGGCCGTCGTGGCGAGGCCGCTGATCGTCGTGCTGGCATTGGTGCGAGTGCCATTGCGCGAAACCTGGGTGGTTGCCTGCGCACCATACGTGTAGTTCGCGTACCCTACCCCCGTCGTATCATCTACAGTCAGTGTCGTGCCTGATACCACGAGTCTGAACGGCCGCCAACCCCGCAGCGCCGATGAACCGGTACTGAGTATTGTCTTGATGAGTCCGCCGCCGCCAGAGAAGTGACTGCCAGCATAGATATCAATCCGCGCCTTCGAAACATTCCAGTTCAATGCCGTCGCATCGTTATTATAGACGGAAAATTTATACGTGCCATCGACGTAACCGTCGTAGAAATTGATGATTTCGGGACCGTACTCAAAGCTATCGTCGACTGCGAGACTTGTCGAACCTGTCGGGGCAGCCGTGCCGGTTTCGGCGCAATAACGCTGCTGAAACGAAACGTGAAACTTACTATTGGCGCCATTCGCATTCTGAATCGCCGCTTCATTGTAATTCTGGCAATCGAATGCATTCGAAGCAGGCCCAAGGACATGCAGGTCGAGATCCTTGGTTTGATTTCCCCAGGTCAATATGACTTTTATTTGCTTCGAGCCCGCGGCGAAAGTGCCCACAACAGGCAAATAGCCGAGATTCGTCGTAGTGTTATCGGCAATGGCAATTGTCGATTCGGTGATCGTGTAATAGCCGGGGATTGCCACCTGTAATGAATAGACTCCCGAAGTAAGACAGTTGCCCGGAGTGCCCGTACACGATGGGTCGCCGGTATGGTGATATGTCGGATTGTTGTAAGGCGCTGTACCCCAGCTCGTCACACAGTTGGCAGGGAAAGCAAACTGTTTGCCGTCGGGGTCAAGATTGGGGCTGCTCGCCAGAGTATTATTCGCATAGTCTTTCAGAGTGAATGTTGCATTCGACAGCAGAATCTGCGAGCCATTTGAACCATCGACGACAGAACCAATCATACAACCGCGCCCGCTGGTGTTAACGGCATAGATATTACTGACATTGGTCGTGGCTCCCGCATTTGCTTCAATGTAGGTTTTAGTGCCCTCGCGCACGGGGCCGACCGTGGAAACTTTGACGCAATAGCCCGACGACGCCAGTTTAATCGGAATCGCGTAGCTGCCGGCAAGCGTAAGACTGAACGAACCGTCGCCGGCAGATGTCGCATCGCCGCCGATCTGTGTGGTCGCACACAGTGCATCGCCGTAAAGTTTCACCGTAGCGCCGCTGATCGCGTTGTTATTCGTATCGCGCACGACTCCCGACACGGCGCCGACGATGCGTTTGCCGGAAGAAGATGATCCGAAAGAAGATTCGACACCGACAGAATCTTTAACTTTGATCTGTGCATAGTATGTAGCGCCGTTGAGCTGTTTGATACAGCTTAACCCGGCGCAAAGGGTATTCAAGGTGTACGAAGAGGTCGCATTGCAGGTTACCACCGAATTACATGCAAGCGTACCGTTATTCATACCCGGTAAAGGTTCGGTGCACGCCGCATCTTTGCAGACACGCACGCGTATTTCCTGTGTGCCCGTCGGAATGCCGGCTCCGGTCACCCAGGTATAATTGAATGTATTCGAGAACAGATCGTCGAGACCCGCAACGCCGTCATTCGGTGCGGGTGGCGCGAAAACCGTGTATGTTACGCTCTGCGTTGCGGCCTCGTAGTTACCAGCAGCGTCGCGGCCGATGAAGCAGATACGCACGGTACCGGCTGCGAGTCCCGTCGCCTGCAACGGTGTTTCGGGCGAACGTTCGGGATATGTCGCGTTATCCGCGACCATGGTCGCAGAGGTCGGGCAAGCACCTGTCACCACCACGCCTTTATAGCCAGTAATGTTTTCTGCACCCGATTTGCCGATCTGCACGCTGACTTCGGTCAAGACAGTACTCTTGGTATCGAGATTCGTCGCAGGGGAAATCCATGTCAGCACCTGTGAAACCGGGGGCGTCGTATCGTAGCGGAATGTGTGGCGGGTGACCGCGCTGGCAGAAGTGCCCTGATAAAGCACGCCGTTATTTGAACCGATGACACAGATGCTGTAATCGGTGCCGTTGATCCACGCCGTGTTGTTGGCTGCAATAAAATCTGTGGCGGATGTGCGCTGCGCAGAATAATCGGCGACAGGATCCAGCGGGCAGCTATTGCCGGTGACGATCGCATACTTATAGAAGGTCACGTTACCGACCACAACGTTATGGCAGTTAAAACGCGTCGGGTTACGCGGCAGACCGTTATCGGGTGCGGATGTAGTGCCTGCTGTACCAATGCACGTTCCCTGGCTGGTAACCGTGGCTGTCGGCGCATTGGTATCGACGACAAAATCATAGCCCGTCGCGGAGCCCGTCGACTGGTAATTGCCCGCGGCGTCTTTGCCAACGATCTCGATGCGGTATGTACCGTTGGTAAGTCCCGCGGCCGAAATCAAATCACCGCCGGCGCCCGGGTTCTTGTCGGTCGACCAGGTACCCGAAAAACCCGTGCCAATCACGCGAAACTGGTACTTCGCGAGGTTTGTGCCGTCGACCGCGACGGCAAAACTCGTGGCCGAAGTTGTCGCAACCGGTAAGGTGTTTGTCACAAAAGCTGCTGTCGGAGCAGTCGTATCAAGCAGGAAGCGGGCTTCCTGATAGGTTTTTACCACAAAGAAGTCGGTGATGCTGCCGGTGCCCGGCCCCGCCGGATTTGCACAGGCGCCTGCAGTGCCGTCGGCCGACGCCGAATTACACTGAAAATTGCCGACGTTATCAGCCGCGAGCACCTGCACATTGTAGCATTGGTTCGTGGAAAGAATTTCATTCACTGGCAGGTTTGTGGAACGCGCCGCGCCCCACGCACCGAAAGTATACCCCGTGCCGGCACAATCACCGGGTACCGTGCCTGCCTTCGTACCGACGCGGTATTTATAACTCGCGGGAATCTGCGCCGACACCGGGCTCGACGCTGAATAGCACGGCGCTGCATAACCGTTAGGAAAACCCGCTTCGACACAGTTGCGATACACAACGCTGATATTGGTCACCGTGCTGCTCGTGAGCGACGCCGGTACGTTCGAGAGACCAACGTCAGACACCGAAGTATTGTCGACGGAGAAGAAGTATTGCGTGTAGTCGGTCGCCGGCTGCCATGCGCCCGCGTCGTCCTGAATCATCAGCTCGAGGCGGTAGTCGGCGCTCGGTATGCCCGCAGGAATCGTGAACGTTGTCGCGACCGGGGTGATCGCGCTCAGCGCAAAATGGTCGCTGCTGGTCGTCACATTATAGAGGCGCCAGCGGTAGTTCGTGCCGCGTGCATAGTCACCGCGCACAGTGACCGTAACGGGCACTGCTAGCGCAGTACCCGATGACGGGCAGGTGAATGTACCCGCATCGTCAAGGCAGGTTGCGCGCAGCCAGCGCGCACCCAAAAATTGCCTGCTGCGGTTTTCCGCGCCCTGCAGCAGATCGTCGAGATAGAGGTTCTGTATTCCCGAAACGCTGAGTGTATAATACTGCCTCTGCATGCGGACAGCATCATTCGGATCCAGAAACAAATAAACCTGATGCGTTTCGGGCCCTTTCGAAACCGACTGCAGATTCAGGCCCGGAATCGAATAATTGGACAGCGTCAATGCACCCTTCTCAAAATTCAGCGGCTTATTGAAAGAAACAAGAATCTTCGTATTGGCGACCGGTACGACCTCGATCAGTTTGAATTGTGCATTTTCTGTCGAAAGAAGTGTCGAAAGAAATTTTCCGACGCATGCCTGTGACGACAGTGCTACCGTAAGCAGAATCAGAAGAGTCTTGCCTGTGTGTACCAGTCGCTTCATTTCAAAATCCACTCAGATTGCACTTCGAATAATCATAAGTGCCTGTCGCATCCTGCCAGTTGACGTACGTATTGACCGGGGCATAACTCCGGCCGGCCGAACCAGAGCCCGCAATCGTCATTTTGAAAGCCTGCCAGAGTTCGCATTGCTGCCAATCTGTTGCGCCCCCCAAACCGCAGCCGGCGACCGCGACCGCAGGTGCGAGCGCCGTAGGTGCAACGGTCGGCTCAGTCGCCGTCATCTCGAAGGCCAGGCCATCAGCATCGTAAACCCTGAGCTGAACGTTTGTGACATCCCACTGTTGGCTAGCCTTCGTGTCACTGCCAGACGG
>CAYHJO010000187.1:2848-8799 GCA_964356715.1 uncultured Turneriella sp. | reverse complement strand
TTTTTTTATGCAGTTCGTCCAAGCGGTCAAAGCTCTCGGCAAGCGCGTCTTTGAGCCGCTCATAACGAGCCTGCATCAGATCCAGTCTGGCAGTCGTCGCGCGGGCAGCATCGTGTTTCATCTTATTGCGGATTTCATTCATCACCGCGGCACGCCGTTTAAAGGCAGCCAGGGTTTCGTCGAGTTGCGCGTTAAATGCTTGTCTGCGCTCTTCGGTCCATCCCCATTTTTCGAGCTGCGAGAGCGTTTTGCCTTTCTGCATCTGCATGCGGCGCTGCCTGATTGTGGTGTCGGGCACACGCTTGAGTCCCCACGCGAGATGCACGTATGACATCAGCTTAATTGCCCATTTGCCGGGATCAAACTGGTACCAGCGCACGCCGTTGCGGTAGTCGTTGGCAAATTCGTGGTGAAAGTTATGGTAACCCTCGCCCCAGGTAAAGAACGCGGTGATGGCATTGTCGCGCGCAGTGTGCTTATCGCTGTAGGGCTGCGAACCGACATAGTGGCAAAGTGAATTGATGAAAAACGTCGAGTGGTGTGTGAACACCAGGCGCAGAAAACCGGCAATGAGAAATCCGCCGAGCGCATCGCCCCAAAAAATACCGGCAATCGCCGTCGGCAGGGCGAAATTCATGCCAATCGCGAGCGGCATAAAATAGCGGTGTTGCCAGAAGACATATTTGTCGCGAAACAGATCGGCGTTGTGCGACGGCCGCCAGTCGCGCGGGCGACTTCTGAAGATCCACAGTATGTGCGCGAACCAGAAGCCCTTTTTAATGCTGTAGGGATCTTTGTCGTGATCGACATATTTGTGGTGAGCCCGGTGGTCAAGCGACCATTCCAGCGCCGATCCCTGTAAACCCAACAATCCCACGATCAGCAACCAGATTCTGACAGGCAGTGACGCTTCGTATGAACGGTGCGAGAACAGGCGGTGGTAACCGGCAGTCGTCGCCATGCCGGCCACCAGCGCAAAGGCGCCGGCGAGTATCAGAGTCGCCGGCGACAGCGTGCCGGTCATAAGGAACCATGTGAGACCTGCACCGCCGATCAGCGGTGAAAGGGCCAGAAACAGTATCGATACCCATTGGGTGCGACCTGCTTTGGGGCGTTTGAAGGCGGCTTTCATACTTGTTAGAGTGAGAGTTATGCCTCCCGGTTGCATAAAAATGACATTTGTGTCAGTCAGAAATCCTGTAACTTAGCCCCTGAGGCAATCGGGTTTCCATCGTCCTGGAGGCATAAACAGACCGAAACAGTGTTTACGACGCAATGGAGAGCCGATCCAAGGTGGAGTCACATTGAACCCACCTACTGATACGATACCCGGCCAGTTTTATGCTACGCTGAGAGATTTCGGCGACAAGACCGCTTTCGCTTTTATCGATCGCCGGTTTACTTATAGGGAATACAACGCGCTCAGCAACTGCGTGGCGCATGCGCTCATTGAGCGCGGCCTGCAACCGGGAGATAAGGTGGCGATCAACCTGCCTAACCTGCCGCAATACCTGGTCTTTATGATGGGTGCATTGAAAGCAGGATGTATCATTTCAGGACTTTCTCCGCTCGCCTCGGCAGACGAAATACACACTCAGCTCAAAGACCTGGGTGCCAGCGCGCTGATCAGTTTTGACGATGTCTATGCCAAAAGTGTGCAGGCGCTTCTGCCCTCGCTACCTGCGCTCCGGCTGGTGGTTGTAACACGGCCGCTCGATCTGATGCCGGCACCCATCCGGTTTTTTGCACGCCTGCTGAAAAAGCTGCCGTTCCCGAAAATTACCTTTGTCGATCGGCGCGAAGTCTGGTTCGACGATTTCTGTGCAAAACAACCCATTGCGGACGTGCAAGTGCCGCGGCAAGCCAGCGACATTGCGGCGATCCAGTACACGGGCGGCACCACGGGCAAGAGCAAAGGTGCGATGCTCAGTCACGCTAATTTTCTGAGCAACATCCGGCAATCCATCGCGGTCACGCAACCCGAAATCGGCAAAGAAACTGGTTTATCGATCCTGCCGTTCTTTCATATTGCGGGCCTTACTGCAGCGCTTAATACCATCGTCATTGGCGGCGCGTGGCTCTTGATTCCAAATCCGCGCGATTTGAATTTCATCGTGCGCCAGCTGAAAAAATACCGGCCAAGTCTGATATTTGCGGTGCCCCTGCTCTACGAAAAACTTCTGCTCAGGCAGGATTTCCGGGCTCTGGACTTTTCATCGCTCAAATTCGCGATGTCCGGTGCCGCGCCGATGAGGGACGCGCTCAAACAGCAACTCGAGGCAGTCCTCCGCGTCTCGGTGCTCGAGGGGTATGGCATGACAGAAGCCTCGCCGGGAATCTCGATCAACTATCCGGGGCGTGTGCGGGCGAATACTGTCGGGCAGGCATTACCCGATACCGAGGTCAAGGTCATAGCGCTCGATGGCGAAAATGAACTCGGTCCCAATGAAGAAGGCCAGCTGATTGTCGCAGGGCCACAGGTGATGGCGGGTTATTGGAATAATGTTGCAGAGACACAGATCGCGCTCAGAAACCACCGCGGCAAAATCTGGCTCTTTACCGGTGACGCCGCACGCATCGACCAGGACGGCTATATCACGATCGTCGACCGCATCAAAGACATGGTCAACGTGGGCGGCTACAAGGTCTATTCGGTCGAAGTCGAGGCGGTGCTGAGCGCACATCCGGCTATTCTCGCGTGCGCCATTCTGGCCGAGAGCGATGAGCAGCAATCCACTGAGATCGTCAAACTTGTCGTGCAACGGACGACAGAATATGCGGATCGCAACGAGGCAGAATTGACCGGAAACATACTACAATATTGCCGGGAAAAACTTGCAGCCTACAAGGTACCCCGGGACATAGTTTTCATCGACACTATGCCGCTGACTCCGATCGGTAAAGTCGACAAAAAAGCGTTGCGCGCCTACCTGCTCAGCAAGTCAACCGGGGTAGAATGAAGAGATCCAAAAAAATCGCCTTTCTACTGGTAATACAGATGCCGGTGCAGATTGTTATCGGTTACTTCATCGGTTTCAACTATTTTTCGCTGCTGATAGTTTTCGTCGCTATTCCCATCGCAGACCAGATTCTGGGACACGATGCGAGTAATCCGCGTCCCGAAAAGGTTGCCGCGCTGCAAAATGACGGCTTCTTTCTCCTTATGCCGGTCTTATGGGTTCCCTGCCAGATGGCAATTCTTGTGTGGGGTGCATGGCTGATCCAGTCGGATCTTTTGCCACTGTGGCAGAAAATCGGTCTCGGTTTTTCGATTGCGGTCATGACAGGTTCAGGCATCATCATCGCGCATGAATTCGGCCACCGCACGAGCTGGTGGGAGAGATTACTGGCGAAAATATTGCTCGCGACAGTCTGTTACATGCATTTCATTATCGAACACAACCACGGCCACCACATACGTGTCGCGACGCCAGAAGACCCCTCTTCTGCCCGGCGCGGAGAGAATTTCTATATGTTTTGGTTGCGTTCGGTCGGCGGCAGTTATGGCAGCGCATGGCGGCTCGAACTCGCGCGTCTGAAGCACCAAAAATATTCCGTCTGGAGCTGGCACAACCAGATGCTGTGGTTTTTGATTATCCCTCTCGCGATCGCAGCAGCGCTATATTTTCTTATCGGTCTGTACGCGCTGGTATTCTTTTTTGCACAGAGTTTTTTCGCCTTCAGCATGCTCGAACTCATCAACTACATCGAGCACTACGGTCTCGTGCGACAAAAGACGGCGCAGGGCGACTATGAGCCGGTTTCTGTGCGGCATTCATGGAATGCGAACCAGCTGTTGTCTAATCTCTATATGATCCATCTCGAACGGCATTCAGACCACCACCACAATCCGCTGCTGCGCTACCAGGTATTGAACCACCGCGAAGAAAGCCCGCAATTGCCCGGCGGCTATGGAGCGATGTTTCCGCTGGCACTCGTGCCACCATTATGGTTTCGTATCATTGACCCGCTCGTCAAAAAATACCAGCAGCCTTATTAGAGCTGGTATTCGTTTGCTGCTCCAATCGCTTTCAGCGATTCGGGATCGAGACGTACAGCGGGCACTCCACCCCAGGTCTCACCCGCAGCGATGCGCGTTTTGGGCAAAACCACCGAATTGGGTAACACCCGCGCACCGTCGCCAATCACCACGTCGCCCATGATCGTTGCGCGCAGGCCGATGGTTGCGCCGCGGCCAATGCGCACGCGGGCTATGATCAGATACCCCGCCTGCGCATAGTGCGCGGCAATGACCGCCGAACCGCCGATGGTAACCTTGTCGCCGAGCTCAATCATCGCGGGGTCAGAGATGTGCGTCGAGTTGATATGCACACCGCGGCCGATCTTCATGCCCATGAGCATGTAAAACAGATTATTAAACGGCGTCGGAGTGATGAATTCGAGAAACGAGTAGCGTACAAGATACAGCAGGCCATTGCTGAAATACCAGCGCCCGGTTTCGGTCGAATAGTATGAACCGCGGAATTCGCGCGGGTAAGCGCGAAAAAGAAAACACGCGGCGGGGATAACAACAATCAGGCTAAAGCCGTAGGCAAAATATCCCGCGGCGAGGCTCATGCCCCAGGCGAGGTATTGGGCCAGCGTGGGCCAATCGCGACCAGTCTCGGTCACGGTCTGGAACAGCGCGATGCCGGGAACCAGCGAGACTCCGAGCAGGGAGATGAACACCGCTGCAAGCGGTAATAACGCCAAGCCATGCGCCAGCGGCTTGAAACGCCTGAGCATGCGCTCGAAAAATCCCCCGATTCCTGTCAGTTCGCTATGCACGGCGTCGGGATCTTGCCGCGGTATTGGGCGACTCAGCTTGGAAGATTCAGGAACCGACACTGATATCTGAGGAAATCGGCTTGTATCACCCGTAAAGCCTGTTTTCGGGGGTGCAACACAGACCTTGAAGGGAGCCAAGCGCATGCCGCCGAAGCAGAAAGCGCATGACCACTTGCGCAGCTGTGGAAGACAGGTATATGCGGCGCATGCAAAGGCTCGCGATATTTTTTGCGGTCGCACTGCTTTTTTCCTTTTGCCTCAAGGCATTTTCGAAAATCGCCTATAACAACCTGCTGCCGAAACTTATCCTGCAACGCATCGATTCTTTTTTTGACCTGACTTCGACGCAGGAAAGTTATCTTCAGACACGCATCGCCGTGCACCACGAGTGGCATCGTACGACGCAGCTGAAGCTTTATCTGGCAGATCTCAAAAATCTGCGCGGCAGATTTCACGCAGGCCTGACAGGCAAGGATCTCGACTGGCTGACCGAACGCCTGACGCACCACCGCAATGCATTGTTCTCCCGGGTTATCCCCGATCTGGTGGTTGTACTGCAGACGCTGTCTGAGAGCCAAATCACCTACCTGGAGAAAAAACTTGCCAAAGAGAACAAGGAGCTGGCGCAGAAGCTCGCGCGCCCGTTAGTGGTGCGGCAGGAAGAAGAATTTACCACGATTATCAAATATGCAGAAGACTGGGCAGGCAAGCTGTCGACAGAGCAGAAAGAGCGCCTGCGCGCACACTATATGTCGTTGCCCGACACCGTCAGCGACTGGCTCAGCTACCGCAAAGACCAGCAACGTGTTTTTATCGGCCTGCTGCGCTCTAGACCCGACCATGCGACGCTGGTTAAAGATCTCGAAGGCCGCATGATCTATCAGGAACGCAATGTGCCGCAGCGCTTTCGCGCGGGATTTTTGCGCAGCATGCAGCTCCTGCGCGAGATGATTCTGACCGCGGACCAGCTGCTCACACCCGAACAGCGCCGAAACGTCATCCGCAAAGCCGATGAGTATATTCGGCTCGTTGAGGAATTGGCGCCTAAGCCATAAGGCTTTGGCGCCGGTGTGCCTGGGCAGACCTCAGCGCCACACGCGCAGCGCTTCGAGATAGATAGCCTGCTGTTGGCCCACACGCCCTTTAAAACGCCCGTAAACCTG
>CAYHJO010000187.1:0-2838 GCA_964356715.1 uncultured Turneriella sp. | reverse complement strand
GTAAACCTGCACATGCCGTGTACTGGATTTTTTGTCAGTACTCCTTTCTTCTTTTAAAGCGGCGGGCCTGAACGCGTGGATACGAAACTCCTCTTCGCCCTCCCGGGCAATCAGCTGGTACATCGTGCCACCGGCTTCTTCGGCCGCGTCGCGCAATTCTCCCGAGGCAACGACGAGACTGCCGCGGCGCAATTTCACATTTTCAAACAGTTCTTTCAAGGTCAGGTTATCGTTAAAATCGCGAAAATCGGGTTCCTGAATGAAGCCGAGAAAGATGCGGGATTTTTCGCGTGTCTGAAAGTCGGCATTCGAAGACATCAGGCGATTGAGCACATACAGACTCTGGTTCACTTTCCGCGCGGCGAGCAGATGTTTTGCGCGTTCAAAATCAGAAATCACCTGATCGCGGCTCTTATATTTATAGAGGACTGAGTCTCCGGGAACTACCGGCATCACTGCCGCGGAATCGGCAATCTGCAGATCGGGCACGTGCACGCCGGCTTTCTTTTCGCGCATATTCTGCCGGACGACAACAACAACCGCAATGGCGGCAAACAACAGAGTCGCGCCGATGAATATTTTTCGGTAAGGCAACTCAGCGAGCGCAGTCGCAAGCACTCCCGCGCTTTTGCGCGGCACTTTGCCGTATTGCCAGCCGGGTCCCCCCCCCTCATCCCCCGTCAGGCTTGCGCCCGACCGCAAGCGCCTTCTCCCGGAGGGAGAAGGGAGATTTGGTTTCCCCTCTCCCTCCGGAAGAGGGAGGCCTCTTCGCGGGGTGAGGGTGACGGGCGGCGGCAACTCGGCCGGCAGCACGATAAAATCCGCGACATGGAACTCTACGCCGTTGAGCTCTTTGACTTTGCGGAATTTTTTGATGAGTGCGCGTGCCAGCCAGCCTTCGTTATCATTGGCAATTTCCAGATAATTCCAGAGCGCCTTCTCGATGTCGTGCTGCAGCAAAGCGTAATACGCTTTCAAATAATAGTGATAGACATTCTTAACTTCGAATCCGTCGAGTACCTCAAGCTGGCTTTCGAAATCGCGCAACTCCCGCGCAAACGCAGAGCTGACGGCAGCGAGATAATGCGCCCAGTAGTTTTGCGGTTCAGCCTCGATTATGGCACGGGCCTGCTCACGCGCGTCGAGAAAAAGCCCGCGGCGAAACAGATCAAACGCCGCGGCTAAGTTGGCCATACTGAATTACGACCAGCCAAAAGGAATTGCCGCAGGCAATTACTTTTGGTTGACTCTCTCGACGTAGCTCATGTCGCGCAGGTCGATTTTGATCATGTCGCCTGATTTCACAAAGAGCGGCGTCTGGATCTTGCCACCGCCTTCAACGGTGACCTCCTTGTACGCAGTCGTAGCAGTATCGCCTTTGAGACCCTCTTCCGCATAGTCAACCTTAACGGTGACAAAATTGGGCGGAATGACACTGACTGGCTTGCCTTCGTAAAGAAGAATCTGGAATTCCATGCCGTCATGGATGAATTTCAGAATATCTTCGAGGTCTGATTTTTCCACATGAATCTGGTCATAGGTTTCGCTGTCCATGAAGACCAGCTGGTCGCCATCTTCGAAGTTATAGGTAGCGTTGCGCTTTTCCAGTTCTACGTCTTCGAGCATTTCCCCCGAACGCCATGTGCGCTCGACCGTAGTGCCTTTGCTCAGCGATTTTATCCGGACGCGCACGATCGCCGCGCCCTTGCCGGGTTTATGGTGTTCAAAGCTCTGGATGACCACGAGATCGCCATCCACTTTCAGCGCCATACCGCGCTTGATGTGGTTCGAATTAATCATGCGGATGTATTAAGGCCCGAGACAGGCTGAACAGCCTGATTTGGCGGCCTGCCGCCAAATCAGATATAAAAAACCCGTTTACCCCGCTGGATTTTTTTCTTTCGGGGGGTAAACGGGCGAGAAGACGCCCACCGGGAATTTTTTTGTCCCCGGTAGCAACAACCTCCACTGGGGGGAGGCCTTCATAATCTACATCGTCTTTAGCACGGTCCAAACTTGAGAAAATCTTAACAATGATGCGGATGACCGGCCGAATACGGCTTTACATGGTGTCACAAAATCCGGCCTTAGCCGCATGCGCGAAATCGTGAAATTGGAATCTACTGCGGGTACCGGGTATTTTTATACTACCACGCGCAACAAAAAAGCCCAGGGTGGCAAGCTCGAAGTCATGAAATATGATCCAAAAGTGCGCAAGCACGTCAAATTCGTAGAGAAAAAAGCCTCTAAATAAAACGAATCTCTTCCCGGCGTTTCGGCTTCGCTCAACGACCGGAAAAATACTGGTTCCCCACAGGCTGATGGCCTGTAGGCCAGCGGCGGAGCGCAGTCGAAGTGACCTACTTTTTCTGTATCTCGAGAATCGTCAGTTCGACCCGCCGGTTCTTTTTTTTACCTTCAGGTGTGTTGTTGGATGCGACGGGTTTCGATTGGCCGTAGCCCACCGCTTTGATGCTTTGCCGGGGCATACCTTTGTCGATCAGGTAATCCATAACAGAACGCGCACGGTTTTTGGACAGATCCATGTTGGCCTTTTCACTGCCGGTGTTATCGGTGTGGCCGCCGATCTCAATTTTGAGACCCGGATAATTTTTGAGTAGTTTCGTCAGGCGGTTAAGTTCTGCATTCGACTCCCGCGAGAGTGTGTAAGAGCCCTTTTTGAAAAAAAGGTTGTTGATGGACATTTTCGCCCCGGCTTTCAGCTGTAAGAGCGTCAGGTCGACGGGCTTCTCTTTATTCTGTCCCTCTTTGAGGTTAACCGTTGCACTCTGCGGCAGGTAGCCGCCCGATTCCGCATGGATGCCATATTCTTCACCA
>CAYHJO010000186.1:0-8896 GCA_964356715.1 uncultured Turneriella sp. | reverse complement strand
CTTCTCTTTTTCAAAAACAGTGGAGGCTGAGAAACCGTCGAGGGTATTTTTTCGGGAGGTTTTGGATGAAGAGCCGCGTGCCATGTGATAGATTAAGAAAGAAAATCACGCGGTCAATAACTAACATGTTGCCGGTGGCCAACATGTTAGTTATTGTTAAAATCGCTTTACGTTTGGGAGCAAAGGATAACAACCTGTCCCTGTATGAAAGTCCTCAAAAAAATCGGCGTCGGTCTCGCTGTCATCATCGCCATTTTACTGATTCTCCCGCTGTTCACAAAAAAAGAATACTCGGTGCTGCGTGAGACCGTCATCGCGCGCCCCAAAACTGCCGTTTTCGATTATGTCGTGCTGCTGAAAAATCAGGATAACTTCAGCGTCTGGGCGCAAATGGACAAGAACATGAAAAAATCCTACAAAGGTACGGACGGCCAGGTCGGCTTCGTCTCTGCGTGGGAAAGCAAGGACGATCAGGTTGGAGCGGGCGAACAGGAAATTAAGAAAATTCTACCGGGCGAACGCATAGACTATGAATTGCGCTTTCTCAAGCCGTTTAAAGCCACCAACCAGGCATTTCTGAAGGTAGAACCGATGCCGGGCGATCAGACGAAAGTAATATGGGGATTTTACGCCAAAACACCGTATCCGCTCAATCTGATGCTGCTATTTTTTGACGCCGAAAAGATGATCGGCAAAGCCTTTGACGACGGCCTTGCCAATTTAAGGAAGATTCTCGAAAAGAAGTAATTTCCCGGGCGGTGGCGCGCCGCCCCAAATAGGCCTTTTCGCGGTGTCTCGCCTTCCTTTTATGCCGTATGAAGCTCAGCCATTTCACCGCGCATCCGTGGCACGGCGTTGCAATCGGCGAAGAAGCGCCGAAAATTGTGACGGCCTTTATCGAGATCGTGCCTTCTGACACGATCAAATACGAAATCGATAAAGCCTCGGGGCTGATGAAAGTGGACCGGCCGCAGAAATACTCTTCGCTGCCGCCCGCACTTTACGGTTTTATTCCGCAGACGTATTGCGACGAGAAGGTGCGCCTTTTGGCCAACGACAAAAAAGTGCTGCACGGCGATCATGATCCGCTCGACATCTGCGTCATCACCGAGCGCAACATCGCTTCAAACGGTTTTCTCGTGCGCGCGCGTCCCATAGGCGGATTAAGACTGATCGACGACGGTGAAGCCGACGACAAAATCATCTCCGTCATGGCCGACGATCCGATCTACGGCGGCATTGAAACGCTCAAAGATGCACCGCAGTCTCTGATCGATCGCATTCGCCACTACTTTCTGACGTACAAAGATTTTCCGGGACAGAAGCGCAAGATCGAGATGGGTGAAGTCTACGAGCGCGACATCGCGTTCAAAGTTATCGAAGCCGCTACGGCAGACTACAAGGCGAAGTTCCACTACTAATGATCAGTCTGCAGAACATCGGCATGTCTTACGGTGAACGCGACCTGTTCACCGGGGTTTCGCTGCAACTCAACGAGAGCACGCGTTACGGTATCACAGGAGCCAACGGCTCCGGAAAATCGACGCTGCTCAAAATTCTCGCGAAGCGCGACCAACCGAGCGAGGGCAAAATCGACATCCAAAAGGGCACGCGCATCGCGTACCTTGAGCAGAACCTACCGCTCGATTCGGGTGAAACCGCGATACAGATTGTCATTGCGGGCGACGAAATTCTTGCGAAGGCTCTGGCTGAACGCGACAACCCGAATGCCGACCCGGCACACGCGGGTGAAGTCGAAGACATTATCATGTCGCGCGAAGGTTATCGCGCCGAATCAGAGGCCGCGCGTTTACTGTCAGGCCTCGGGCTTCCCGACGAAGTGCACAATATACCGGCAAACAAACTTTCGGGCGGCCAACTGATGCGTGCGCTGCTCGCACGTTCGCTGTTCGCGAAAGGCGAAGTGCTGCTGCTCGACGAACCCACGAACCACCTGGACATGCCAGGCATCAAATGGCTCGAGAATTATATTCTGAACGAGTTTCAGGGCACGCTGCTTTTAATCACGCACGACCGGGGTTTTCTCTCGGCGCTGTCCGAGCAGATTCTCGACGTCGACTACAAAACGATCACAATCTTCAACATGAACTACAACCGTTTTGTCGGCGCGCGCACGCTCGCGGCAGAACAGAAAGAACGCGAGGCCGAAGCGGCGAAAAAGAAAATCGCCGAACTCACCGAGTTTATCGATCGCTTTAAGGCCAAGGCATCCAAGGCGCGCCAGGCTCAGTCGCGTGTAAAGCAGGTCGAAAAGATCGAAGTGCCTGAAATTATTCCTTCTTCGCGCCGCAAGCCGTCGTTCAACTTCCGTTATGAACGCGAATCGGGCCGCGATGTGCTGAATGTGCATAATGTCGCGATGCAATTTACCAATGAGCACGGAGGCTCTGGGGCTGACGCCGCCACGATGGCGTCTTCGCGGCAGCCGGCTCCGCTTTTTTCCGGCGCCGAGTTTTTATTGCGCAAGGGCGACAAAGCCGCGATCATCGGCCCGAACGGCCATGGCAAAACTACGCTGCTCAAGATCATCGCCGGCGAGCTGAAGCCCATCGCAGGCACCGTGCAATTCGGCCACGAAGTGCGCATGGGTTATTACGCGCAGGTGCACGAAGAACTGCGCAAACTCGGCGAGCCATTGCACGAGCATCTGCACCAACTGCACCACCAGAAAGCCGTGAAGGATGTGCGCGGTTCTTTGGGTCTGATGCTTTTTGAGGGTGACGAACAGAAGAAGAAGCTCTCTGCTTTATCGGGTGGCGAGATGGCGCGTTTCGTTTTTGCCGATCTCATGCTGCAGAAACCCAACTTTCTGGCTCTCGATGAGCCCACCAACCATCTTGATATCGAAGGCATCGAAGCGCTTGAAGAGGCGCTCGCAGCATACCAGGGTACCGTACTGATGGTAAGCCACGACCGTGCCTTCATTAAGAAAGTCTGTAACCGTGTATTTGAACTCAAGAACGGCACGCTGAAAGAACTCAACGCGGGTGTGCGGGCACTCGATTCGCTGAACGAGAGCGAAGACAAACCCGAACCAACTGCACGCCAGAAGGCAGAGGCAGCCGTCGCAAAAGAAAAAGCCGATGCGGCAAACGCTGCCCCGGCGACTCTGAGCTACGACGAGCGCAAGCGCCTGAAGAGCGAAGCCAGCAAAGCCCAATCGCGCATCAAACGTCTTGAAGATGCGATTGCGCAGCACGAAAAATCGATTGCAACCATCGACGCATTATTTGCCGACGGCGACAAACTGCAATCGCTCGGCGCAGAGGAAATCCGCCTCAAAACGCAGGAGCGCGCTACGCTGCAAAAACAGCTCGAAGAAACCATGGCCGAATGGGAAAGTCTCGCCGAGCTCACTTCGCAGTCGGGCTGAGCGCCGGCGGCTGATTTAGCGGCGAGTCAGCCGGTGTAATTTTTCGACCAGCTTTTCACCCAGAATCTTCGTGGCACTGAAAATCTGCGCATCGAGCGGCGAATCGACGGTCTCGCTGCCCAGCACACTGTCGGTGCCTGCGTAATAGATCTGCGCATCGATGCGCACCGCGGATCTATCTGCGTTCAGCGTATAACGGCCCGAAATGACGAGATTCACACCCAACGCCGCCGAACGGTCTTTGTCTGACTTGCCGCCGGCCTGGTCGGCGATCTTCTGCAGCGCCGCCGGTTTGGGACGCAGGTATTCAAAATCGCGGCGCATCGACTGATCGATTGCATCGGGCAGACTCGCCGATAGCCACGCGCAGATATCGGACTTCGTGTCATCGGAAAAATTCAGGATGGCGATTTTCAGCGGCGCGGCCCCCGCTTTGCCGTCGGCGATAGCGGCCTCGGTGAGCGTCACGCGCCTGAGTGCAGCCGGCAGACGTTCGCGCACCGCGGCGTCAAAATAATCGCCTTCGTTCTTGAGCTCTGCGAGACTGCTGAAATCCTCCCGCTTTTCAAACGTCACCCGATTGGAGCCCATGCGCATAACAATCTGCATGACAGTGTCACGCTGCGCCACGGTTTCCAGCTGCGTCTCTTCGCATTGATTCCAGGCGACGAAGCTCGAACTGCAGACGCGCAGGGTGTGCCGCCCCGCCATGGTGTGAATAGGATAATAACCCAGCTGCGGCAAAACGCCAATCGATTTTTCGTCGAAAAAGACGAAGGTTTTCAGGCCACCGCCGACAAAGGCGCGTTCACGAAAAAGATAAATTACCGATTCATTTTTGTCCCGGTATTCGACGCGGCTGAATGGTATGCGGCTCGAAGTGGTGTTGCAGCAAATTAAGAAAAGGGCGGGCCCGCAGGCCAAAAGCACAGCACGCATGGGCTGTCTGGCCACGGTGCACCGCCATTGTCACGCAGAATTCAGCCTGCCGGCATTTTCCGCGCGGCACCGGTTTTTTTTGCGAGGTTTTCTTTGACGCGAAACTCCACCATTTTTTCGATCAGCTTGACAGGCAGCGGTTCGGCCAGCGGAAATTGCACCGAACCTTTGCCCGTCTTGTAACGCGAGAGCTCTTTCGTAAACGCCGCATGCCCGGTCGGGGTGGCATAGAAGCCAATATGATTTTTGTAACCAGCGAAATACACCAGGTTACCGTTCAGCTCAAACGCGGGCATGGCATAACTGATTTTTTCTTTGGCCTGCGGCGCGGCGCGCCCTATCGCCGCACGCATCTGCCGTAGCACTTTCTGCACAGCCGGCGGAAATTTGGCAATATACGCATCGATCATGCGTGCTGCGCCGGTGCCGGTGGATTTAGACCGTGCAGATTTTTTTTTCTTAGCTGTCATTTGCCCTCTTTTTGGCCCGCTGGGTTGCATCGGCAAGCATTTCACGGTATGTGTTTTGAGACCGCAACTTATTCCGTCTCATTTGGCTAAATATGTTGACGTGCCCCTGTAACGTCCATGCTATGTTCACACTATACCGTTAACCTTGGGGCAGTTTTAAGAAAAGTATGCAACTGCGAATCATCGTCTTCTCTTTAGTCGCCGGCACGTCTGCGCTTATGGCACAACGCCTGGATCCGAAGGCCGCAACCAAAGGGCCGGAGATGGGCGACAAGGTCAAACTCGATAAGCCAAAAACCGATACCATTGTCCCAGAAAATACCCCGCAGAGCGCGGATCCCGCCGACGACCTGATTCCGGCCAAAAAAATGAAAGGCGACGGGGAAAAAGAAGCCGACGAATTGCCGTTCGGCGCACCGCAGAGCGACAAACGTGAAAATGTGTTCGGCGACAAAGCGGAAAAAGACGCCATCATGAAAAGGATGGAATACCAGATCGGCTTCATCGCCGAAGGTGCGGGTTTCAACAATACCGATTTGAGACAACTCGACGAATCGACTGTCGCGACGATTCAAAACACCGACGACAAGCAGACTTTCGCTTTTTCTCGGTTTTACGTGAATATGTTTTTTCCGCTGACCGACGATCTTTACTTCAGAATCGACCTGTTCAAGAACGGTTTCTGGGGGCATGACCAGCTCGCGGGTTCGAGCTCGAACAACAGTTCTTCATCCACACCGGTTGGCGCCGACCCGTTCAACTTCGGTGAACTGTACCTGCACTACATCATCTGGAAGAACCAGAAAAACGATTTTTCCGTCAAGGTGGGCCGGCAGTTTTTTGAGATCGGCGGCGAGACGTACGACTTCTTTATGAAAGACTATATCGATGCGGTGACGTTTGCCTACGCTAACTCGACCGTGGGCAGATTTCGGCTGATAGCGTTCGATGCATTCCAGTTGGGTGCGGACCCGACAACGCACGCAAACTACGTTCGCTATTTTTCGCACGACAACCAGCGTGTGCGCTTCTTCGACGGCGACGTCAATGTGCTGCGCATGGGCCTCGTCTATGATTCGCGCAACCTGCTCAACTGGAAAGGGCCGCTCTCGGGCACCATGCTACAGAACAAACTTTATGCCTTCGGTGCGCGCTACGGCGCTATGGCAAAAGGCGGTTCTGACCGTTCAAACCTCGGCGCTTCCGGAAACTTTTCAGACAACGATTCCAATTTTTTGTTTGGCACGCGCGTCCTGTTCACGCTGCCGAATCCGCGCTATGTTATCAAAACATACGCGGATTTTGCCATGTCGACCGGCATTGACCGCCGGTTGCCCACCGCCGCCAACGAAAGCCAGGATGTCGACACGAACGGTTACGGCTTTGGTGGCGGTGCCAGCCTTGAATTGCCGCGCGTGGTGCCGGTGCTCGATATCGATCTCAACGCCGACGGGTTCTACGCCTCGGGCAGCAAGTATGACCAGTACGGCGCGCAGACGTCGCACGGTTTCACCAGTTTCAAGGGCAGCCGCGCGGGCGGCTTAATTATGAGCAAGTATTACGGCATCAGGCCCTCGAGCTACACCGATTCGGGCGGCTTCGCGGATTTCGCGCACGACTATGAACGCAAAGCGCCGACCGCTATCGGTCACGTGGGCGTGGGGACGACGCTGTGGCAGAGACTGCGTTTCGGACTCGACTACTGGCTGGCCGTGGACACTGGCACAAGCACACTTTACGCGCAGGCGCGCTCCGCCGGCACAACGTCCACAATCACGAGCACCGTACTCAAGGCGCAAGACCGCCTCGGAAAGCTGCTCGGCCAGGAAATCAACTTTTCGCTGGATTTTGCCGTCAACAAGTTCTGGATTCTCTACTTTAGAACCGGCATTTTTTTACCGGGCGCATTTTATTCAACACCGGGCATTGTCACCGACACCCCCTATGGCACCGACAACTCAATGGGTGTGCAGCTTGGTTCGAAACTCGTATTCTAATTCAGTCGCGATTCGACTTCTGCGCGCGAAAAGTGAAACCTGTTGCTGCAATAGCCGCAGCGCACCTCAAGCTCTTCTTCATTGCCAAACAGCTCGGCAATATTCTTGCGCGCGAGTTGCACGAGTTTTTCCAGATAGCCTTCGCGGTGGCAGTTGCAGCGGTAGACAAGCGCGTACTCAGAAGTCTCTATCCACTGTTCGCCGGGATAAATATCGTCGAGCAGATCCATAACGTCCTTTTGCTGCGCGGCGTCGGTCGCACCGCGCGCGCCGCCGAAATATTCTGTCAGCGAGTCCAGACGCTCGAGGTTGTCGGTGAGAATAAATTTTTTCTCTTCTGATACATCGGGTAACGCTTCAATCAGCAAACCAAAACACCTGTCGGCCTCGATTTTTCCAGACTCACCTGTTCTGAGCCGCATACCCGTGAGCATCAGCGTCGAGATCTGTTCGCTTTCCTGCAGGTACTGCTGCACAAGATTTGGCACCGATTTGCTGCGGCTGCCCACGCTGCTGCGGCTCGGCTCCGCAATCTCTGCATACCGCTTAGTGACGTGGAGAATACCGCCAAAAATACTTTCGTCAATTTGCGCCGGATTTTTCACCTGGTCGATTTCTTCGGCCACATTGCATGCTGCACGGAACACTCCTTCGGGCGTGGCCTCGACCACAAGATTCTTCAGATAACTTTCTGTCGCGAGATCGAGCGTCAGGTCGTGCACATCGCGGAACTGCCCCGCCAGCAGGTTTGCGCAAATCACCAGCTCACTGAAATGGTAAAGCGCATGTTCGTGCACCTGCACCTGGCGGGTTGCGGCATTGATGGCGGAAGCCGCGCTGACAAAAACAGCGCGAAAATCGGCCCCGCGCGTGTGGAATGACATGCAGTATGAACGGTTTTTGTCTTGCACTAACTCCTCACTTAAAGCCGCGTCCTGCGACGTTCGGAGCACGCACGTCCTGTGCTCTGCTCCTCACGTCGAGCCCCATCCTGCGGCGTTCGGAGCACGCGCATCGTGCGCTCCGTGTCTCGGTAAAAACCGGGCGGGGGTCAGTGCGCAAATCATATTTTCATCCGTCTCGGCCTTGCCCGTCAGCCAACGTGCGACCTGTTCGGCGAGATAAGGTGCATAGGTCATCGCATGATAACCCATACCCTGAAACAGGAAGGGAGACCGATGCACCATGGCGTCTTCAAAAAGATTGTGGCCCTTGATGTGCCAGCGGAACTCATTGTAATCGGCATAGACCGGCGCCGGCGCAAAACCCACGACCGGCAAACGATCGCGCGTCACGATGCGGTGATCGCCGAACAAGGCATAGCGCCCCGCAGTGATAACGTTCCTCGCTTCTGCGTATGCTTCTTGCGCCGTCGCTTCGCGCCGGTGTACCAGCGCCAGCCGGCGCGGCAGCTGCAACAGAGCCTCGGCCGCCGCGGGTTGATGCGCGCTGATGCGCGAAGCATAAGTTTCATAGCCCCTGATCAGCTGTGTGGCCGGCGCGAGATGGCGAAACCCCGAAAGTATAGTTGCGGCTCCGCTTGCAATAAAATGCAAGTCAAATTCGGCGGCGTCGGCTGGAGTAAACATCTGCCGGCGCCTCTCGACTTGTTGCTTAGAGAGTATTGCATACAGCCCGCGCAGATGGCGGCGCGCGGCCATCGTAAAAAAATTTCCATAGGGTGATTCACTCTCCACCACCGGAAATCCCCTCTTGATGAGCTGTGCATACCAGGCGCGCGAATACTCTGTCGCCGCCTGCCAGAACCCCGGCCGCGCCTTCGGTGTCTGGCAGGCCTGCATGACGGGTATGCGCACACCGCCGAGGGCGGCGGGTTCAAACAGCGTCACAGCACAACCGTGGCGCGACAGCGCGAGCGCGAGATGCGTGCCGCTGATACCGCCGCCGGCAATAGCCACGCGGGATTTATCGCGCAGCATACCGAAGCAGTCGCGCCAGATTTTATGGTAGAATTGCCGGCGGTTCAATGGGACTGAGCCTCGTTTGGCGGCCTGCATCCTGTCAGCATTTCACGCTTGTTGCCAAACCACGCAAATTTATTCACCAAAAACCCGGCAAGAACGGAAGAGCACACA
>CAYHJO010000185.1:0-8938 GCA_964356715.1 uncultured Turneriella sp. | reverse complement strand
AAGAATCTCGCAGAGCTGTATGAGCGTTCGCGCACCGAAGGTTTCGGTGCTGAAGTCAAACGCCGCATTCTGTTGGGCACGTATTCGCTCTCCAGCGGTTATTACGACGCCTTTTATGGTAAGGCGCAGGCAGTGCGCGCGCTGATTCAAAAAGACTACAACGAAGCGTTTACGAACGTCGACGCAATTCTGATGCCATCGACGCCGTCGCCGGCGTTCAGGATCGGCGAAAAAACTTCTGACCCGGTACAGATGTATCTCTCAGACGTGCTGACAGTCGGCGCGAGCCTGGCGGGTATTCCTGCATTGGCGGTGCCTGGACCGGCGCAGGGCCTGCCGATCGGCATGCAGCTGCAGGGAGCGAATTTCTCGGAAGATATGCTGTTCGCGCTCGGCCGCGCGATTGAGCAGGAGTTCCCGCAAAAGAGAGTCAACCTCGGCTAATGGCATATCTCTCAACCCAACCCTATAAAGGCACACGGGACTTTTTCCCCGCGGACATGCGCTTTCGCGAAGCGATGTTCGGCGTCATGCACCGCGTCGTGCGCTCGTATGGCTTCGACCAGATCGATGCACCACTCGTTGAGCCAGTCGATCTGTATCTCGCGAAAACATCCGAAGAAATTGTCGGACAGCAAATCTATTCGTTCAAGGATCGTGGTGACAGACTGGTAGCGATTCGCCCCGAAATGACGCCGACTGTGGCGCGCATGGTTGCAGGACGTTTCCACGAAACGCCCAAGCCGATACGCTGGTATTCGATACCGAACGTATGGCGCTACGAGCAGCCTGGCAAGGGCCGTCTGCGCGAACACTGGCAGCTCAACTGTGACATCTTCGGTGCAGCCTCGGAAAAACTCGCCGATCTGGAGATACTGAATTTATCGGTCGATCTGCTGCGCGGCTACGGAGCAGACAGCACTCACTTCAAAGTGTACCTTTCACACCGCGAAATCCTCAATGGCGTGTTGGGTGGTGAGCTTAAACTTGCACCGGAAAAATGGCCGAACATCGCGCGCATCATGGATAAGCGTGCCAAAGTCAAACCTGAGGCCTACGCAGAGATGCTGGCGGCTGAGGGCGTCACGGCGCTGCAGAAAGCCGAGCTGGATTTTTTTCTCATTGAAAAGCTCGATTACCTGAAAAAAAAGTACCATCTTGCCGGTGCGGCGTATGTCATTGAAGTGATGGAAGAGCTTGCGTCGCTCGGCCTCGGCGACTTTATCGAATATGATCCTGGTGTGGTGCGCGGTTTTGACTATTACACCGGCCTGGTGTTCGAAGTTTTCGACACGCACCCTGAGAACCGTCGCTCACTGTTTGGTGGCGGCCGTTACAATAACCTCGTCGGTGCGTTCGGCAAAGACACGCTCAATGCCGTTGGCTTCGGCATGGGTGATGTGACGCTCGAAAATTTTCTGCGTACGCACGCGCTCTTAGGTGATCTGCCGCGCAATGTGGATATCTACATTGCGCTGCTCGACGAAAAGTTAGGCGGTCATGCGCTCCAGCTCGCAGGCTCTCTGCGCGCGCGCGGCCTCAGCTGCGAAATTGCACTCGGCGCGGGCAAACTCGGTAAACAGTTCCAGGAAGCCGAGAAAAAGCAGATCCCGCGTGTATTGATTCTCGGCGAGAATGAAGCGCAGAGCGGTATCTATGCGGTCAAAAACCTCGCGACCGGCGAACAGGTTAATCTGACCCCGGACCAGATCGTTAAGTAAGGTCTGCAAAAGCCAAAATTAGCAGCGCTGGCGTCTTCATAAGCGCGCATGCGTATTACAGAATAGGGTGGTTTCCTTCCGAAACTATAACTATATGCTCCTCAATTGCGTCGCGTATCAGGAAGGCAAGAGGCTGAGCGATATCCGCGTTGCCGATATCAGCGAGTACCTGAAAAAACCGGATTGTTTTGTCTGGGTGGCTTTGCGCGACGCCGAAGAGCGCGAGCTCAAGCTCATGCAGGAAGAATTCTCGCTGCACGATCTGGCGATTGAAGATGCCAGCCATGGTCACCAGCGACCGAAGATCGACGAATACGGTGATTCTGTTTTTGCGGTCATGCATCTCATTGAGCTTATCGATGGGGAAATCATTACCGGCGAACTCGCCGTGTTTGCAGGTCCGAATTATGTGCTGTCCGTGCGCAATCACAGCCAGAAAACTTTTCTCGGGGTGCGCGATCGCTGCGAACGCGAACCGCAGCTGCTGAAGCAGGGGTCGGGGTTTGTGCTCTACGCGCTCATGGATGCCGTCGTCGACAGCTATTTTCCGCTCGTCGACGCACTCGAATCGGAACTCGAAAGCATCGAAAGCGATATTTTTCTTGCGGAAACAGCGCGCTCAAGCATCAGAAGGCTTTATGAACTGAAAAGTAAGATCGTGGCCCTCAAGCACGCCGTGGCTCCGCTGACCGAAGCGACCAGTAAACTGCACTCGAGTCGGGTGCCGCAGGTTTGCGTGAAAAGCGAACATTATTTCCGCGATGTTTCTGACCATCTGGCACGCATCAACGCTTCTGTCGACGCGATCCGCGACACGATCGGTACCGCGTTGCAGGTGAACCTGGCGATGGTGACAATTGAAGAAAGCGCCATTACCAAGCGCCTCGCCGGCTGGGCGGGTATTTTCGCCGTCGCGACGGCATTTGCCGGAATCTGGGGAATGAACTTTAAGATGATGCCCGAATTGCAATGGGAGTTCGGCTATCCGATGGCGCTTGCGACGATCGTAACGGCGTGCTTGCTGCTCTACTACAAATTCAAGCGTTCGGGTTGGCTTTGAAAAAATTCCAATAATAGACTTCGTCTATTATTGATTCGCCCGGGCACGCACCGGACGGGCTGGCCGAAGGATTAACCTCGCGCATCGGATATGTGTGTGCATATCCGGATTACAGACCCGTTTCAAGCGGCCATCTTAACATTTTTTTCATGCATTCAGCGGCTTTTTAATGCCATTTATGCGTGCGGTGCAGGCATCGGAGCGCATATTCAGTCAATGAAACCAGTAAAGACAAAGGAAAATAAATGAGCACTGAGCTATTGATCGCCGCGATTACCGGGGTATTCATTTTGGGATACCTGACCTACACCGTAGTGCGGCCGGAAAAATTCTAGCATTAGGATGATTCAATTATGACAAGTCTGGATTATATTCAAATCGCGATATACTTTGCTGCGCTGCTCCTGGCGGCACCGTTTCTGGGTCGGTTTATGGCGCGTGTTTTTCAGGGGAAAAAAACCTGGCTATCGCCGGTCTTAGCACCCGTAGAACGCTTCACCTACAAGCTATCGGGGATAAAACCGTCGGTTGAAATGAACTGGAAGCAGTACGCTTTCGCGCTTTTGATCTTCAACCTCATTGGCTTCCTGATCGTCTTTGCGTTGCAGCTCTGGCAATCTGAATTGCCGCTCAATCCGCAGAAATTGCCGGACGTGCCGCTGCTCTTAGCACTCAATACTGCGATCAGCTTCATGACCAACACGAACTGGCAGGCTTATGCGGGCGAGAGTACGCTGAGCTATCTGGTACAACTCTTAGGTCTCAACGTACAGAATTTTATGAGCGCGGCAACGGGCCTTGCTGCCTTGCTGGCGATGATTCGCGGCTTAACGGCGGCGGTGCCGCCGCGAACCTTAGCGTCTCCGAACGCTACGATGCGCGGGCTTTCGAGCAAAGGTGTTGATTCGCTCGGTAATTTCTGGGTCGATTTAACGCGTGCGACGCTCTATGTTCTGCTACCCTTATCGATCGTCTTTGCGGTCTTGTTCACCTCTCAGGGTGTTGTACAGAGTTTTAAGCCATACACCGAGGTAAAAACCTTTGAGGTGCAGAAAGATGCACAACCGGTCATTGTGACCCAGCAGATTCCTTTGGGTCCCGCAGCATCGCAGATTGCGATCAAACAATTGGGTACAAACGGTGGTGGATTTTTTGGTGTCAACAGTACTCACCCGTTTGAAAATCCGACACCCTTCTCAAATTTTCTGCAGCTATTGGCGATACTCCTTCTGCCCGTCGCCTGCTGTGCGATGTTCGGCAATATGATCAGGCAACGCCGGCATGGCTATGCAGTGCTGACGGCAATGTTTGGGATTTTCATTGTCGGGCTCATCGTCATGCTCTACTTCGAGCACCGGGGGAATATAATATTCGGCGGTCTTGCCAATATGGAAGGCAAGGAACTGCGCTTCGGTGTCACCAACAGCGTGCTGTGGGGTGCTGCGACCACCGCTGCTTCGAACGGTTCGGTCAATGCGATGCACGACAGCTTTCAGGCATTGCCCGGTATGATTGGCATGTTCAACATCATGCTGGGTGAGGTAGTGTTTGGCGGCGTCGGTGCCGGACTTTACGGTATGCTCACGCATGTCATTATTACGGTTTTTCTTGCCGGTCTCATGGTTGGGCGCACACCCGAATACCTTGGCAAAAAAATTGAGGCGCGCGAAGTCAAGTGGGCGATGCTGGCGATTGTCGTGCCATCGGCACTGATACTCGTCGGCGCAGCGGCGGCAGTGCTTTTGCCATCGGCACTTTCGAGTCTCAGCAATAAGGGGCCGCATGGTCTGAGCGAAATTCTGTATGCCTTTTCATCGGCCGCAGGCAATAACGGCAGTGCCTTTGCGGGCTTAAACGCCAACACCGATTTCTACAATATCGCTCTGTCGATCTGTATGCTTTTCGGTCGTTTTGCCGTGATCATACCGGTGCTCGCCATTGCGGGCAGCATGGCGGTGAAGAAAATTGCGCCGGCGTCGGCCGGTACTTTCCGCACCGATTCAACGGTGTTTATCGTGCTGCTCGTCGGTGAGATTGTCATCGTCGGCGGATTAACATTTTTCCCGGCACTGACGCTGGGACCGATTATGGAGCACTTTCTGGTGCCCGCGGCAAGATTATTCTGACGGGAAGGTAATTAATATGAATGTTAATGCTCTAAAAACAAGGAGAAACGTTCTCACCTGGCAGATTGTCAAATCTGCCCTGTGGCAGGCGCTCAAAAAGTTTCACCCGCTGGTGCAGATGAAAAATCCGGTGATCTTCATCGTGACCATTGGTGCGCTGTTCTGCACGGGGCTCATAATACGCGACGCGATCTACGGCAAAGTCTCTGACTTCGTCGTGCAGATTACGCTGTGGTTGTACTTTACCACATTTTTCGCCAATTTTGCCGAGGCGATTGCCGAAGGCCGGGGCAAGGCCCGCGCCGATGCGCTGCGCAACACCAAATCGCAGGCAAAGGCGAGGCTATTGGTCAATGGCGTTGAAAAGCGCGTCACAGCGGCCGAACTGAAAAAGGGTATGGTCGTCGTCTGCGAAGCCGGTGATCAGGTTCCCGGCGACGGTGAAGTCATTAAGGGGATTGCCTCTGTCGATGAAAGTGCCATTACCGGCGAATCGGCTCCCGTGATACGCGAAAGCGGCGGCGACCGTTCGGCGGTCACCGGCGGTACAAAGGTGATCAGCGACCGTATTGAAATACGTATCACAGCAGAACCGGGGCATTCGTTTCTCGATAAAATGATATCTTTGATTGAGGGATCGATCCGCGCGAAGACGCCCAATGAAATTGCGCTGACGATCTTGCTCTCGATACTTTCGATCGTCTTTCTGCTGGCTGTCATGGGCATTCTGCCATTTTCCCTGTATAGCCAGGCGCAAGGTGGTGGCAAAAATACCGCAAGTTCGATTCCCGTGCTGATCGCTCTGCTTGTCTGCCTGATACCCACAACAATCGGCGGTCTTTTGAGCGCTATCGGTATTAGCGGCATGGGTCGTCTTATGCGCTCGAATGTGCTGGCGACCAGCGGTCGCGCGATTGAGGCCGCGGGTGACATCGATGTGCTGCTGCTCGACAAAACCGGTACGATTACGCTGGGTAACCGCATGGCTTCGGAATTTATTCCCGCCATGGGTGTGGATATCTGGCGGCTCGGCGATGCGGCGCAGCTGGCTTCGCTTGCCGATGAAACTCCCGAAGGTCGTTCGATTGTGATTCTGGCGAAAGAGAAATTCAATTTGCGCGGCCGCGAGATGCTGGCGCAACACGGTGAGTTTGTTCCATTCAGCGCGGTGACACGCCTCAGTGGTATCAACATACCGCTGACAGAAGGCAATTCCGAGCGTATTATCCGCAAGGGTGCAGCCGACGCGGTTAAGGGTTTTGTCGAATCTCGCGGTGGCAAATATCCGGAAGAGGTGGTGCGCAGCGTCGAAGATATTTCACGCCGCGGTGGTACGCCGCTGGTCGTGGCGGAGAATAATAAAGTTTTGGGCGTTGTGCATCTGAAAGATACGGTGAAACGCGGCCTGCAGGAGCGCTTTGCCGATCTGCGCAAGATGGGCATACGCACGATCATGATTACCGGCGATAATCCGCTGACGGCGGCAGCGATTGCCGCCGAAGCAGGCGTCGACGATTTTATCGCACAGGCAACACCAGAGGCGAAACTCAACCGCATTCGCGAAGAGCAGGCCAAAGGGCATCTCGTGGCGATGATCGGTGACGGTACGAACGATGCCCCGGCGCTCGCACAGGCCGATGTCGGTGTCGCGATGAACAGCGGCACGCAAGTGGCGCGCGAAGCTGGCAATATGCTCGACCTCGACAGCAATCCGACTAAGCTGATTGAGATTGTCGAAATCGGCAAACAGCTGCTGATTACGCGCGGGGCGCTCACGACGTTTAGTATTGCGAATGACGTTTCCAAATATTTCGCGATTCTGCCGGCGCTGTTTGCGGGATTCTATGCTTCGACTGCGCTCTGGAAGCCAGAGACCGCAGACGGTCACAGCACAGGTATAGTCACCGGTGCGGCGGCTCCACTGAGCCCCGTCGAAGTGCTGAATATCATGGATCTCAAGTCGCCTGAAAGCGCGATCCTGAGTGCAGTGATCTTTAATGCACTGATCATCATCGGGTTAATTCCCCTCGCGCTGAAAGGCGTCGCTTACCGTCCGGCTCCGGCAGACCGCATCGTGTTGCGTAACCTGCTGATCTACGGTTTGGGCGGAATACTCACCCCGTTTCTCGGCATTAAGCTTATTGATATGGCAATCAATGCCATCGGTTGGGTGTAAGAGGAGGATTTATGAAACTGAATGATTTTATGATCGCCACAAGACTGCTGATCGTTTTGACACTGATATGCGGGGGGCTTTACCCGCTGCTCGTCACCGGAATCGCACAGGCGGCGTTCGCCGATAAGGCTGGGGGCAGTCTGGTGTACAATGCCAAGGGTGAGCCTGTCGGCTCTGCGCTCCTGGCGCAGAAATTCCGCGCTGAGAAATATTTCTGGCCGAGACCTTCGGCCGGTGACTATGCGACGGTTGCCTCGGGGGCGTCGAATAACGGCCCAACGAGCGCCGATCTGAAAAAATCGGTGGATGAGCGCCGCGCCACGCTCGCGGCAACCGCCGGTAAAACAGCGATCCCTGCTGACTTGTTGTTCGCTTCGGGCAGCGGCCTTGATCCGCACATCAGCGGCGATGCAGCGCGTCTACAGATGAATCGCGTGTCACTCGCAAGAAAGTTTGACGGAGCGAAAACCGCCTCGCTTCTCGCCCTGGTTGAGCAGATGACAGAAAAACCGCAATGGGGAATATGGGGAAATTCCCGCGTCAACGTGCTCTTGTTGAATATGGCACTCGATAAGATGTGAAACTGAGCGATGCCAAAATTAACAGCTGACTTCCGCCCCGATGCCGATCTGCTGCTTTCCGCGGTGAACAAATCAGGGCAAGGCAAACGCGGCAAACTCAGAATCTTCTTCGGCATGGCGGCGGGGGTCGGAAAGACCTGCGCCATGCTGCGCGCTGCGCACCGTATGAAAGACGGGGGTGTCGATATCGTTGTCGGCCTGGTTGAAACGCATGGGCGTAAAGAGACTGCCGCGCTTATCGACGGCCTCGAAGTTCTGCCGCGCGCGCAGATTGAATACCAGAACGTCATTGTCGAGGAATTTGACCTCAACACCGCATTACAGCGCAGGCCCGATACCATTGTCGTGGATGAATTGCCGCATAGCAACACACCGACACTCAGGCATCCCAAACGTTACCAGGATATTCTCGAACTGCTCGACGCCGGCGTCAATGTGATGACGGCGCTCAACGTGCAGCACCTCGAGAGCGTCGCCGACACGGTGGAGACAATTACCAATGTGCACGTGCATGAACGCGTACCGGATAGCTTCATCGATCTGGCGTCAGAAATCGAGGTCGTCGATCTCGTGCCAGAGGAACTGATTAAGCGCCTCGACGAAGGCAAAATCTACGCGCGCGACAAAGCAACACTCGCGGCAAATAACTTTTTCCGCAAGGGGAATCTGACTGCGCTGCGCGAAATGGCACTGCATTTTACGGCAAATTTTATCGACCAGGAACTGCAGGATTACCGCACGCTCAAAAATATTGGTGCGACCTGGAAATCTGCCGAACGTATTCTCGTCGCGATCAGTCCGAGCCACACCGGCGAACACCTGATTCGTATGGCAAGGCAACGTGCGTTTGAGCTCAAGGGGCGCTGGCTGGCCGTCCACATCGATGTCGGTAAGGTGCTATTGCCCGAAGCGCAGAAGATATTGACGCAGAACATGAGTCTCGCGCGCGAGCTCGGTGCCGAAGTTATTTCGGTTCAGGATACCGATGTGGTCACGGGCCTGTTGCGTATCGCACGCCAGAAAAATATTACGCAGATTATCATGGGTAAGACCCCGCGTCCCTGGTGGCAAAAGCTCGTCAGAAGCTCCATGCTCGATCGGCTGATCGCCATGAGCGGTGACATCGAAATCCACATATCGGGCAGCACAGAACGCCGGCGCAGCGGTGTGGATTTTATTACCTCGCTGAATCTGACATCGACAAAACGCCAGTATGCGCTGGCGACGGGTGCAACGGCGCTTGTGATCGGAACGTGGGTCAACGTCCCGTTGAC
>CAYHJO010000184.1:0-9016 GCA_964356715.1 uncultured Turneriella sp. | reverse complement strand
GTCGGAGGTTTCAATTATTAACGAGGCTAAGTACCGCCGGTTGATTGACTTCGCCCCCGAGGCGATTGTTGTGTTCGATCTGAAAACCGGCAAATTTGTCGATGCGAATGCGCAGGCGGAGAGACTTTTCGGCCTTGAGCGGGCGGCTTTGCTGAATCTCGGACCGGTCGAATTGAGTCCCGAACTGCAGGAAAACGGCAGGCGCTCGCTGGATGTTGCCGCGGAATACCTTACCCGGGCCGGCGCAGGTGAAATACCCGTTTTTGAATGGTTGCACAAGAACAGCGACGGGGAAATTATTCCCTGCGAAGTGAGACTGCTGCTTCTGCCCGAAAAAGACGGCCCAAAAGTGCGCGGCAGCATCACCGACATTCGTGAGCGCAGAAAGGCGCAGGCGATAATACAGAGTCTTGCACTCTACGACAATCTGACTGGCCTGCCCAATCGCAAGCTGTTTAACGACCGGTTGCAGCGCGCGATTGCTTCGAGCGAACGCGACAGGCAGTACAGCGCACTCTTCTTCATCGATGTCGATAACTTCAAAAATATCAACGATGCGTCGGGGCATGCGGCGGGCGATTATTTTCTCACGCTGGTTGCCGAGCGTATCGGCACGTGCCTGAGAGAAACGGATACGCTCGCGCGCTGGGGTGGCGACGAATTCGTCATGATCGCCGAAAATCTCAGCGGTTCACTCTCCGAAGCCGGCAAGCGCGCCGAGTTCATCGGTGAGAAAATGCTCAGGGCGATCGGCGAACCGGCGGCTAATCCTTACGCGCGCGGGCATTTTTATCAGAACAGTATCAGCGTCGGTATCACGCTGTTCTACGGGCACATTCACACTGCCGACGAACTGCTGAAACGCGCCGATATCGCCATGTACCAGGCGAAACTTGCCGGCAAAAATCGCCTGCGCAATTTCGATATTGAGATGCAAAAATCGGTCGAAGAAAGACTGGCGATCGAAGCCGACCTGCGCCGCGCACTTGCGCTCAGGCAGTTTGTGCTGGCCTATCAGCCGCAGTGGAATTCCACAGGAAAGGTAATCGGCGCCGAAATTCTGCTGCGCTGGCAGCACCCTGAACGCGGTAACGTGTTTCCGATCGAATTCATCGGCGTAGCCGAAGAAACGGGCGATATCATCGAGATAGGTAAATGGGTAATAGCCGAAGCGTGCGACCGGCTGAAAGCCTGGCAGACAGAACCGGAACTGCAGGGTATGCACCTGGCGATCAATGTCAGTCCGCGCCAGTTTCGCGATCCCGGTTTTGTGTCGTTCGTCGCCGAAGTGCTGGACCGCAGCGGTGTGAACCCCGGGCGTATGACGCTGGAACTGACAGAAAGTCTTATGCTGGAAAACGTTGCCGAGACGGTGCAAAAGATGGAGGCTATCCGTAAACTGGGTGTCCGCTTCAGTCTCGACGATTTTGGTACGGGCTATTCGTCGCTGACCTATCTCAAGCGCTTGCCATTGAGCGAACTCAAAATCGACCAGACTTTTGTGCAGGAAATGACGACCGATAAGAACGATGCGGCGCTCATCAGGACGATTATCGGCATGGCGGAAAATCTCAGTCTGCAGGTGCTCGCCGAGGGCGTCGAGACCCAGCTGCAGCTCGACGCGCTGCTCGCGATGGGGTGCAATGCGTATCAGGGTTTTCTGTTCAGCAAACCCGTCTCGCGCAGTGAGTTTGAGAGCCTCGCTGGCAGCGATGCCGGCGAAGCTGTGCGCAATTCTACTTTTTAATGACGGTTTCGTTGCCGAGCAGATCGATCACGCGAATTTCCAGCCCCGGGCCTGCCGGCAGCTGCAGGCTGTCGCGCGCGCTCCACATTTTAAAATACCTGTCTTCGATGAGTTTGCCGCCCTGGTAAATACGGACCACGATCGGAAAATTTTCGTCAGAAATCCGGATTTTGGTTTTACCGCCCTCTGCCGGCAGACTTTCCACGACGGGGGCATGCGCGTCGATCAGCATACGACGTAGTTGCGCACCTTCGGTTGCCCCCGCGACGTTCGTCGCCTGGTATTCGACATTGTAAAAACCGTATTTGCCTTTGGCAAAAGTATCCACCGGAATTTCGTCGAGGTACTTCTGCCACGCACCCGGCTTTTCGCCGTCGGCGTAAATGCGGTATTCGATCTTGTCGGTTGCCGCGCCGCCGAGTTGCGGAATGAGGGCAATTTTTGTTTTTCCACCGATAGTGAAACCGCCTTTGCCGTGCAGAAACGGGGCGTAGAATTTCACGTAAGTGCGCGGCAGGTCTGTGTACACCCAGAAGGTTAGACTGCGCAGCGGTTCGGTTTTGGCGGGGTCGTCGTTGTCATAGAGATTCATTCTGAACTGGCCCGCGCGCAAGAACGGCACGGGACCTTCGCATTTTTTGCGGCCGTTAGTGTTCTCAGGCGCATCTTTTTCGCTCAGGCATTCCACATCGTAATAGAGCGGCCTGGCGCTTTCGAGCTTGTCGGCCGCGACGCTGTTACCCCGCAACACCCACTTTTCTTTGCCGTCTTTGTCAATGACCTGCGCAAAAACTTCGCGCGTCTTCAGCTTTCTCTCTGCTTCGGGCGTGAGCTTGCCATCTTTATTCTTGTCGTTGTCGTTTTTTGTAAGCGGTTTGTGTTGGCGCGGTATTTCGACAACCTGCCCCCATGGCCCGAACAGGTCTTCGCGGTACGCAGAGCGCAGGCGAAAATACTTAAAACGCACCGGTAAGTCTGTTTTGATCTCGGTGCGCGTCACTTTCTCGCGCCGGCTCTGCTCGGGCAGGGCGTCGGCCTGGCCGTTGATCTCATCGTTTTCGAGCCATTCGACCTGGTAAAATTTTGCATCGGGGCGCGCTTCGAGAATAATGCGCACGGGATAAGTCGCCTCTTTCGCTGGGTCCCGATCAGGACTTTTTTGCGCCAGCGCGGGGAACACGTAAAACGCAGCGGCGGCAAAAGCCAAAACACGGTACAAGCGCTCTGCGGTCATTTGACTCCGTCTCGCAGAACAAAACTTCACGTCAAGGCTAACTTACTTCAGCTGATTCACCGCGGTGTTCTGTCCAGCGGCGAGCCTTACGGAAAGGCGCGCATTGCGGTCGTTAGGCACTTTTTCGACCAGCTGCGTTCCCACCAGCCTGTTCTCGTCGGTTTCGAGCTGCAGCTCGCCCTGTTCGTTGACTTCCACGAGACGAATTTCGAGATTATTTTCGGCCGGGGAGAGATCGACCGGGTTCAGCACGAGTGAATCGGTGGCATCTTCACCGCCCGGCCGCAGCAGGAATTCGGCCGCAAACAGCTCGTTACAGTAAATTTTGATTTTGTAAACTCCGCCCGGCTTAATGAAGGCATTGTTTCCGGCCGCCACAAGATCGACAACTATTCCGTCCACGGGTTTTGTCAAATCGCGCGATTTTTTCTGAAAGACAATTTTACCCTTAACTGTTCCGCCGCGCGATGCGGCTTCGGGTTTGATTTTAGCGTATAGGTCGGCAGCGACAAATCCGTTCAGGTCAAAGGCGGATTTATCGGCGAGCCGCACTTTCTCGACCCTAAGCGCGCCATTTTCCCACACTACATCGAGCTGTTTTATGAGCGCAGCATTGAGCCCGATATAACCCGGCGCTCCGCCGATCTGTGCCGCAATTTCTGCGTTCAGCGTGAGCTTGCGCTGCTGTTTTTCCTGGTTTTCAAACAGTGCTTCGACGAGAAATTCCTGCGCCTGCACGCCGGCTGCCGCGAACGACAGGCGATGCACTTTGGCCGCAGCCTTAGGCGGCTTTGCCGTCAGCGTCGCATCGTCGCCCCTCTGCGGATTGCCGTCGGCAATGCGCGCGATTGCCTTGGTGTGAAAAGCCTGTGTGATCTGCGCGCTGCCCGTGGCGCGACCGTTGCGGTAGAAGTAGATTTTTGACCCCATGGCGAATTCGCCGGCCTTATTGGTCACGACGGTCACCTGATTGCGCTGCTGATTCACGTCGCGCACGCGCCCTATGGAGGCGATAGGTATTGTTGCACAAAGCGCAACAATACCTATCGCATATTTCAGAAGCTGCATTTGCCTTCGAGGCATTCGCGCGCAAACTCTGCCGCTGTCGTACCCGCATACTGGTCGGTCAGCATACGAAAGATTGCATTCGATTTTTCGCCGTCGCCTTCGGCCTTGTAGCCCAATGCCATACCGACATAGGCTTCGCTGCGTATCTCGGCGTCGGGTTTGCGCGCGATGACATTCTCCAGAATTTTGCGTCCATCCGCCACTTTTTTCAGCCGCAGCTGCGTCACGTAACCTTCGCGGTACATCGCGTAAGACGCCATGCGGTGGCGGGGATATTTGCTGTAGAACTGGCTGTAGAGCGAATTTGCTTCGGCATATTTGCCCGAACCTTCTGCCGCAGAGGCATCCTTAAAGAGACTCATGTCGATATCCGGTAGCTGCACTTTGCCGAGCTTCAGCGTTTCGACGGGTTTGATGGTGACAGCCTTTGTCAGCGTATTGCGGTCTTCGTGTTTGAACAGCAAGGTATATTCGCCCGCCGGGATATCTTCGATCAGCAGAAAGGGGGATTTACACTGTATTGATTCTGCGGCGCGCGTATTGTCTTTGAACTCAAATGTCAGCACGGCATCCGCCGGATCGCAGCCGGCAATTTCCAGTTTGCCCAGCACCTTCTGCACGTCGTTCTCTGTTTTTTCCGCGATGGCGTCGAGCGCTTCGCTGACATTCTGGTTTGTAGTCCATTCGATGATGTCGCTGATGACAGCGGTGCGCGTTTTTGCGCTGATGACCTGGTATGACAGTACGCGCGCTTCGTCATAAACTTTGATCGTCGCGGTCACATAATGCGTGAAATCGCCGCCGGCCGGCACGAATGCGCCGGGCGCAAAGCCCTGCATGCTGAGCAGCTTTTCGGCTTCGACGATGTCGTCGCTTTTGGTTTCAACGAGATCGAACACCGCGCGCTTTGAAAGCGCACCCAAAAGCATCGAGTCGAGGCCCGCGAGTTCGGGCAGCTTCTGCGCCTGCGCATTTGCGGGACGCACGCGCTCTACCGCAAGTTTCCAGCGCTGGGAGTCGCCGGCATCGCTGTCTTTCACCGCCGCCATTTTTTTGCGCAGATCTTTGGCGGCGGCTTCAAGGCTCTTTTCGAGAGTGTCGCCGTTACCCACAGCGAGCGCGGCAATTTTCTGGTTGCCCGTTTTCACCGCGCGCAGCACAATCTGCTTTTGCGCGCTGAGCGAAATCGCTTCACCCGTGACATAGAGATCGAGCGTCTTCATCATGCCCGAAAGTTCGGGGCAGTCTTTATAGCCGCCGGCGCATTTTTCCTGCTGCGCGATCATCGATTTGACCGACAACCGGTCGCGCATCGTCAGCGATTTTTCAGCCTGAATTTCGGATTGTGCAAGGTCGGCGAGCCTCGCGCCTTCGCCGGCGACATCACCGCGGATGTCGAACACCCCAACGGTGAGCGCCTGCAGAAAGCAGGCGGGGTAGAGCACGGCAAAAAAACCAGGCAGCGTGTATTTCATAGTTGCGCTTGAAATCCCACTCTGTGGCTTCAAGAAAAAAAGTTTCTTGTGCGTTGCTCAATTGTGCAGCGGGCGGCCGCGGAGCATGATCGAAACCTGTCATTCGCCTGCAAAAAAGGCTTGCCCTCTCTGCTTGTCTCGTAGTACAGCCAACACTATGGTAACTCTTGAACAGCTGGAGCAACTCGAAGGCCGTATTGTTAAGGCTCTCGAACTCATCTCAGACCTGCGGGTCGAAAACAGCCACCTCGAATCTGAGGCCGAAAGACTCAAAGCAAATAACGACCAATTGCGGCTGACCGCCGAAGAGCGCGAACGCGAGGCGCAAAAATGGCAGCAACAACTGCAAGAGGCCACGCAGGAACTCAGCCGGTTGAAATCGAAAGAGCAGGAGCTCGAAACCCGTATTCTGTCGATTATCGCTAAACTCGATAATCTGAAAGGCTCCGAAAAGCCTGCCGCTTCCTCATCGTCCGCAGCCGCGAGCGCTGTGAGCGCGCCGCCACAGCCTGCCGCAGCAGAAAAGCCCGAGCCGGCAGCAGCGGCTGCCCCGACGCCGGCTTCTGAAGCACCCAAGGCAGAATCTGGTGCAGTTACTGCGACTGTCGTCGGTGCAGGCGTTGCCGGTGTGGCAGTCGGTGCCGCAGCCTCGGCCACGCTCAACGATAAAGACGAAATCGTGATCGACGAAGACGACGATGAGATTATTTTACTCGAAGACGAAGAAGATATCGTCGCGGACAAAAAGACCGAAGAGAAAAAAGAAGCGAAGGCCGCACCGGCAGATGAGATCATTATCGAAGACGACGACGTGCTGGGCGTCTTCGACGACGACGACGATGAGGACTTCCTGATCGTAGAAGAAGAAATGGTGGATAAAAAGAAATAGAGATATATTACAAATATGCGAATGAAAAGCCTGGCCGTACTTTTGCTGCTTGTCTCTGCCTCGACGGTTTTCGCCGAAGCGCGCGCGAATCTGTTCCATATCAAGCGGAATAAGAACAGCAATGAAGTGCACTACGCGGTGCGCTATGATGAAAAGTCCTGCAAACCGATCGACAGCGAATCGCTGTTCGGCTACTGGCTGATGCTCGAGAAGGGGCCCGGCGTGACTGAACCCATCGGGCGCCTGGAACGCATCGCGTACGGCATACAATCGCAGGAAATCAAAGGCGACGAACTCGTTGTGCAGCTCAAGGCGTTTCCCGACAGGCCCATACGCATCGCCTTTATGCAGAAAGGCGGCTGTAAAATCGTACCGATGCTGACCATCAACGGCATTGAAGCTGTCCTCAAAGTGATTTCGGTGTTCGCCGAAGAGGGGTTGATTAAACCTACGGTCAAATACATCGACATTTCTGGTCTTAAAGGCGGTGCACCCGTTTCTGAGCGCATCAATCGCTGAGCTGTGGGCTAGCAGCAGATAGTGCTCGGTGCGATTTTTGGTTTCAGTGCCGGCTTTCTCGGCTCAATGCCCGTTTCAGGGCCGATTGCGCTGATTGTTTTCCGCAGCAGCCTTAAGGGCCATTTTGCTTCTGCGATGCGCGTCGTCGCCGGCGCGGCCGTGGCCGAGAGTATCTATTGCGCGATTGCGACTTTTGGCTACCTGCAAATTATCGCTGCATACCCGTTTCTGGCTATTTATATCCGCTACATCGGCGCGATTTTTCTGCTGGCGATGGGCGTCGTGTTCATGTTCCAGAAAGTGCACTTTGAAGATAAACCGATCACAGAGATCGAAGAAAGAAAATCGGGTCTGCGCGCCGGCTTCTTTATAGCGATTCTCAATCCAACGTTGTTTCTCACCTGGGGCAGCGCCTCCTCGACGATCTTTTCCTGGTTTACCAAAGTGACTTTCACCGATATGGTGGTGTTTCCGATTGCCGCTGGCTTTGGGATTATCACATGGTTCGCGATTCTGCTCGAGATTTTCAAGAAATACCGCGAACGCATCGGCGAACGCATCGGTATGTTTGCGATTCGCGGCGCCGCGGTGATCATGCTGGGTTCCGGGATTTTTCTTCTGACCCAGGCCGGTAAATGAAGTGCTGCCGGTGGCTGATGCCGGTGCTGCTTGTCGGTTGCCGCAGCGCCCCCGTTATACTCAACGACAATCAACTTGAACCGGTTTATGAACAGATTCTGCGCGAATCGGTGCTAAAGAAGCGCATTGCGGATATAGACCTCAGTAAAAAACAATTCACCATAGAAGATCTTTTTATTCTTTCCCTCGATCGCACCGAACAGATGGCGATCAGCGCCGAGAAGGGTTTCAGCGCCGAGGCAAAGGTGCGCCGCAGTTACGGTGCCTGGATGCCGCGCGTGTCGTTCACCGGCGCGCAGTATGCACCGATTACCCCGGGTTTTATCGTCTCGGGCATTCGTTTTACCGCGCGGCAGAATATCATGACGGGGCTTACAGAATATACCGGCATCGTCGGTGCGCGGCTTGAGCGCGTCGCCGAACAATACAACATGCGTGCAGAACTCAGCGCGCACCTGCTCAACGTCGCGGACGCGGTGCTGCAGCTTCAGCTTTATACCGCGCTTGCCGAGCAGACCGCCGACGCAGTGCGCCTGACAGAATCAAACCTGAGCGAAATCAGGCGCCGCGTGTCGATCGGCCGCAATAAACGCGGCGACGCATTAAAATCGGAAGCCAGGCTGCGGCAAAAACAGGCCGATCTGCTCGCGGCGCAGGAAAGGCAGGCACAGCTCAGGCGTCACCTGCAATACCTGACCGGTGTCCCGGGTGAATTTACGGCCAACGGCGACACTTCTCTCTTTGCCCTCGCTGGCAAAACTGAGGTTGCGCGCGAAATCAGCGCACGCGCAGATATAGCGCTTGGAAAAACGCTAGTCGATATCCGCAAGAATGAGCTCGACGCAGCGCACGGCGGGCATCTGCCCAATATCTATCTCGACGGATCGTACCGGCCCGCTCTGGATTCAAACCAGACGACGTCTTATTTCGGTGGTGTGGTCGCAGAACTGCCGCTCTTCCAGGGCGGACAGACCGTGGAGAACCAGAACATGGCTCGCTCGCGGCTCAGGCAGGCAGAACTCGAGCTCAGGCAGGCAGAGCGCAAGGCGCGCGTCGAAATCGAAGACGCGCGCGAAAGCTATGAAAAAGCGCGCGCTGAACGCGAAGCATATACCGCATCGGCCGAAGCTGCCGAAAAAAACTACCGCGCGCAGCTCGCCGACATGCGGCTGAGCCTTGCGACTCTGCTCGATGTGATACAGGCGCTCGAAGACCTGCAGCAGGCGCGCGCATCGAAAGTCACCGCGGAGTACCGCGAGTCGATCGCGCGCATGCGCTTATATGTGGCGTCGGGAAATTTGTTTCCGGTGGCTCACCCTCACTGACATCTGGTCCGACCAGAATTGAACGGCCGGGAAATAAAATTGGCACTTTTTGATATATGTATGCAATAACTAGTTCCCGCTGAAAAAACAGATCTTAGATTTATGGCAGACGTCGGCCTT
>CAYHJO010000183.1:0-9026 GCA_964356715.1 uncultured Turneriella sp. | reverse complement strand
GCTATTCACCCCAAATATTTGAGACAAACTGGTTGGGTGCGGCTAACTACGCAAATAGTGTAGCCAATAGCTGGACTGACGGTAGCAATTTCTTCAGCTTCCTGGATTCTTATGTCGTACCCTTTGGCCTATTGAGGACATTGTCGGATAAGCAGCTGCGTGTAGAAGCGACCAATACACTCGGCAATTTTACGGTAGAGACCATTAAGACGGTTACTTCATGGTCTGCGCCGAAAACGATTGTGCCACCGAGCGTGGTTACCGCTGAAAACTATGCACTTCTGGTTTACTCGAGTCCTGCAAACGGCGGCGGAATTAATTATTCAGGTAAAGTGTTCGATTTTGCTGCAAAGAACTGGGTAGGGGGGGAGATCCCCATTTCCTCGGGTGTGTACGGCACCTACAGCTATTCGTCAGGTAAGGCATCTGGCGAGCGCGCTCTCTTGATTTTCAGGACCGTTTCGCCCTTGGGTAATGGCGGGACAGATGAAAGTTTCGAAATGAAGATCATCGATTTGAAAAGGGCTGTCGTTGTTGCCACTGCAAACACCCAAAGTCGTTATCAGACTGCCACTGGGCACGAGTATGGGTTGCGCCAGCAAGTTATTGATTATGCGGTCGGCTCCGAGAAAGCGCTGATCAGTTGGCAATATCGCGAAGATATCGATCCTGCTCTCGCACCGACGACCTATGGCCCAATGGGTTTTCGAACCACCGTGCTCGATATGCGAAGCGGAAATTTTGTAGGGCTGGATATTCATAATCTGGATTGCGGTACAACATACAACGCTTATTGCCGGAACGGCACCATTTCGGACCGGGCTAAATTAGCAGTCAGCAAAGATACTGGTTTTGTTGCCGGCGTTCCCTCAAATGGCAGCCTGAATATTGATTCCCTATTGCAAACTTCGGATGTTTGGGGATTATACGGCAGATTTGTTGATCTTCAAACAGCCTTACCGATAGGTTCGGCACCCGTTAAACTAGATAATTATAACAGCATCAGTTTCGGGTTACCAATGTTCCAAGGCAAAGCAGAGATCGCAACCATAGGCGACCGAGCTGTGTTGGCTTGGCCGTGTTCAACGAACATCTATTCAATGATGAAACCAGTCTGTACACGAGTTGTGGATCTCACAAACCGGCAGAGAATCGGGACATATGAAGCCTTCACGAGTTATGTATTCGATTATCCAAGATTGAATATAAAGATTGCGGGTTCTGGCAAGCGGGCGCTCATCATCTGGGATTCGCCCGTATATACATACACGATTGATAGTCATCCGAACAACATCTACGGCCGTGTGATCAATCTGGATACGGGCGTGCCGCTGGGCGCAGATGAACTTCGGATCAATTCAACCGAGCAGTCATCGCCGAATCTTACGATTCCTTCTTACAACTTTGCGAACATTGCCGCGACAGGTGATCGTGCGGTGATTACCTGGAACAGCCATACCTTCGTGGGGCCTGACGTCAATTTCGCCTATGCTATTACTGACAAATGTCTCACCCGAGTAGTAGACTTACAGAATGGTATTGTGCTGGGAGCCTCTGACAGTCAAGTTGCACTGAACGCGATCGCAACACCCGGGCAGATTCAGCCTAATGAGGATTGCAAAGTTGCCGCTGGCAGCAATTACGCGCTGTTCACAAATCAAACAATCAATCAAACTTCAACCACGGACTTTGATATTCGTGCCTGGCTTGTCAAAGTTTCGGGGATTCCGGTGTATCTTGGTGCGAACAACTTTTTCACGGCACCGCTTCTGGAGCGAAACTACGACGTAACAGCAAGGTTGAAATTACAATAGCCGGAGGTTAGGCGGAAAGGTTAGGAGAAATACGGATGCTTTCGCTCAAAAAAGCATTCCTGCGATGCGGATGTCTCTTCCTGGCAATGCTCTTGACCTATTGCGGCGGGACGTCGACGGTCGATATTCAACTCGACAATCCTACTTTTCCATCGTCGGCCGGAGAAGCCAGCGGCAACGATGCGCTATCCGCTTCGACCAACCATTCGCAAAAAGCATTCGACCCTTCACAAAGTGCTGAACCGTTGGCTGGCGCCGCTTATATTGGTGCGCCACAGGTCACTAATTCCGGCGCCGCTTCCTTCTCTTATAAAATAGAGATTCCCTCAGGCCGGCGGGGCATGCAGCCGCAGATTGCGCTCGGCTATAGTTCTTCAGGTGGTGATGGCTGGGTCGGCATGGGCTGGAATGTAGGCCTCGGCGCTGTCGCGCGCACAAATCAATATGGCCCGATTCGGTATGACTATCGTGACACATTTGTCATGGGTGGCAAACGCCTGTACAAAGTCTCGGGTCCGGCGAATTCTGAGAATGGTGAATACCGCTTTGAAATAGATGATGGCAGTCTGACCCGCCTGGAGCTGACAAATGCCTCTTCGGGCGGTATCTGGAAGGTATTAGACAAGTCGGGCACGGCGACATATTTCGGCGAAAATACAGCTGAAAGGATTGCGCACCCTTCTGATGTCAACAAGACGTATTCATGGCAATTCTCTCGTTCGGTCGATCTTAACGGAAACTACATTGCCGCAACCTACGACAACAGTTTGTACCCCACGGAACGCTCGCTCTATCTAAAAGAAATCCGTTATACAGGCAATGTCAATGGTGGCATTGCCGCAAACCAATTTGTGCGGTTCTTGACGAAGGCGCGCAGCGATTCTTATATCTCTAAAGCCGCCGGCTTTATCATGAAATCTTCGCGGCTGATCGACAGAATCGAAATTGGCTGGGATGAACCTGCTGGAGCCGCAAACCAGGTATTGTGGAAATACCAACTTGAATATGAAAACTCAGCCGATTCAAACCGGCCGCTTTTGAGCCGAATCCTTTCTGACAGAACGACAACGCAGCCGGTTTTCCATTATTTTCCAGCAGTCCATACCTTCGCATGGCAACAGGTGACGAATTCTTTTGCCGGCGACCCACAAATTAATCCGAATTCGACACAGTATTTTGAGGGTGATTTTAACGGAGATGGTAAGAGTGATCTTTGCTTTTTCAACCCGGAGAATGGCGATTGGAAGGTCGTTGAATCCCGCTATGACGGAGGCTATGCCTTCAAAACCTATGGAAACCGTTTTCAGGGATTCAGTAACACGACAAAAATCCAATTTTTCAAAGGCAATGTAACCGGCGATTTTAACGCCGATACGCGCAGCGATATCGCCTTCTACCTTCCCGAAAAAAAGGAATTTTGGATTGCCGAGAGCACCGGACAGACTTTCAATTTTCGGCTTTATGGGAAATTTGTCCTGACGAATTTTAATCTGTTCCAGGCCGAGTGGTTTACCGGTGATTTTGACGGCGACGGTCTTTCTGATATCGTGCTTTTCGACGAAGGCCAGGGTGACTGGATACTCATGCGAAATCTCGGCCCCGGTGGCGCAACGGGGTTCGAGTTCAAGAAGATCGGCGTGCAGTTTAAGAATTTGTTCCGAAAAGATTACGCCGGCAACAGTACTACCAATGGCTCAGATTCAACCAGCGATTTTAGCAAGCGCGGCTTTGCGCGCGGAGCTGTGCGGTTTGTTTCAGGAGATTTCAACGGTGATGACCGCACGGACCTTTCATTCTATGACTCCCGCTCTGGAAAGTGGTGGGTAGGCACGACTGGGTATGACAATCTGGGTAATAACCTGCAGATTACCTGGAAGTTGTATAAAATATTTAATGCGCCCGAGCAGTTGCTATTCTCGTACGATAGTTTTTCGGGTGATTTCAACGGTGACGGCTTTTCTGATTTTCTGCTTTTTGACCGTGCCTCAGGAAAATGGTGGCTGGGCGAGATCACAGAACCGCAGGTCGGCCAGGGAAATCCGACAATCAATTTCCGTATCTGGTCGACGACTCCGCAATTCCAGAATATTTCGCGGTTTATTCAGGGCGATTTCAACGGCGATGGCCGCACGGATATTGGTTTCTATTCAACGGCGGATAATAATTTCTGGATCGGCGAGGCAACACCCGATGGCTTTCGCTACCGCATCTACAATAATCTGAGTTTTGGGGGGCCGAATCCCGCAGTGTTGAGCGCGGCACCGTTACCCGAAGATGAGGTATTGGTAACGGGCAGTGATGTCTATGGCACAGTCCCCGGCGGCATCAACCACATGGTTTTCGAGTTCGATGGCAATAGCAACCGCGGGCGTGGAGAGTGGCCGTTTGCCGGCTGTTTTACCGGCTCTGATTGCCTGGCCAATCCTGAATTGGTTATTCTGGACAGAAAGTTGCGCAAAGTTTGGTACCAGAAGGGTTCTGGCGCCATAGCAGACAGCGGAATTCAACTGGATCTCGATGATAACAATATTCGGTTGCTGACTCAACGCGCGCCCGATCACTTCACTACGGCGACGAACGATGAGTTACTCTATTTTCAGAAAGATGGTGCTATCAGCCGCTTCAAGGTAATTCAACATGCAGGCACGTTAAAGTCGACTGAACTTACGGCGTTTGACCAATACCAGATAACCAACTTTGATATTAATGAGAGTGCGTATCTCATTGACAACTTTATCTCTGATACAAAGAAATCTGTTTTGGTTTTCGACGATCAGGCGGCACCAGCGAATTTTAAGCTCTACGATGGTTTGTCGGTCACCAACTTCGCTATTGATGCTCCCCTGAACGAAGGTCTCGTATTTGAGAACCTTTTCCAGGTCGGCTCTGGTACTAACCGGGCCAACAGACAGGCGTTCCGCTTTTTCAGCGACACCTCTGGCGTGCAGAAGCAGATTATCCTGGTCGATATGCGCACCGGCATCCATAAATGGTACGCCGGCCAGATAGTGACCGGTGCAAATGCGCGCATTACCTTTACGCGCCTTACAGATCTGAACAAATTTTTGCCGAATAATTTCGGCGACGAATACCCCGAGCTGGGCGCTTTCACCCGCACCGGCGCGCTGGCGGGAAAGCTGCTGATAAAGTCGAATACTTCGGGAATTATTTCGCTGCATACGATTGGCATTAGCGGTAATGCCGTTCAAATCAACGATTTCGGCGGATTTACCGATGACATGAGTTTCTTTTGGGAATTCAATACGAATTCTCTGCCTCTATTGCGCACCGAGCAGGGCATTCGGTACTTTTCACCGGGTGCAGGCAGTAGCTACGCACTGCTGTCGCCCGCAACAGGAGAAATAACCGAAACCGCAATACCCCGCCCAGATCTCTACGCGAAAATTTATCCCTATAACTGGATACAGGGAGATTATAATGGCGATGGCAAGACCGATTTGGGCTTCTTTCACCTGAAAGAAGCGAATTGGTACTATGCGATGACGCAGGGTACGGTGCCCGACCTGATGCAGGCGGTCGAGAACGGGATCGGCGGCAAATACACCTTGTCTTATGGAAACTCAAGCCAGATGGATAACCGGGATGCCAATGGCCTGCCGGGCCTCGCGGCGAACTACAAAGTCTGCACGCAAGTCGCGGTCGAAGACGGCATGGGCAATACCTATAAGACGCAGTATGGCTATAAGCGAGGTGTGGCGACCTCACGTTTTGTGAACGGCCGCAAAGAAGTCGATTTCTTTGGCTTTTCAGAATTCACCGTTACCGACGCCATGGGCGACAAGGTACTGAATATTTATAACACCATGCCGTTCGCCAACTACCAGGAAAACCGGGCACTTGCCGGAGCGATCAAAGAAACGCATTTTCTCGGCTGGGATAATGTTGAATATACCGCGACCCTGTACGAATATGAAATCAAGAAGATACAGCTGAACGGCGTCGCCACTGCCACATATTTTCCTGTAACTACCAAAGAGGAAAAGTATTCCAAGGGCATTAAGACGCAGACCAAAACCTCTTCATTGACGCTGCCGACGAATGCGTTTCGCATCGACGCCGCAACCGGCACTTTTACCGATCACTATTCAGATGCAACGCATGTTAGTGTGACGACCAGCAGCCAGACATATTTTGTCAGGGACGCAAGTACCAATCAGGAAAGGGTAACCAGCAGCGGCAGTCTGTCAGGCACAGCACATGAAACAACGACTTCTTATGTCTATGACGGCATTGGTAACCTGCAGCGCGAGATGCTGAAATACAGCGGGAATGGCCTGCCCGCGGTTTCAGACAGAATCAAAGAATATACCTACGATAATATTGGTAACCGCGTGGCGATGACGGATTTTTCAGGCACACCCTCGCGGCGTCAGGAGTTCGTGTATGACAGCAAACTTTCGCAATACCTCGTCGAAGAACGCTCATTCGGCGACAGCATTACGCTGACACAAAAAGCTATCGTCAATTACGGCGTGAGCTTCGGCACACCCGACGCACTGATTGATGCCAACGGCAATAAAAAATATCTTGAATTTGACGCAGTTGGCCGCGTGGTCAGAGTGCGCGCTGACACAGATTCAGGTGTGCAGACTCTGGCGGAGTACAACTATTCTCTGGCGGTCAGTTGCGCGACGAGTATCGCAGGCTGTTCAGGCACTGGCGGCGTATTTCCGCTGTCAGCTAAGTCGCTGCAATATGCAGGCGCTGCAACGGCGGGTGCCGCACCGCGCGATGTAAAAACCAAATCGTACAAAGACGGCCTTGGTCGCGAACTCTATACCTTGCGCAGTGCGCTTGAGATCTCGGGAAAACTCTACGTCAAATCGGGCAAACGCATGTATGACGGGGTCGGACGCACGATTCGCCTGAGCCAGGCAGACTGGGGTGATGACAGCGAATTTGATGACCCGGAATATAAGCCGCATAGCACAGAGAGAAACCCGACGATTACGGAATTTGACCCGAGCGGTCGCATGAAAAAGATCACGTCACCACCGGCAGCCGTGGGCGAGCCAGAAACCTCGGTGACGACTGTCTACAATGACCCATATGAAAATATTGCGACGCACAGCATTGGCCAGAGCAAAAAGACTACCGTCAACGGCCGGGGCCAGGTGCTCTATGTCGAAGATTCGGGTGGTGGTGTTAGCGCAAAAATGGGATTTTGTTATGATATCGCCGGCAACCAAATCAAAAAAAGCGATTTGAATGGCATAACCATGTCGTGTGGCGACGCCGCCGGGCAGAACGTGCACCAATGGACCTTTGACGCTTTTGGCCAGACGCGCACGTCGACGGGCCCCGATACCGGCATGGTGCAATACACTTACACGCCGTTTGGCCAGCTGGCGAGCAGAATCGATGCGATACCGCGCGCTATCACCTTCAGCTATGATCGCCTTGGCCGTATGGTCAGCAAGAACCCCAACGGTGAAGGGGCGGTCACCTATACCTATGACAGCCTGCCGGGTGTCACCAACGCGCTGGGGCGCCTGGTGGCCGTTGACGATTCAGCGCAGCGCAAGACTTTCAGCTATGATGTTCTGGGTCACCGCAAAGAGGAGCAGCGCCAGATTCGTGGCGCGAGCGGCCTCGGTGCGCCATACGCCACGCAATACAAATATGACCTGCTCGACCGCACCTATGAAATCGATTACCCGCAGAACCCGGTAGACAACACGCGCGCGCGCGTCTGTTACGAGTATAACAGCGGGGCGAAGGCGCAGGCCGTGCGCATGGTCACTAACAATACAGGCAGCGGCTGCCTGTCTGCGCCTAAGACCATCGTCTCGGCGATTGCCTATAATGAATTTGGCCAGATGACTCGGGTCGATCAGGGTAACGGCATTGCCACGGTCTATGAATATGACCTGCGCGGCCGGGTGTCAAAGCTTTCCCTTGAGAAAAATGGCGTACGCTATTCGGATAAATCCTACACATATAATACACAAAACTCGATCAAAGATATTGTCACGCAGCGCACACCCGAAGGTGTCGCGGCGAACTTTCTTACCTATGATAACCACGTCGAATATGACTATGACGGCTTGAACCGCCTGGTGCATGCGCGCGGCCTTGCGCAATCGGCCAGCGCCGCCGACCAGAAATTTGAACTGCAGTTTGCGTATGCGCAAAACGGGAACCTGACGCAGAAACAGAAGCTCGACTATGACACGCATGCGGCGACCGATATCTGGAACTACAATTATACAGGCCACCGCGTCACATCAGTGACAAGTTCTGCGCTCGGTGGCACGCGCTTTCAGGTTGGCTATGACAGCGCCGGCAACATGACGAGCAAGGTCGATAACGGCGCGAACCTGACAAAGAATATGGAGTTCACAGCCGAAAACCGCATCAATCGCGTGCTGAACCCAGCCACCGGCGAAGTGGTCGGCGACTATAAGTACGACGACCAGGGCTTTCGCGTCACCAAGGTCGCGCGCGAGAACATCACACCCGCCGAGACGCGCGTCTATGAACTCGAAATGCCGAACAAGTATTTCGCGCTCGAGCGGCAAAAAGATGTCAACGGCAACCCAATTGCGCACACCGAATATGCGGTGAACAACGTGTACCTCGACGGCCTCAGAATTGCGGCCGTGCTGCCGACCGGGCAAGCGCGCTGGTTCATGACCGACCAGGTCGACACGGTCAACCTGGTACTCAACGACGCCGGCAACGCGATCAGCACAATCGACTATCTGCCGTTCGGTGAGACCTGGTACCAGAGCGGCGACACCGGTTTCTCGCCGAAATTCAATTCGCAGGAGCTGGATAAAGAATCCAAACTCTACTTCTTCAACGCGCGCCACTATGACCCCGAACTCGCGCGGTTTACGTCGGCGGATTCAGTTGTTGATGGCATGCTCAACACGCAGGGATGGAATGCGTACGCTTACGCGCATAATAATCCCATACGCTATAAAGACCCGACGGGACATTTTATTGAACAAATTCTCGTTGCGTTAGTAGAAACTGCCATCGAGAACGCTGTGACTGAATCCCTGCTCGGCAAGCAAGGCGCTGAGACTTTCAATGCTATAAGTGCAATCGGCGGTATTGCTTCTGAACTGCTGGCGGATGGGCAAAGCGGCGGAAATTCTGGCGGAAACAAGACTGGAATCAATGAGCCTGTAGGTGGCGGTAGCAATTGGAAATTTGAGGATTTGGGTGGCGATGGTCTTGGTT
>CAYHJO010000182.1:0-9196 GCA_964356715.1 uncultured Turneriella sp. | reverse complement strand
TTCGGGCCGTCCCGCGAGCGCGTCAGCCATCTCCTCGACGCTCTGGCGCGTCACGGGGCGTCCGCACTCGGGGCAGTGGGGCGCGCCGAGCCGCGCGAAGGCCACGCGCAGGTAGTCGTGGATCTCGGTGATCGTGCCCACCGTCGAGCGCGGGTTGCGCGCGCCCGACTTCTGCTCGATGGCGATGGTCGGGGCCAGGCCGCGGATCGACTCGTACTTCGGCTTCTCCAACTGGCCGAGGAACTGGCGGGCGTAGGCCGACAGCGACTCGACGTAGCGGCGCTGGCCCTCGGCGTAGATGGTGTCGAAGGCCAGCGAACTCTTGCCACTACCTGACAGGCCCGTGATCACGACGAGCTTCTCGCGCGGAATTTCGAGCGAGATATTCTTGAGGTTATGCTCGCGCGCGCCGGTTATTTTAATGGATTTCATATTAAGATGTCATGCAACAGGAAATTCCACATACTTACCCATGAAGCTCATAAAAGTTGCCGATGCGCGCTGCGGGCGTGCCTTCGACAGCGAAACAATCAGCTGCTCGTCGCGCATCGCCAGCAGTAGTTTGCCATTGTGCAATACATCCTGCCTGAAAAAATAGCGTATTTTATCTACGCGTTCGATCCAGGTCATGATCTGCAATGTACGCCCGGCGGGAATTTCGGCAAAAAAATTGCAGATGCTGCCCATATAAAAGGATGTCGTGTCCATTTCGACGATGCGTTCGTAGGTGAGCCCCGTTTTTTCGGCGAACATCCAGCGGCCTTCTTCGAAGATTTTCCAGTAGCTGGCGACGTTAAAGCGGCCGGCAAAATCGCGGTCGGAGTAGGGCATCGTATAATGATTCACTACACGTTCGTTGTTACCCGACCACGGCGCAAGGTCTGCATAGAGGATTTCAAAATTTTCCGCTGCCTCAATCCCCTCGAGCTGCATCGGCACGCCGGCTTTGGTCGTGCGTGTTTCGAGCTGCAAATGGCAGACCAGTTCCCCCGCCGCGTCGCGGATTTTTTGATCCCAGTGGATGATCGCACCCTCATCCCCAGCCCTTCTCCCGGAGGGAGAAGGGAGCTTCCCCTCTCCCTCCGGGAGAAGGGATCGAGGGGTGAGGGGCACAGTGCAAAAGGTATCCACTTTCAGTTGCACGCCGGGAAACTGCTGGCGGTGGAATTTCGAATAGCCTCGCACGGCTTCGAGATAGATCTGCTCGTTTTGTATGCGCTCCTGATTGTAACCAAGCTTTGCCAGTACCTGATAGCGGCCTTCGAGCGCGAACTGTTCGTAAGTGCGGCTCGTGACGTGCCGCTGCGTGTCGAGATCGGCAAAACGGGTTATGGCAAAATGGTCATGGCGCATCGACTTTCCCCTTTGGCTGCGAAGAAGATCTTTCTTCTGCAAGATAAATATCCAGAATAGTGATCTCCAGGCGAGTGCCTACTCTGAGCGGCGCACCCCAGTAGCCGGTGCCGTCGTTGACATAGATCAGCATGCCGCCGAAGCGATAGAGGCCGCTCGCGAAACGGTACACAAGGTGCACGACCCACGACCACGGAATATATTGTCCGCCATGCGTGTGTCCCGACAGCATCATGTCATAGTTCTTCTTCTCTGCGCTGCGCGCAAAAATTGGCTGGTGCGCGAGCAGTATTGCCAGATCGGATTCACCGCGCTCGGGAATTTTTGGTAATTCTTCGGCAAAGCGCGCAGCGGTTGGGTCACTGGTGCCGGCGATGAACAGTTGCCCCGCTTCAGTTTTGATGATTTCGCCGCGGTTGATGACGCTTTTAAAACCCAGTCTTTTGAACTCGGCAAGCCAGGCCTGCATGCCCCAATAATATTCATGGTTGCCGGGAATGTAGTACGTGCCGTGATTGGTGCGAATATCCGCGAGCGGCGCTGCATCCTCCCTCAGCGCAGCGGTGTTGCCGTCGCCGATGTCGCCGGTGAAGCAGGCTATGTCTGCATTTTGTTCTGTGATCATGCGTGCCACACGCGCAACATAATCTTTTTTGATGGCACGGCCGATGTGCAGATCGCTGACCTGCGCAATGCGGATACGCTGCGTTGCGTGCTTATGCTTGCGAAAGCGCGGCCGGCGTCTTTTTTTTCCAGGCAGCGGAAACACCACTTTGACAAAACGGTAACGCGGGCCGATTGCCACGGCGATGCGGCCCCAAAAAAAGAAAAATGTTGCCAGCGCGGCGATAGCCAACGCGAGTGCCGCTTCGGGATTCATGCCTGCAGGCAGCGCCAGCACCAGAGACGCAGTCCATGCATTTGGAAGCGTGCGCAAAGCTAAGCGGGCAAATTCGCTGGCGGCGGTGAAGAATAACAGCAGACTCAGAAATCCCATCAGGTTATAGGCGCTGGCCTCGAGCAGGCGCGTCGCGGCGCCCGTGAGCAAAGTGCCCGACTGCCTTTGCCATCTTTTGAACGGCAGCCATAAGAGATTCGCTATCATGCCGCCCAGCAGTAGCCACAGCGTTAGGCGCGCCGCAAGCGGCAGCGACGGCACGATCAGCCGGCTGCCAAGATAAATAAAACCCAGTAAAACTAAAATGGACGCGGTGATGAGGAAACGGTACATTGCAAAAAAGATTGGGTCATTTGTGATTGACCACGCGGGCGTGGGCAATCACAAATGACTCCCATTATTAGGGAGACATGGTGGAAACGAGTAATTCAGAAGAAAGCCGGGACAGATTGCTGCAGGATTTTCTCGCCAGCGAGAAATTACCCGACAAGGTATTGCCTGCGCTGAACGTCGCGCTTACGCATAAGAGCTACAGCAATGAAGTGAGGCAGGGTTTTGATCCTGGTCTCGACAAGCACAATCAGCGCCTTGAATTTCTCGGCGATTCGGTGCTGGGATTGGTCATTGCGCACCACTTTTACGCCTCGAAGCGCAAAACCGCCGAGGGTGGGCTCACGCGCCTCAAGGCAATGACCGTCTGCGAGTCTGCGCTCAAGCGCGTCGCCGACACACTGGCGCTGGGCAAGATGTTGCGTATGGGCAAGGGCGAGGTGGCGACCGGCGGTCTCACGCGCACATCCAACCTCGCAGACGCAATGGAGGCCGTGATCGGTGCCATCTTTCTTGCTGCGGGTTTCGAAGCCGCGCAGCAATTTGTACTGCGGCACTTCAGGGAAATTCTCGATAACCCCGAAACCGTCGAAGGCAGCCGCGATTACAAATCATCGCTGCAGGAGATTCTCGCGAAACACCACCAGCGCCCCGAGTACCAGCTAGTTTGCGCCGAGGGACCCGACCACGACAAAGAGTTTACGATTGCGCTGGTGATCGGCGGCGAGCGGCGTTCTCAGGGCATCGCGCGCACGCGTAAGCAGGCCGAGCAGAACGCCGCGCAGGCGTATCTGGAAAATATGCAGAAGCGCGCGGCTGTGCGTTAAGGAAGTTCTGAAAAAGCCAAAATTAGGAGCGCAAATGTCCCCGTTTGCGCGCATTCCCTCGCGCGGCAGATGGCCGCGCATGACTTTTTCAGAACTTCCTTAGAGTAGCTTCAGAAAATCCCGCGCAAAATCGGGACCGTAATAGATGAACCCGGTATAGAGCTGAACGAGATCGGCACCCATGTCGAGACGCACCTTTGCTTCTGCGGGAGAGAAAACACCGCCGCTCGAAATCACGGGAATTTTCCCCTTCGTTATTTTCAGCGTCTCTTTCAGGTATGCGCGGGATTTTTCGGCGAGCACCTTTCCCGACAGCCCGCCGCCAAAACTGGCGAGGTTTGCTGGCAGGCGCCCGAGTGAATGATCCGTGGTCGTGTTGCAGATGATAATGCCCTCTGCGCCGCCGTCGAGCGCCGCGATGAGCGATGCGCGATAGGTCTTCATATCCACAAAGTCGGCCGCGAACTTTACGACTATCGGACGCGGTGAAATTTTAGTGCATGCCGCGACGAGTTTTTTGATTGCCCCGCCTTTTTGCAGCGCGCGCAGATTGGGCGTGTTGGGGGAACTGACGTTGATGGCGATGTAGAACAAAAACTCACTCATCGGGTCGTTTTTCAGCACGCCGAGGCAGTGCGTGTAGTCGTCTGCCGCGCGTTCGACATCGGTCTCTTTGCCTTTGCCAAGACTCAGTGCGATCTGGTATGCATGCGGCGCTACCGCGATGCGCGCGCGCAGATTTTTCCATCCCACTAAAAAACCGGGGTTGTTGAAACCCATTTTATTGAGCAGCAACTGTTGTTCGGGTATGCGTGCGATGCGCGGTTTTGGGTTACCGGTCTGTGGTTTGGGGGTGAGGCTGCCGCTCTCGACAAAACCAAAACCGAGTTTGTAGAGATAGAGCGGGGCATGGCAGAATTTATCGAAACCCGCGGCAATGCCGATTGGCGAGTGCACCTTGCGGTCGAAGATAATCTGCGCCCGGCGCCGTTCAATATGCGCGTTCATAATTGTGGGGGAAATCGCACGCATGGCAACCGAAGTCAAACTGTGCGCAGCCTCGGCGTCGAGTTTGAACAGCAGCGGTTTAGTGGCGCGGTAAAGTTTTTGCAGCAGCGTTTCAGTCATGGTTCGACAAGCTCACCATGACATGAGCCGAGGCACGGCGAAGCCTGATATCATGCTTACTGTGGCTTGGGTGCCGGTGCAGGGGTGGCGGCCGGTGCTGCAATGGGCGTAGCTACCGGGCCGTTTACCGCGCCAGGTTGCATATTTGCCGGAACCGGCAGATCGCCGCCCAACTGCTTCAGCAATTTGTCGCCGTCGGTGAGGTCATACGCTTTACTCGTATCGCGACCGACATCTTCGTTCTGCAGGCCGTGGTCGGCCTGCAAAAGATCGAGAAAACTTTTAGATTCGGCATGGTGGCAATTGCACGTCTCGCCACCGACACCGCGCCTTTTGCCGTTGATGGTGATCGGGTCGGGCACCAGCGTGCCGGTAAATTCTTTGTCGCATTTCGGGTTACCCCATTTTCCGGTAAAGCGGCAGACCCCGGCCGAATGCACATTTTTCGGCAGCGTCTGGTCGAACGGCTCGGGCAGTTTGCCGCGCGCGTTATAGACGTCGCGCATGAATTTCGCCCAGACCGGGGCAACACTGCTGCCGCCTGAAATGCCGCGGCCGAGCGTCATATTGCCGTTATCCATACCAAACCACACCACGGCCGCCATGTCGGTGGTATATCCGCCGAACCACGCGTCGTTAAATGAGTTACTCGTGCCGGTTTTGCCCGCGCCGATGCCCTTGTAGCCGCCTTCGATGCGGATCGCATGCGTCGGCGTGCCCGCGTTGACGACGTTTTCCATCATCTTGCGCAGAATAAACGCGGGCCCTTCTTCGACCACCTGGATTTGTCCGGTACGGCGCTTGTAATTTAACGCCTGAATCACATCGTTTTCCGGGTGCGCAATCACGTTGCCTTCGCGATCGGCAATATACATAATCGCATGCGGAATAATATCCTGTCCCTTGTTGCCGACGATGGCATAGCCAAGCAGCAGTTCTGCCGGAGTCATTTCTGAAGCACCAAGAGAGAGGGCAGGGTTCGGCTGGAAGCGCGATTCGGGCGCCTTAGTCAGACGGCTGATATAGTTGATGATTGCATCGGGCCCGACAAGGTCATAGATCTGCACCGACACGAGGTTGATCGACGCAGAGAGCGCCCGGTAAGCGAGTACATAGCCGGTAAAACCGCTGTCGAAGTTCGCGGGCGCCCACTGCTCGCCGTTCGGTGTGATATTGACAATCGGCGAGTCGACGAAACCCATCGCGTAGTGGATTGCTCTCGCTTCGAGCGCTGCGCCGTAGACAAAAGGTTTCACTGCCGAACCCGGCTGGCGTTTTGCCATCGTCGCGCGGTTGAACTGGTCGGACGATTTGAATTCGCGACCACCGATCATGGCGGTGTACCGGCCGGTTTTCATATCGAGCCCGAGCATCGCTCCCTGCACGAGCAAGTCAGAGCGGAATTCGCGATTGGACGCCATGAACTCCGCAGAAGCGTTATTTGCCACAATTGCAGGCAGACCTAATGTCACGAGTTCAAATGCGTCTGCGGTATCTTCTTTGAACTTCTTGCGGAAGTCGTTGCGCAGGGAATATTCCTGTTTGATGCCCGGCAGCGGAATAATATTAGCCAGCGCAAAGTAAGTGCCGAGCAGCGCGCCGTCGATACCGCCTTTCGTCGACTGGTTATAGCTGCGCGCGATCGGATCGAGTTTTGCGAGTTCCGGCAACAGCGCGCGCTCGGCGGCCTGCTGGTGGTCGAGATCAAGTGTGGTGTATACCTGCAGCCCCTTCGAATAAACAACGTCTTCGCCGTATAGCGCGATGAGTTCCTGTCTCACGTGTTCGGTAAAGTAAGGCGCGTTGTTGACTTTTTCGCCGAAGATGGTTTTCGACGGCGGTGTGGTGACGATTTTTTTCCAGTAAACGGGCCAAAAAGTTTTGTAGAGAGTGTCGGCTTCCTGTTTAGTGATAAATCCCACTTCGACAAGCCTGTTGAGTGAGATTTTGTTTTTGCGGTACGCGTCGTGCGGTGCGCGGAACGGCGAATAGTTATGCGGCGACTTCGGCAGCGCAGCGAGAATCGACGCCTCCATGAAGTTCAGCTTGGAAACGGGTTTGTCGAAATAGAACTGCGCCGCAGCCGAAATGCCGTAAGCGCCGTGGCCGAAATAAGTTTGGTTGAAATACATTTCGAGGATTTCATCTTTGGTGAATGCTTTTTCGACCTGCAGTGCGAGCACGGCTTCGTAAACTTTACGGAACAGCGTGCGTTCGCTTTCGGTATAGAGCCCTTTCACCAGCTGCTGCGTGATCGTCGAACCACCCGCGACGACGCGCATCGCGCGCAGGTTTTTGAACGTCGCGCGCAGAATGCCCTTGAAGTCGATGCCGAAGTGCTCGTAAAAATTTGAGTCTTCGATCGCGAGAAACGCCGCAATCACCGGCCGGGGGATTTCTTCGAGTGAAACAAGTTTGCGCTGGTGGCGGAACAGTTCCGAGATCAGCCGCCCTTTCTGGTCGTAGAGGCGGGTCGGTATCGTCGGGCGAAAAGACGCAAGGCGGTCGAGATCCCCGGTTTTGGAATGGATACGAAAATGCAGAAAACCCAGGAAAAAACCGCCGAACAGCGCCGAGAGAAAAAAGCCATACAGCGCGATCTTTTCGACCTTTTGCCACCACGGCATGGTATTTAAAGGAGGATTAAAATCGGGGGCGGGAGATTGCATTTCGGGGGAAGCTTTTCGCGCTCAGTCAGGCCGAAAAGCCAGTTTCACCAGCGCTGCCACCCTCACCCCGGCCTTCGGCCACCCCTCTCCCGGGGGGAGAGGGGTTATTGATCAAATGTATAATAGAGTTCAGGCAGGCTTCCATGCTTGCCCTGACTTGCTCATTATCCAATCTGATTACACTGATTCCCGTTTCATTCAGGATTTGCGTTCGGTATGCATCGTATTCGCTTTGCTCCGGTGTCTCGTGGCCTTTGCCGTCAATTTCAATGGCGATTTTTCTTTCGTCGCAATAAAAGTCCAGAATGAATCCCGGTCTTATTGGATGCTGCCTGCGGAATTTGAGGCCGGCGAGCTGTCTGTAGCGCAGACATTCCCAAAGTCGTTTTTCAGCCTCGGTTTGGTTCTTCCTAAGATAACGGGCCTTAGCCAGAAAAGACGGGGGATGGGCCGGTTTCCTGCTGTATTCACCCATAAGCAATTTTTCTACCCCCTCTCCCTCCGGGAGCGGGGGCAGGGGGTGAGGGTGCCATGCGAATCCATCTTGCCGCTCTGAGAAGTATTTTCGGATGATTGCCCATGCGCATTACCTTACCCATTGCCGCACTGAGCTTTTTATTGGCCTGCGCCTCGTTGCCCGATAAGCCGATCTTGCAGACGCTCGAATTGCAGGGCCACCGTGGGGCGCGCGGTCTTGCCCCTGAAAATACGTGGCCGGCATTTGAGCAGGCGCTCAAGCACCGCATGAATGTGCTGGAACTCGATACCGTGATCACGGCCGACGGCGATCTCGTGATACACCACGACACCGAAACCAATCCGGCGCTCTGCCGCGGCGCCGACGGGCAACCGGTAAAAAAAGCCGCGATGAGCGCGCTGACTGTGGCCGAGCTCAAAACCTTCGACTGCGGCTCAGACCGCCATGAAAAATTTCCCGAACAACAACCGGTGCCCGGTACGCGCCTCATCACTCTCGATGAATTTTTTCTGAACATCAAAACTCTCGAAGCCAAAGACGCCCGCGTTAAATCTGTCGCATTCAATATCGAGGCAAAGTTTCCCAAAGGGAAACCGACAGAAGCAGAGCTTAAGCGTTTCGCGGATTTGCTCGTCGGAAAAATACGCCGCGCGGGCATGGCAAAACGTTCGACAGTGCAGTCGTTTGTGCCCGAAGTGCTGCCGTACGCGCGCGCACTCGACAAAGACATCCGCACGTCGGCGCTCTTCGAGCCGACAAAGTGGCAGGGAATCAAAATGTATCTGGGGCTCGGCGGCGGCGTACGCGCCGAAATTCTCGCGCGTGCGGAAGCCGTGAAAGCCGACATTATTTCCCCGTACAAACTTTATGTCACCGGCGACTTTCTGCGCGAGGCGCACGCGAAGAAATTGGCAGTGATTCCGTGGACAGTGAATGAATCAGCCGAGATGGCAGCGCTGCTGCAGCTGGGCGTCGATGGAATAATAACCGATTATCCCGATCGGTTGGCTGCGGTGGCGGCGCAAATTGGCCAAACCATTTCTCCGTGAAACGGAGAAATGGTTTGGCGCTCACTCCATCGACAAAAAATTCTGCTTCACTTCGTCGGCGCTGAGTACGCGGTTGTAGTGTAATAGATCGTCGGCGCAGGCGTCGACGGCGCTGCCGAATATCTGAAATGCTGTGAGTGTGTATTGCGCGTAGTTTCCGCTTGTTGGGCCCCCTGTCGTCAAGGTGCCACCGTATTTGCCGACGTAAAGTGTCCCAGCGGTACCGGTGTTGGCGAATGCGAGGAAATACCATTCTCCGGCGCTTAACGCCGGTCCCGTCGAGTTGGTACTGAAGCTGCCATTTCCATAGAGCATCGGCACCGAAGTCGAACCTGTCTGCGACAGCTGAAACCCCAGATATCCGGTTTGTGGTGTGCCCCTTTGCAGAATCGCGTTAGGCCCCGCGGTCAGCGAGTTGAATTTAACCCACGCGCTGATGGTGAATGGAGTTGCGCCGAAAGTGT
>CAYHJO010000181.1:0-9246 GCA_964356715.1 uncultured Turneriella sp. | reverse complement strand
GCCAACCTGACCTTGTCTGGGGGTTGCGCGGTTTGCAGTACAGCGAGCAGTGGAATCAGGGTATACCTGCGCAAGGCCAGCATGCCCAGAAAATCCTGAAAACCGCCGTAGGCCAGGCAAAGCACGAAGTCGAGCATTTGGACTCCGCTCAAGCCGCCAATGATCAGGAAAAAATACGCAATAAAGGGGATAAAAACCCCCATGGCAAGCAGTTCGTTGTGCAGCGTCAGTTTCCAGAACACCCTCGCCGGGCTGGCCATATGATTAACTATTGCGGACCTTGCTGCCACGTACGAATATCGACAAAAACAGCGTGAGATTGAGCCAGAAAACATTAGCCGCGGTGTGAAAATTCCCGATTTACAATCTGCTGGTAGACCCGCAGCTGGACGCCCCCGCGGTATTGCGGCGGCTGAATTGCGATGAAATTGATCCCCCGGCCCATTGTAACCGCTTCGATTCTGTTCGCCTTGCTCGCGGGTTATACTTTTGTCCCCGAAGATCCGGCGGTCACGCTTGCCAGAAAACTAAAGCATGTCGATCGTGCGCTCGAAGGTTATGCCAGCTCGGGCAAAATCGCCGGCGCTGTGGCGCTGGTTCTGATGGACGGCGATCCGGTCTATGAGCGGGCTGTCGGCTGGCGTGACCGTGAGGCAAAAGTGCCGATGGATATGCACACGATTTTTCGCATCGCTTCGATGACGAAGGCGATCGCCAGCGCGGCCGTATTGATTCTTGCGGAAGAAGGTAAATTATCGGTGCACGAAGAGGTCAGTAAATATATTCCTGCCTATGCCACAACGTTTGTCGCCGTGCGCACTCCGAATTCCACTGAGGTGGCAATAGTACCGGCGAAAACCCCGATCACAATCCACCATCTGCTGACACACACCGCCGGCATTTCGTACGGCACTCAACCCGAAATCGCAGAACTCTATCGCGCGGCAGATCTGGGACTTGCCCTGGGCTCGCCGTGGAACATTTCGGGCAAGGATGAAACAGTTTGCGAAACCATGGACAGGCTGGCGAAGCTGCCCTTTATTGCGCATCCCGGTGAAGGCTGGGTTTACGGTTATGCCACCGACATTTTGGGATGCGTGATTGAAAAGATCACCGGAAAGTCGTTAGACGAATTCATTCGCAAGCGCATCACCGAACCGCTGGGCATGCACGACACGTTTTTTTTTCTACCGCCCAATGACCGCGGAAGACTGGCGGTTGTCTACGGCTCCAAAAAGGTGATGAAGAACGGCAAAGAGACGAAGGATTATCTGGCCGAACGTTCTTTTGCCGACGGGCCGTATGTCTATGGTCCGCGCAAAAATTTTTCCGCGGGTGCGGGCCTTTTGTCAACCGCGCGCGACTATTCGCGTTTTTTGGAAATGATTCGCAACGGCGGCATCTTTGAAGGCAAACAGATTATGAAAACCGAAACGGTGAAGCTGATGACCACGGCGCAGACGGGTGGCGGGCCGACGAGTGTGCGCGGTATGGGGTTTAGTTATGGTTTTGAAACGACCGGACGCGCGGGTGCGAACGGCCCTGAAGCAGTGGGTTCGTATGGCTGGATTGGTGCGTACGGCACCTTTTACCGCGTCGATGCGCAGCAGGGGCTGACGATTATTCTTATGACGCAGATGCTGCCGAACCAGACCGACATCAAAGACAGATTCTGGCGCGAGATCTATAAAGCGCTGGCCGGCAGACGATCGTTCAGGTGAAAAATTATTTCGACGCGACACGTCAGAAATCCAACTGCTTGTAAACGCCGTTCAACCAGTTCTGCACCTCGTTCGTGTAATGCGCGCCGAAACGCCGGTCAGACGGGCCGCCGAGCAGATTTGAATGCAGCGTGCGTGTGCTGAAATCGGTGACAAAGCGGAATGTCGGCACGAACGAAGTGTCGCGCCCCGCAGAGCGATAGATCTGCCCCTGGTGAACGGTCGCGCGACCACCCCGAATAGCGATCGGTCCGTGGTCGAAGCCCACGAAACGCGGGAATTTACCGCCGAAAAGCAGATGTTTCAGCACAAAGGTGTTGGTTTTGCCCCACGGTAAAAAGGTTTTGTTTCTGACTAAATCCCACGCGGCTTTGAAAATATCATCGCGCGACCGGCCGCCAAACCAGGCGGACTTTTTTGCCATTAAGATGCGGTCAAAGTTCTGGTAAAAATCGATGAAAATACCGCCTTCGCGCCAGATGAACTCAGCGGCATTTTTTTCGCTGTCGCCCGCCGGGTCGCCTTGGCGACCAAACACCGTCGCGAATAGCTCGCGGTACCACGCTTCGAAAACCGACGCGCCGACGCTGTCGAGGCTGTATTCGAAATTCCAGTCGCGCAGAAGCTGCGCATTGGCCGAATCGTCGAGCAGCGGCTTGAGCAATGGCAGAAACTCTTCGGCCTGCAGCGAGTAAGTATCGTAGTGCAGTTTCTGCACCGATTCGACCGTGTGATTTTTTGCTGCGCCGAGAACCTGTGCGATGCGCCGCGCGCGAAAGTCACCCATCGGCATCGTGATCGGCTTGGCTTTGCCCCAGGAGTTGAGATCGTTATTTGCAGTGGCGATAAAACCTTCTTTTGGGTTATAGCGCCGTGGCAGGTCGGCGGCTTTGACAAAACCCTGCCAGTCGTTGTTTTTCTTGAAAGCAGGTAGTGGCACAAAACCCTTCCAGCCACTGACGCGCTTGGGCATCAGGCCCGACATCTGGTACCCGATATTGCCTTCGCTGTCGGCAAACACCCAGCTGAACGAAACCTCGAGATTGCCGGCGATTGCCATTGCCTCTTTGGCATTCTTCGCAAACGGAATTGCCATCGCTCCTCTGAGTGATGCGACGCCGGTACCTGCACCCGACCACGCGGTACTCAGCAGATGCTTTTCCGCTGCGCCGCTGGCGTCGCCTTCAACCGTGCCGCGGTGGTTTTCATAGAACACCACTTCTTCAGACTTTTTTTTCTTGCGCTTGATGATCTCACGGCGTATCGAGAATGCCTTCCATTTTTTGTCGTGGTCGAGAAATTTGCTGCCGCGGACCTTTTCAATCCACGAATCGACGGAGTCCATGAAGGTGTACGTAGCGCCCCAGCCGACCGATTCGTTGCGCCCGACCATCATGCCGGGTAGCCCGGGTACACCGGCACCCGCACCACTGCGTTCGCCGCATTTCCAGATAAATTCATGCCAGACATTGGGCAGCCGGTTGCCTTCGAGGTGCGGATCGTTGGATAATATCGCGGCTTTGGATTTTGTGCGGTGAGGTGCAATCACCCAATTGTTGCTCGCCATCATGCGAGGCAGGCCGACTTGCCACAGATACTCTGCGGGAACAATTCTGTGCTCGAGTTTCACCTGCTTGATAAGCTCGAAATCTGCACCGCCCAAAAGTCCCGGAAACAGTTCTTCGAGTTGCGCACGGTTGGCACCTGCCTGCACGAGTTCGACAAACAGCTTCTCGACCTCGGCCTGTGACTGCGAAAGTGTGAGATAACCCATCATGCGCGCGATGAGAATCGAGTCTTCGGGTTTCCACGCTTCGAAGCGGTAGCCGACGAGCTTGAATTCCCACGGTGTCTGTTTCGTGAGTATACTGTTGATGCCGTCGCAGTACGCGACAAGTTGCTTCTGCTCGGTGCCGCTGAGTTTGCTGACTTCTTCGCTCAGGTGTTTTGTCCAGTTCATGCGCCTGAAGAACGTGTCGATGCCGAGCATCATGTCGCTGCTTTCGAGCAATTCAGAGCCGCGGCCCTGCCCCAGAATGCGCATCAAAATCATCTGCACGCTGCGCTGCGTCGCGTGTATGACGCCCAATTGCCTAAAGAGGTCTTGCGCGTCGCTGGCGATAATGGTTGGTATGCCGTTTTTGTCGGCGGTAATTTGAGGTTTCATGGTGGGGTTGAATACTGTGACGGGTAGTACCGTATGGGTTGTAAAGAAATTAGGATTTCCAGCGCATCTGGAGATTCAACGACAAACCGAATAATAGTCTTGCGCTCCTAAGCTGACCCGGCGCAGCGTCGGCTATGGATCTCAAAGGAAAAAAAGTCGCTGTCACTGGTGCGGGCGGTTTTATCGGCAGTAATCTGCTCAAGAGCCTCGCTGAGCGCGGGGCAAAGATCACCGGCTTTGATCTGCCCGGGGTAAAACCCGTCGAAGGCAAACGTATTCATTGGGTGGAATCAGATCTCGCCAATGAGGCCGAAGTACGCTCGTCGCTCGGGCAAGCTGAGGTGGTTTTTCATCTCGCGTTTCCCGTTTCCGACTGGGAAAGCGAAGACAAATTTACCGCTGCCCTCACACTCTCAGACCTCATTTGCCGCATCGCCGAAGAAAAGGCGCAGCGCCTGGTTCTGACGACATCGGTCGTTGTGTACGGCGACCAAATCGGCAAAGGGCCGATCGACGAATCTACACCCTATGGTAAATCCAACGGTTACTATACCGAATATAAACAGAAGCAAGAGCAGAACGCCATCGGACATTTTCATCGCGCCAATCTGGATGTCAGAATCGTCAGACCAGGCAATGTCTATGGCGCGGGTTCGAAACCCTGGGTTGTCGAGGTCATCAAGGTTTTGCGGCAGGGTTTGCCGGCACTGATTGGCGACGGCAAAGGGCGCGCGGGTTTAATTCATGTCGCGAACCTCGTCGATATTTTGCTGCGCGTAGCAGAAGATGAAAATTCGCGCGGCGAAATCTATCTCGCGGCCGACGACAACCACGTCGCGTGGCACACATACTTTTCCGACCTCGCGCACATCGCGCGCACCGACCCGCCGTCGTCGATACCGCGCTTTGCTTCTGATATTCTCGCGATCGCCGGCGAAACCGCGTGGAAGACATTTGGTATCAAGGGCCGGCCGCCCCTGACGCGTCAGGCGCTGATGCTTGTCGGTGCGGACAATGACTTCAGCAACAAAAAAATACGCGAGAAGCTGGGATTCAAACCCGTAATCTCATACCAACAGGCGCTGCACGAGATCGAAAATTACGTGCAGACTACCGGCATCTAATCTGTTAAATCTATGAACGCGCAGTTGTGGATTACCCTTGTACTGATCGGATTGGCCGCTGGTGCACTGGGCGGTGTGCTGGGCATTGGCGGCGGCATGGTGCTGATTCCCGGTCTGGTATTGCTGGCAGGTGTCGATCAGCATACCGCGATTGGCACCAGTCTCGCCGTCATGCTGCCTCCGATCGGCCTGTTTGCAGCATATAACTACTACAAAGCCGGTGCGGTGAATCTGCATTATGCAGCTATTCTCGCCGCGGCATTTATGGCAGGTAGTTTCTTTTCCAGCAAGGTTGCGCTGCTTTTGCCTGAGCTTCTGGTCCGGCGAATTTTCGCGGTGCTGCTCGCAGTGGTCGCGGTGCGCATGTTTTTGCAAAAAGGCAGCTGAAAACAAGATCGGACAAAATATCACGTGACGCGCGCGCAGGCGCATATTACTTGCTGCTGGCGTTCTCAGTGGGGCACGTATTAACCATGCAGGAAAATCGCAAATACGAACGCTATCTCGTTAGTCAACATCTCGATTGCAAAGTACGGCTCGATGGTATTGAAAAGCACCTGATGCAGCTTAGCGATATCTCCGAAGGCGGCATGATGGTCTTGCTTTCTGCCAAAGAAGACCGCGACTTGTTCTCTCCGCCTCAGCACATTGCCGGCGAAATCGTCAGCGATAACACCGCCATACAAATGCGATTTTCAGGCAAGATCGTCTGGAAGCGCGATTTCAAAGAAAGCGGCCGGTCTTTTTCCAGTATGGGCATCCAGTTTGCCTCCGATGTCAGGCTGCCCGATGCCATTCACGAAATGCTCGTTGCCGAAAGCGACTAAGATTCGCATAACCCTGACTTTGCGTGCTGTGCAATGCCGGGGAATCGCAATTCCTATTTCCTTGCGCCTTTGTCTTCTGTGGTTTGGGGCCCGCCACCAAAGCCAAAACCAGCAGGGCGGCGATCAAGACCATGGCGCGCAGCGCGACGGAAATTCGTGTTATTTCGTTCATATATCCTGCTTAGAAAAAATGTGTAACCCGATATTTATGCATGACGACAGTGCATGTCACTAAAAACCAGACTCGCATGAGTTGTGGGTCGTGGATGAGAGGAATTACGGCAATCTGCGCTGCCGGCACTCTTTTGTTGGTGTGTGCCGCACCCGCGTCTGAAGTGCTGCCGGCGCGAAAAATACTCGCGCAGGAAAGGTCGCCATACGCCTTGATCACTGTTTCAGAGGCGGATGGCAAACGATATATCAGTATCGGTGGCCAGGAACAGTCGGCGCTCGATCTCAGCGACAAAAGGCGATGGGTCTACAAATATACGTATCTGCTTTCCCTGGCTATTCTCGCTTTGCCGGGCGAAGCAGCGGAGCGTCCGGTGAGCTGCCTCATGATCGGTCTGGGCGGCGGCAGTTTCGCGGATTTTCTCGCCGATTCTTTTCCGCAGTGGCAGATCCGCGTCGTGGAAATCGATCCGGCAATTATTCGCCTGTCTCGTAAATATTTCCCGCTAAACCGCCGGCTGGAGATCATCCAGGCCGACGGCCGGGCATTTCTCACGAAAGCGCGCGAAAAATATGATGTCATCATTATGGATGCCTTCGGCGAGACTTTTATTCCGCCCGCGCTCTATACGTTTGAATTCTTTACACTGATGAAAAACAGATTGCAGCCGAAAGGCATGGTGCTCATGAACGCCTGGGAAAATTCCGCGCTTGATCAGCGCGAGCGGGCGACGCTCGCGCGTGTGTTTGAAAAAGGATTCTATCTGCACCACCCGCATGAGCGACCGGGTAACCGCATCTACCTGCTGGGCGCCGAAATGGATTCTGAGCAGGTTGTAAAACAACGTATCGCAGAAAATTTTGCAAAACACCGGTTTCCCGGCGAGGCGCCGCAGGCCGTATTGCTGGAAATGCAAAATCTGCATTCGGCAAGGCCCGCCGCAGCACCCATTACCGATGCGAACGTGCATTCGGTATTGAAACAGGGATTATGAATTTTATGAGCGCCTGGCGCTGAAAATTTTTTCGATTTAACCGGCTATCAGCAGCGTTCTTCGCAATCCTGCCTGAAGAACAGGCATTTTTCCGGGTCGTGCGTTCGCGCCATGCAGGCTTCGAAATTTTCGGCGCAAGCCTTCTTGCAGTGCTCAGTGCGTTGGCATACCGGCAGCGCAACGAAGGACAGTAACAGGATCGCCAGGCGCATATACTGCGTCGATTGCACGCGTACCGATGTTGCGGCAACCGTAATCACAGAATGACCGACCGGATATTCTTAAATTAAAATTGACTTAGGTCAAGGTCGCGCCTTCGCGCTATCAGCATATCCCCTTTTTGGGAGGGGGTATGAATATTGCGAAGCAAAAGTTTTCCTGCCAACTGACCTTAATAGGCTGCATGCTCGGCGCGTCTCCGGCTTTTGCCGTCGAACCGGCGGGCAGTGAAGAAGCTCCGCAGCGCTTTGGCCGACTGAAACCGGTCGTCATCAGCGCGTCGCGCAACCCCGAACAGCCGGAGAACGAAGTTGTCGTCGTGGATACGATCCACAGCGACTATCTCGCCAATTCGGGCAGCAGCACAATTGCCGACGCGCTGTCTTACCAACCCGGCCTCATGGTGTCTTATTCTGGTTCGCGCGGCGAAACCGTGCAAATGGGCGGCCTGCCACCCGAATACAGCCTCGTACTGATCAATGGCAGGCGCATCATTGGCAAAAACGAAGAGGCGATCAATCTCAGTCGCCTCAATCTGAACGATGTCGATCGCATCGAAGTGATGAAGGGCGCGGGCTCGGCAATCTACGGTTCAGAAGCAGTGGGGGGAGTGATTAACATCATCACGCGACCCGTCAGTGCGCCGCTCGAATACAAAGTCGTCGCGGGCGGCGGCGAACTCGGCAAATTTAATCTCGATACGATGGCGGGCACCAGGCTCGGTATTTTCAGCAACAAGGCGGATGTTTCCTTCAGGCAGCTGGAACAATACCGTATTTCGTCTGCGGACCCCACGCTGACAGGGCGTGGCTTCAATAACTGGCAGGTAGCCGACCAGATGCAGTTTGACGTCGCAAAAAACTGGCAATTGGGCCTGGATGTCAACGCCGTCAGAAGACGTGAAAACGGTGTGACGCGCACCACGGCGTATCTGAACGAGAATAAAGACAGCCAGTTGACTTCCGGTACGCTCTTTTCTAGGAATAAATTCTCTGATTCGGAACAACTCAACGTCGATCTCAACTATTCGTATTTTTTCGACCGCTACGTTCAGGATTTCCAGAACCCGGCCACGAAGGATATCACAACGGATACCAGGGAGAATTTCGGCAGCTCGCTGGTGCATTACAATCTGAACTGGCTGTCGAACCAATCGCTCACTCTCGGGTCAGAGAATATCTGGGAGCGCATGGAGAGCGACCGCATCGCCACGCCGATTGTCGGCACCGCCGGCGTCAAAGAGCGCACGCGCTACGCAGCGTACGCCGAGAACAAATGGGTCGTTCACCGCAATTCGAATTTCATTTTACAGCCTGCCGTACGCTATGATTACAGCGCCTCGCACCGCGATGCTGTCTCACCAAGATTGGGGCTGCGCATCGATCCGGTTAAGGATGTCACTTTCAAAGCCGGCTACGGCTGGGGATTCCGGGCGCCCAGCCTGAAGGAAATGCATTATGACTTCGTTCAGGCAAACCAGCGAGTGCTGGGCAATGTCGACCTAAAGCCCGAAATTTCGCAATCGTACAATGCCGGCCTCAGCTGGGCGGTGGTACCCAAGGTCATATTCTCGGTCAACGGTTATTACCATCTGATTAGAGATAAGATTGCCCGTGTGCTTGATCGTACCGTCGGCGCGACGCAATACTATCTGCACACCAACGCCGACTTTGCCGAGAGCAAGAGTGGCGAAGTTGGCGGAGAAATGCATTTTTTGCGGTATTTTGCCGTCAGGCTGGGCTATACCTACACCGAAGCCATCGCGCAATTCACGACCACCGACGCCGTTACACGCGTGACAAGTTCGATGGTGCGCCCGCTCGACGGTCAGGCGCGGCACACAGGAAGCGCGACTTTGTCGTTCGATCAGCGCCGCTGGGGTCTCAATGTTTCGGTCAGTGCGTTTGGGGTTGGCGAGCGGCCGTTCTACAACCGCACGTCGCGCGCGACAGAATACCGCAGCGCATACACAGACCTGCAGTTCAAAATAACCAAATCGGTCGGTTCAGGCACATCGGTATT
>CAYHJO010000180.1:0-9269 GCA_964356715.1 uncultured Turneriella sp. | reverse complement strand
CGGAAAATCTTTCGTACGGCTGGCTTCATCCAGAACAGGCTCTCCATCGCGAAGAACATAACGTGAATAAAGGCCGCCACTGCAGCGAGAATGGATATGGTTAACATGGCTGAACGAGTCTGAGTCTCACCCGATGTCAACCAAAAGCCGGTTGCGTTGGATTTGGGTTTGCGGCTGCTGCGCGTTGCCGGGTCAGTCACACTGAATGCAGGGCAGGAAGACAACGTTGATCCACAAAGCCGCACAGGCGTTAAAGAATGCCCGCTATCCGCTGTTTCTGAGCGGTGCGGGAATTTCGGCAGAAAGCGGCGTACCGACGTTTAGAGGCGAGGAAGGCTTATGGAAGAATTTTCGAGCCGAAGCGACAGGAGGTCGCGAGTCGGGCGCTGCCAGGATGGCATCTATGCGCCCCGAGGAGCTCGCCACACCCGAGGCTTTCAGGCGCGACCCGGCGCTGGTTTGGGAATGGTACAACTGGAGAAAAAGTATTATCAGCTCAAAGCAGCCGAATGCAGCACACCATGCAATCCGCCTAATCGCCGAGAAACTGCCGCAGCTGATGTGCGTCACGCAGAACGTCGACGGTTTTCACGCGCTGGCCGGATTGCCGGTTATTTTGGAAATGCACGGCAATATTTTTCGCGCGCGCTGCCAGCCTTGCGGCGCAGTGCATGAGATGCGCAATGCGGTGAACCCAGGGACGCCCTGCCCCGAATGCGGCGAAGCGCGGCTCAGGCCCGACATTGTCTGGTTTGGCGAATCATTGCCGAAAGACATTCTGCATACGATCTACGAAAGATTGCATGTGTGCGATGCGATTCTCGTCGTCGGCACGTCAGGCAGCGTCTACCCCGCTGCGGGTTTTGCCATTGAGGTGCGCCGCCGCGAGGGTTATGTCATCGAAGTGAATGTCGACGAAGGACATAAGCCTTATGCGCATGATATCTATCTGCGCGGCAGGGCGGGTGAAATTCTGCCACAAATTGCGGAACTGATTTAACCCCTCCCCGGTGGAAGCCGCCGACCCCGGCTCGGCTGCGCTCGCCGCAGCGCCCACTAAGTGGGGAGGGGGTACGGGGGTGGGGTTAGAAGGATGCAAAAACAACCGGAGAAATACTCCAGTCACTGGCTTTGAAGCCAGCTATTTGGTACGTATAATATCCTAGCGAAATTCCCCAAAAAATGGGACCTGAAAGTCTGGTCAGGAGTCCAATCGACGGGCCATAAGACCAGCCTTCAGCATTGAGATCTCCCCGAATAAAATGCCTCGTTGCACTTAATGACGGAGTCAATAAATACCCTGCAAAAGGACCTACAAAATATGTCAGAGCTGGCCCTACCGAATAATTCTGTTGACCGGGAAAAAAAACAGCCCCTGTATTCGCACTGAGCCCCACTCTTTCCATAATAAAATAAGTAAAGGTTGCACCTGCGCCACCACCTTTGCCATCCGCTGATATGACTGGACCAATCCCCAATCCCATACAACCAGATGCATAAGGTGAAGTATTGCAGTTGGATTTTTTCTCCTCATTTCTGCCGGTGCCCGGCAGCCCCGAACCGACGGAATCTTCTTCCGCAGATAGAGCAGAGCCGGCAAAAATCAAGATGCAAAGGAATTTTTTCATAGTCATGTCTCCTGTCATTGTCTGCGGACTCTTTTGCCTCAGTGCAGAGTGTCTTTCAACTCGGCAACCATATCGCAAAATATCTGCGCGCCCTCTTCGAGAATGTCTTCGCGCGTCGCGTAACTGATGCGGATCGCGTTTCGGTTGGCGCTGAAGATATAACCCGGCACCAGCAGTAACCGGCGCTCGATCGCCTGCGTGACGAATTCGGCAGAATCAATGGGGATATCGGGATAGACATAAAAGGCGCCATCGGGAAAAGGCAGAGTCGTCACTTTGCTGAGCACGCCATAGACCATGTCGCGGCGCTTTTTCATGAGCGCAAGTTCGCTGTCGATACCGGTTTTGAGCGCCGTGATTGCCCCCCACTGCATCGCATGCGGCGAGCAGACCATCGTGTACTGCTGCAGCGTGACCATTTTCTGCACGATGCCCGAATAGCGCGGCGGCGCTGCAAGATAACCGACCCTGAGGCCCGTCATCGCATGGCTCTTCGAAAAACCGTTGAGCGTCAGCGTGCGCCCGGCGTTGATCGAAGACATGCTGATGTGCTTCTTTTCATAGTCGAATGCGCCATAGATTTCGTCGGAGGCGATGATCGCATCCTGTTCATCCGCAAGTTCTGACAAGAGTTCGAGCTGGTGGCGCGTGAGAATCTTGCCGGTCGGGTTTGACGGCGAGGCAAACATGATCAGCTTGAGGTTGACGTTGTCTTTTCGCAGTTGCGCGCGCAGCTCGGCAATATCGTCGACGCCAAAATTCTCGGAAATCGTGTATGGCCGCGCTTCGTGGTATTTTACCAGAGCCGGGTAGATCAGAAAATACGGATCGATCAGCAGTACCGCGTCATTTTTGCCCACGACGGTCTGGAACAGCAGAAACAGAATCGAGGCCACGCCGGTCGAAACAATGACGTCGTCGACCGCGGGCCTGACCCCGCTTTTCGCCGCGAGAAATTCGGCAACGGCTTCGCGCAGCTGCACAAGCCCCGCGGTGGGTGTGTATCCGCTTTTGTCGTCTTTGATTGCCTGTATCATCGCTTCTTTCACCGGCGCGGGGACCGGAAAGTCGGGCTGCCCGATTGAAAGGTTCAGCGGATTTTTAATTTTGGCGGCGAGATCGAACACCTTGCGGATTTCGCTGGTATCGATGTTATGGATGCGGTGGGCAAAAATATCACGCATGCCGCTCACTTTAGCTCGTTCTCAAGCTGTTTCGATTGGTCGTCGATCTGCAGTTTATTGTTCTCGATGCGGCACTGTGTCGAACTCCAGGTCTTGACTTTGGCGGCAGCGTCGGCGCAGGCTGCCGATTTCGCGTCTGCGCAAAACCGGTCAGTATATTTTGTGCACTCCGACTTGCCGCAGGCGGCGGTCGCAAAGGCAACTGCCGCGATGAGACCAAAAACACTTTTTCGCATGACGGGCTTAAACAAAAATAAATTACTGCGTCAAGTGAAATGCATAGCTGCGGTGCTGCGCACCGCAGCTATGCATAAATAAGCGTATATGAAATCCCTTCCGCGCGTGCTGTTTATCACGTTCTGCCTGCTGCTGGGCGTGGCGGCCGTCATTGCGACACGCGAATATCTGCTGCTGCGCAACATACAGCAGGTCATGGATATATCCGCCTCACCGGGACAAATTGCACCGGGTGCAGAAAAAACTGCAACAGTGCCCATCAAAACTTCTTTCGTCACTGCGGTCAAACGCCGCGACGGCGGCAGCCACGTTTCAGCGCGCGTCGATTTCGCCGCATTCAAAAAAGCCGTGGAAAAAAACCCGGCTCTCATTGCACGCTGGGGAGCGCTGCGCTGGAAGGTGCTCGAAGACATACCCGCACTGTGCGTGCGCAATCTCGGCGCTGACACGCCGCTGGCACCTCTTGGTGTCAGGAGTGGTGACTGCATCACACACCTCGACGGAGAGACGGTGAATCAGCCAATGCGCAATCTGGGTATCTGGCTGACGCTTGCGCGGCGGCGATCGCTCACCGTCGAAACGCTGCGCGACGGTGAAAAAATTACTTACTTGCTTAACAAAAACTGATCCATTGAAAAAAAAGCTGCGCGTAATTCCCGTGGTGCTTGCCTCGCTCGCCGGCGGGTGGCTCATTGTCTATGCGCTGAAAGCCAGCGTCATCGATTTTGCGCGCGTTACCAACGAATCGATGCTGCCCTTCCTCACGCCGCGGCAGATTCTTGTCATAGCGAAAACGGCTCCGTGCCTGCGTAATCCGCTGACTGGGCAGGCGCTGTGGTGCCGCGGCTGCGAAATAGGCCGGGCGTACGTTTTTCGGGACCCGCGCGCGCCGGCGCGCAAGCTCGTGAAATTTGCGCTGGCCGCGCCTGCCCCGCACCGCCCTGTATCAGCTTTGCATCACAACGGGGCAGATTCTACTGTAATCTGGTTTACGCAAGGTGCGACGGGCGCACTCAAACCCACCGGTGGCGTTGGATTCTGTTATTTCGAAGGCAGCAACCGCGAACAGTCGGTCGATTCGCGCCATTTCGGCCCGGTACCCGTCGGCGAGATATTGGGCAAAGTTGTGTATCCCGACATACAGTTCAAAACCGAAACACTGCCTTCACGATAAATCTCTGCGATGATCGACGGCAAACACACGAAAAACACGTCGCAATTCGCTTTGCGTTACAAATTCGCGCTGCTGGTATTCGCGATTATCTTTGGTGTGCTGGCATTTCGCGCGATAGAACTGGCGATCTCATCGCCGCTGCCACCGTCGGTGATCGAGCAGGCGCAGAGGGTGCGGCGCGGCGTGATCTTCGATTCGCGCGGGCATGAACTCGCGATTTCGCGCGACACGGTTTCCGTGGGCATCAAACCTCTCGAGGCGCGGCTGCAGACCGAAGGCGCCGACGTGCTCGCGCGCGTCACCGGCGTGGCGCGCGCCGATCTTTTGCAGAAAATCAAAAGCAGCGAAAAGTTTTTTTATCTCAAACGCAAAATGCCGCCCGAAGAAGCGGCACCGCTGCGCAAACTCGATCTTGCGGGGCTCGTGCTGCAAAACGAACCCGATCGTTATTATCCGAACCACCGCCTCGCATCGCAGATCATCGGATTTACGGGGCTCGACGGTGAAGGGCTCGCTGGTGTCGAATTCAGCCAGAACCAGACGCTGACACGCTCGCCATTAGGATCTGTTTTTCCCGGCAGCGCGCAGGACTACATTGGCCAGAATATTCACCTGACCATCAATTCATTCGTGCAGCACCAGCTGGAAAAAACACTCGCGGCGGGCCTCGAAGACAGCGTATCGCAGCGCGCGATGGGGCTGATTATCGAAACGCAGACCGGCCGCATTCTCGCGATGTCCTCGCAGCCCGATTTTGATCCCAACACACCCAACAAATTCAGTGAAACCACGTGGAAAAACCTGCCGGTCAATTTCCAGTACGAACCGGGTTCGACGTTCAAGATATTCACGATGGCGGCATTGTTGCGCGAAAACATGCTCGACGACAGCACCGAATACAATTGCCCCGGCTATTTCGAATACAAGGGACGCCGCGTGAGCTGCACGCATAAACACGGCAAACAGAGCTTCACCGAGGTGATGAAAAACTCGTGCAACTACGGAGTGATCTCAGCTTCATGGCAATTGCCGGTGCTCAAACTCTACGAAAATCTCAAAGCCTTCGGCATCGGCAGCCTGTCTGAAATTGCGCTGCCCGGCGAAGCGCGCGGCCACCTCGCGAGCCCCAAAGACTGGGATTATTATCTCAAAATGTCGATACCGATCGGACACGGAGTGAGCGTCACTCCGCTACAGCTTGCCCTGGGTGCGAATGCGATCGGCAACGACGGCAACTTTATGCCGCCGATGGTCATCGACCGCATCACCGACTCGCAGGGACGCGTCATCGAGCGCTACCAGCCGCAGGTGAAATACCGCGTCGCCAGTGTGGAAAACGCGCGCAAGATACGCGCGACTCTGCGCGAAGTCGTCAAGAGTGGTACGGGTGCCGGTGCGGATTTAGGCCTCAAGGAATATGACGTGTGCGGAAAAACCGGCACGTCGATCAAATCGACCAGCAAGGGCTATGACGCAAAAAAATATCAGGCTTCGTTCGTCGGCTTTTTCCCCTGTGAAAAACCTGAGATCACAATCATGCTGATGTTCGACGAACCGCGCGGTGAATACCATCAGGGAGCCACCGTGGCTGCGCCGGCTTTCCGCCGCGTGTTGAAAGAAATCATTCCCGCGATTCACGTGGGCGATCTGCGCCAGGTCAAAGTACTGCCCACCCCGCAATACCGCTCGATTCAGGGGGAGAAATCCACCATGCCGGATTTTCGCGGCTACAGTAAAAAAGAACTGCTGTTTCAGGTGCTTTCGCGCTTTCCCGGCGACCACCAGATTAAGGGTGCGGGTTATGTTTTAAGCCAGTCGCCCGCCCCCGGCACCGCACTGAATCCTCCTTATACGTTCAGTTTTCAGCTGGGATTTCCCGATGAGTAAAGAATGGGGCTGCGGCGAATCGGATGTCTTGTTCGGCCGGTTTATGTCGTCTAAATGTGTATTGCACCGTGCACCGCATCACTGCTCCGTTTTCCGATCACCTTTAGGCTTGTCGGTGAATCGAAATCTCGGCCTGTGGCGAAGATCAGGATTTTTCGCGTGATTCAGCATTATTTCCAACACAAACATATTTCCGCGGGGGATATCCTCTGAAAGCAATCATCTCGCATAAACTCAGGCATGCCCTGATGCTGGCATTGAGCCTGCTGTTCTGCGTCACGCTGGTAGCGCAGGATGCCGCAGAACCGGCCAAGACGGAACCGCCCGCAGCCAAACCCGAAGAGAAAAAAGCGCCCGAACCGGCAGCGGCTGATCCACAACTCGAAAAACTCGCAACCGAAAGCGAAAAAGAAGCCGTAGAGAGTGAAAAAAAAGATAAAGAAAAGCCGGCAGAAAAAACGGACAAAACAGACAAGAAGCCTGAAACCGCCGAGAAAAAAGACGAGCCTGTAAAACCGGTTAAAGAGACCAAGGCCGAGAAAAAGAAAGCGAAGCGCGAAGCGGAAGCGTCGATGTTCCGCCCGGATTTCCGCGATCAGGAAATTCAGGATATCCTCAAGATTTTTTCGAAGATCATCGGCAAAAACATCATTGCCGATGAAAAAGTTAAAGGCAAGATCACTGTCATTTCTCCTTATAAGATACCCAAATCGCTGGCGTATCCTTATCTGTATTCAATGCTCGCAATCAAAGGCTTTGGCATCGTCGAAGAAAATGAAAACCTGATACGCGTCGTGGCGATAAAAGATGCTCTTGCGGGCAGCCCGATGATTTTTCTCGGCCGCGACGAAATCAAAGATACCGACGTCAAAAGCGATATTCCGATCACACAAATTCTGCCGGTCTACGGCGGAAAACCTTCGCGGCTTTCGGCAATTTTAAAACGCCTGACCAGCGCAAACACCGATCTCGTCGATTATGACGACATCAACATGCTGATCATCAGCGGCAGCACGTTTGAAGTGAACCGCCTGATACGCATTGCCAACCTGATCGACTACAAAGGCCCCCCGCCTGATTGCGACGAGAAAAAAGACCCCGATTGCGGCCGTGTGCGCGTCGACGGCAGCGTGCATGTCTATCGCCTCGAAAACATGCAGGCAGAGAACGTCGAAGCGACGCTCAAAAAAATTCAACTCCCGGTGGAACCTTTGCCAGCACCGGCGGCAGCGCCGGGCAGCGCACCGGCTCCCGCAGTGACGCAGGCCAATGTGCAGAAAAAACCCATCGACGTAGTGGGTCACAAAGAGACCAATAATATTATTTTCGTGGGGTCGAACGACGAATTCGAACTCGTGAAGAGCCTGATTCAGCGCATCGACCTGCCGCGCCAGCAGGTGTTTCTCGAAGTATTGATTGTCGAAATCGGTTTAGAGAACACCAACGAATTCGGTATTGACTGGCTCGTCGGCAAACAGGGTGGTGGTCAGTTTAACAGCACAAAAATTGCCGCTGCCTCCGGTTACATCGGCACCGACGGAACTATCAACACCGCAAAGCCCAGCTCACTGCCCGGCTTTACGCTGACCTTTGTCAACGATTCGATCACCAGCATACTCGGAATTCTGAACGCGCATATCGGCCGCTCGAACTTTGTGGTGGTATCCGCGCCGCAGGTGCTGACGCTCGACAACCAGGAAGCCGAGATCAACGTCGGTGAAGACCGCCCAGTGCAGGTGAACTCACTGCAGGCGGGCCTGACCGGCAGTCTTTCCAAGAGCTTTGAATACCGCCCGGTCGGCATCAAGCTCAAGTTCACGCCGCAGGTAAATAAGAAGCGCATGGTAACGCTCAATCTGTTTCAGGAAGTCAAGGGCATTACTTCGACAGACTCCAATTCGGGCAACCCGATCATCAGCAAAAAAGATATAAAAACTTTTGTGCGCGTGGCCGACGGACAGACTATCGTCATCGGTGGTCTGGTCAGCAACGACCGCCGCACCGACATGAAAAAAGTGCCTATTCTCGGCGACCTGCCACTGATCGGCTATCTCTTCAAACGCATTGGCACAACCACCAAACGCACCAATCTTATGGTATTCATCACTCCGCATATCCTGACTAACCGTGCAATCGCCGATAAGGTGACAGAAGACCTGAAGCAAGACCAGATCAGGGAGCAGCGGCGCGGTGCAATCGACTAACTAAGAAAGCGGTGAATCAGCCATGAGACGGTTCGGTGACATACTCGTCGAAGAAGGATTGATAGAAGAAGATGAGCTTAAGAAAGCTCTGACCTTACAGCGCAAATCGGCGTATAAACTCGGCCAGATTCTCATTAAAAAGGGCCTCATCTCTGAAGACGATGCTCTCAAAGCTCTTTCCATTCAATATGAAATGGAATATGCGGAAAAACTCGAACCGCATAATATCGAGGAGCTGGTCGAAAAAGTTCCGTTGAAATTTGTCCAGAAATACCGGGTGGTCCCCTACTACGCCTCCGACCACCAGATTCGCATCGCGATGACCGACCCGTCGATTCTGCATCCGCTCGACGAATTCCGCCTGCTGTTTATCGGCTATGAAGTCACACCGGTCTTAACACGCGAAAGTGAAATTCTGCGCGTCATCCACAACGTCTACGAGGCCAAAAGCCGCGAAGAAGACACCGACCTCAACATGGGCGACGGGCTCGAGATTCTCGACGATATTCAGGATCTGCACGATTCCACTGAACTCGCCAATCAGGCGCCGATCATCAAGCTCGTGAACATGATTCTGTCGAATGCAGTGAACGAAAAAGCTTCGGATATTCACTTCGAGCCGATGGAAAAAGAATTCATCATACGCTTTCGTATCGACGGCATTCTGCACAAGATGATGTCACCGCCGAAATCGGTGCAGAACGGCGTGATCTCGCGCGTCAAGATCATGGCAAACCTCAACATCGCCGAAAACCGTCTGCCGCAGGACGGCCGCATCAGGCTGCGCTTCAGCGGCAACGACATCGACATTCGTGTTTCATCGCTGCCAACGCAGCATGGCGAAAGACTCGTGCTGCGCCTTTTGAACCGCACTGCGTCAAAATACGAACTCTCCAGCATCGGCTTCGAAAAAGAGACGTATGAACTCTTTGTGGAGACCATCAATCACCCGAAC
>CAYHJO010000179.1:0-9298 GCA_964356715.1 uncultured Turneriella sp. | reverse complement strand
TGGGGGCACCATAAGAGAGAGATAACCGACGCGTCCTGAGATGGAGAAAAAGCCGGTGTCAACCTCGGCTTTGCGTTTGGCGTCCTGATACGCGGCCTTTTCAGCCTCGCTTGCCGTTTCGGCAGGCGCAACGAGCTTCGGGGAAAAAATTGACCACGGTGCGGCAAAAAACGCATTTGAAGAAATAATCCCCGTCTGAATAGTTGCGGTGGGTTTGGGTGCCGTCTCAATCGTGCGGATGTCGATCACAGCACCGAGTGCCTGGCCGTAATACGCAGGAAACGCAGAGCTGAACAGCGTCATGTCGTCGATGAGTTCATTCGAGATCACCGATTGAAATCCGCCGAAGTGCTGCGGGTTGATGATCGGAATATCGTCGATGAAATAACGGTTCGATGTATCGGGTGCGCCGCGAATAATCAGCGGGCCGAAGATACCGCCGGGACGGTTGACACCCGGCAGCGTCGCGAGCGCCGCGATGTTGTCGCCGAAGGTCGCGGGTACCGATTTGAGCTCATGCTGCTGTAGCTGGTGCGTGCTGACGCTGTGCTTTTCGTCGTGTGTGATGAGGCGCACCTTCTGCGTGCGCCTTGTCTGCATCGGCATGGTGACGCTGAACTTTTTTTTCAACGGCATCGTGATTTCGATCTCGGTCGGTTGCATACCAGGGCTGCTGAGGCGCAGCGTGTATTTACCCGGTTTCAGGTTGGGCAGATTGAGTTTGCCGTCCTGGAAATTGGTTTTGTATTTTGCCTGCGGTCCTGCCGCACGGATCGCATCCGTGCGAGCGGCAGGCACGGGGCCTCCGTGCCCAATGATTATCGCAGTGCCAAATTCAACCGGAGTGCCCGCGTCGCTCGTGACGCTCATTTCGGCGGCATGGAGCGCCAGCGTAGCGAGCGCCAGTGGTAGGAGAATGATGCGCAGCTTATCCATCGCGACGGGGGCTATTTCAAGGCCGGAGCCGGCTCTACCAGAATTAATTGCATGTTTGTATGACACCCCGCCGGGCAGTGTAAGAACTTGACGCAGTCGGTTCAAATGTCGAGTGAACGTGCCCCTGATGTCTACCCACGAGGCCAAAGCGCGACTGAAGATCAATGAGTTGCTGACCGAATCTGGTTGGCGGCTGATGTCAAAGGATGGCCAACAGGCCAACGTGATAGTCGAACAGATTACGGATTTGCTCGATGCGGGCCCTGATTCAGCCGGCGATGACTATGAGTCGATGCCTCACGGATTCATAGACTATCTGCTGCTCGATGATCGCGGTAAACCCATGGCTGTTCTCGAAGCCAAATCAGAAAAGAAAAACCCTCTCGATGGCAAAGAACAGGCGCGGCTGCAATATGAGCCCGATTCCCTTTCGCTCACCAAAGAGAAAATTGCAGCAGACTATATTGTTACTACGCAATATCCTGATTATGCCAAAGACCCGGGATATTTGAATGAAAAGCCCCGGCCGCGGTTGCTCATGGAGCGCAAGCTGCGTTTTCTGCGACCTTATCAGATTGCGGCGATTCTAAAATTGTTTTTGCGCACCAAAAATGCGCGGCGCATTCTATTTCTCGTTGATCGACTTGAACTCGAATCGCAGGCTGAGAAGGACTTCAAAAACTATTTGCGGCCGGATTTCAAGACTATCATCTATAAAGAGAAGCAAAACGACTGGCGCATGGCAGAGATTGTCGTCACGACTGTGCAGAGCCTGACTTTTAAGAATAAGTACAAACGATTGTTTTCACCATCAGATTTTGATCTCGTGATTTCTGACGAGGCACACCGCTCGATCACAGGCCAGTCACGCGGTGTATTTGATTATTTTATCGGTTTCAAGCTTGGCTTAACAGCAACCCCCAAAGATTACCTGCGCAATTTTCATGTCGAGAATACTCGTAAAAATGACCCGCGCCAGTTAGAGCGGCGGAACCTCTATGATACCTACCGCACCTTTGGTTGCCTATCCGGTGAGCCAACCTTTCGCTACGCCTTGCTCGACGGTGTTAAAGATGGTTTTTTGATAAATCCGGTTGTCGTCGACGCGCGCACGGAGATCACCACGCAACTATTGTCAGACAAGGGCTATACCATCAGCACCAAGAACGAGGCCGGTGAAGATTTAGAAGAGAATTTCTCAGGCAGTGATTTTGAGAATAAGTTTTTTTCGGACGAGACGAACAAGGTGTTTGCGCAAACTTTGATGCAGCACGGGTTGCGCGACCCGGTAACAGGAGAGTTCGGCAAGACTATCGTTTTCTGTGTAAGCCAGGATCACGCGGCCAAAATAACGCAGCATCTCAATCAACTGGCAGACCAATATTACCCCGGCAAATACCAGTCGGATTTTGCAATGCAGGTGACCTCGCGTGTAACTGGCGCGCAGCAGATGACCATCAATTTTACCAACAATAACCTGGACGGGAAGGGCGCGTTCAACAATGCCTATAGCACCAGCAAAACCCGTGTCTGCGTCACCGTTGGTATGATGACTACAGGGTATGACTGCCCGGATATTTTGAACCTGGCTTTGATGCGGCCAGTCATGTCGCCCTCAGAATTTATACAGATCAAGGGCCGTGGGACACGCCGCCACAGTTTCGCGGAGCAGGCGATCGACGACCACCTGAAGGCTCAAATTGGCAATGCGCAGAAAGAGAAGTTCAAACTCTTCGACTTCTTTGCCGTCTGCGAATACTTTGAAGAAACCTTCCCTTACGATGAGGTGCTGCAATTGCCCGTATCGGGAAGCAAGGGCGGCCCAATGCTGCCGCCTCAAGCGCGCGAGGGGTTTGAAAACAAACAGATCGATCCACTGTCGAAGTTGCATGAGCATCAGGTGGGCTTGCAAGGAATGTACGTTGATCGCTTTATTGCCGGCGAAACCGACGATGACATATACCGCGCGGCCGAAGAAGCGTTTGAGGCCTTTGATGAACGCTTTAAGCCCGACGAAGAAGATTTCGATGCCGTGCGCAATTTCTTTTTGAGCTATGCCTGCGACGAAGAGTTACGGCGCATTATCGACAGCGGTGAATTTGCACTTTTGAATGCCCACCCGAACCGGGAATATTTTATGGAACTCAAGCCCGAGTACCGCCGGCGAATTCCGGAATATGTGAGAGAGTATCTGTGACGCTGTTTCGCAATAAATACCGAGTAGAATCGGCGCGTCACCCGCATCATGATTATGCATCGCCGGGTTATTATTTTGTGACGATTTGTACGAAGAACAGGGTGCATTGGTTTGGCGAGGTTCATGGCGGCCGGATGTTATTGAATGCAGCCGGTCAAGCCGCAGAGCAAGAATGGTTGCGAACGGGCAAATTGCGGCAGAATGTGCAATTGCACGAATTCGTGGTGATGCCCGATCATTTTCATGGGATTGTCGAGATATTGGATTACGGGCATGGTAGATATGCATTGCCCGGGGGTGATAGAGACGCATTGCAATGCGTCTCTACGGGGAAACAATTCGGGCCGCAGAAAGATAATTTGGCGTCAATAATACGCGGATTCAAATCATCGGTTGTACGCGCCGTTCGCAAATTGAACCCTGATTTTGCATGGCAGACCCGGTTTCACGATCGTATAGTTCGTGACAATGACGCATTGGAACGCATACGTAACTATATCCAAGAAAATCCCGCGAAATGGAAAACGGACGATTATTATGACAACGTAGATACGCATTGCGATGCGTCTCTACGAAAGAATTTGAATTAGGAAACAATGCCCAGAACGAAAATCAATCCGCCTGCGGAACCGCAGGCGCAGCCAAAGAAAACCGACAGCATGGGCGAAATACACCGCCGCATCGATACGGCGCGCGATGTGTTGGTCGGCAAGGTGCCTGACCCCAAGAGCCAGGTTGAGCAGATCACGCTCGCGCTTATTTACAAGTTCATGGGTGACATGGACGACGAAGCGGTCGCGATGGGTGGCAAGCCGACTTTCTTCACCGGCAACAATGCCGAGTTTGCATGGAAGAACCTGTTCGACCCGCGGCTTGGTGGCGCAGATACATTGAAGCTCTATGAAAAGGCAATCGAGAGTTTCAGCCTCAATGACAAATTTCCCGAGCTGTTTCGCAATATTTTCAAGAACGCTTATTTGCCCTACCGCGATCCGGAAACGCTGAAGCTGTTCTTAAAGACGATTAATGGCTTTCAATATGACCACAGCGAGCGTTTGGGCGATGCATTTGAATATCTGCTTTCGGTGCTGGGTTCACAGGGTGACGCGGGGCAATTTCGCACACCGCGGCATATTATTGATTTTATTGTGCAGGTGGTCACCCCCGGCAAGGACGATAAGATACTCGACCCGGCCTGTGGAACGGCGGGCTTTTTAATATCGGCTTTTAAGCACGTTATTAATCCTCACACTTTTCAGCATGCATCTAAGAGCGGTGACGTCACCAAGGTGCTGCGCCTGACGACGCAAGAACGCGCGCAGCTGATGCACAACATTCGCGGCTATGACATTTCGCCCGACATGGTGCGGCTGTCGCTGGTGAACTTGTACCTGCACGGTTTCAAGGCGCCCGAGATTCTCGAGTATGACACGCTGACGTCAGATGAGCGCTGGAATGAATATTACGACGTGATTCTCGCGAACCCGCCGTTCATGAGCCCGAAGGGCGGCATCAAGCCGCACAAGCGTTTCGGCGTGCAGTCGAACCGCAGCGAGGTGCTGTTTGTCGACTACATCGCCGAGCACCTGAAGCCGACGGGGCGTGCGGGCATCATTGTGCCCGAGGGTATTATTTTCCAGAGCGGCACCGCGTACAAGGGGCTGCGCAAAATACTGGTAGAAAAATACCTGTGGGCGGTGGTGTCGCTGCCGGCGGGTGTGTTCAACCCCTATTCGGGCGTGAAAACCTCGATCTTGTTTCTCGACCGCGCGCGCGGAAAAATCGGATTCGATGTTGTTCGTCAAAAATCAGGCGGATGGCTTCGACCTAGGCGCGCAGCGGCGGCCGAATGCGAAGGATGATTTGCCGGCGGCGTTGGAATTATTGTCACAGGCGGCGAACGGAAATTTGTCCACCGTAGAGACGCATTGCAATGCGTCTCTACGGGTTAACAAAACCCAAATCGCCGCCAGCGGGGATTACAACCTGACACAGAAGAACATGATTGATGGCCCTTACGCTGTTTATGGCGGCAATGGAATCAATGGATTTCATAATGAATATTTTATCAAGGAACCTAATATCGTCATTGGTCGTGTCGGCGAATATTGTGGAGCGGTGCATATTACGAAACCAAAATCTGACGGATAATGGTTTGTATGTTGTGGATTATTTGGCTGAAATAGACCAAGATTTCTTGGCAGAAATGCTGCGACTTTTGAATCTAAATCAGTTTGCAAAGGTTGGTGGCCAACCATCCATCTCGCAGACGACAGTCTGCGAGCAATCTATCCCCCTCCCACCCCTCGACGTCCAACAAGCCATCGTCGCCGAAATCGAAAAAGAGCGCGCGCTGGTTGAGGCGAATCGGCAGCTTGCCGCGGCGATGGAAGCCAAGATCAAGGCGGTGGTGGAAAGAGTATGGAACTGAGGGTGCCTGCCCTGCGACCGTCTTCGGTCTCTCGCTTCGAGAGCGGAGTCGAAGGGTGGGCGGGGTGAGCTTTCATTAGGCAGGGGTTTAAACCCCTGCCTAATGAAATTGATGTTTGAGGCTGCATGTTGAACCTGGAAAAGATGAAGCGCATTCGTGATATTGCCAAAGCAAAGGCAGATGAGATGGGTTTCTTGCTGCACATTCTGAATGGATATCGCGACCATATTCATCTCTTAGCGACGGTTCCGCCGGCCTTATGGTTGGCGCAGGTGCTAAAGCACATAAAGGGCGCATCCTCCCGCCAGATTGAAGATCTCTATTGGCAAGAAGGATACTGGGTGAAGGCGGTCGAGAAGCCAAATGTTGCCACGGTTGCCTCTTACATAGAAAAGCAGATAGAGCATCATCAAATGCAATCGAATGAAGAGTGGGAAACTGCGCTGGCGGAATAAGCCGTTTGCGGCTACTTCGGCAGGTTGAGTAGGCCATACATAAAAATGCTTTACCATTTAGGTAATGCATTTTTCATGCCGATATTGTGCATATCGAGTACGCAACTCGTAAGCTCGAAAAGGTACTCAATGATGCGGCGCGCCTGAAGAGAGAATTTGGCGCAGAACAAGCGCAAAAGATCGGACGGCGTTTGGCCGTATTGGAAGCTGCTGTGAACCTGGCTGAGGTGCCCACTGGTAAACCGGATCGTTGCCATGCGCTTAAGGGCGACCGGGCGGGCGCGTTTGCTGTCGATCTGAAACATCCATTTCGGCTAATTTTCAAGCCGCAGGAGCCAGTGGCCACATTGCCCGATGGCGGAATAGATAGGCTAAAGGTAAATGCGATAATAATTCTGGAGGTGGTGAATTATCATGAGGACTGAAGAACGCTATTTCTACAAGCCGAATTATGCGGTGCACCCGGGTGAGTACATAGAAGAGGTGCTTGAGGCGCGCGAATTAACCCAGAAAGATCTGGCCGAGCGCATCGGTATCAGCACAAAGCACCTCAGCCAAATCGTGAATAAACAGGCGCCGGTTCATTCCGAACTGGCTCTGCAATTAGAGCATGCGCTTGGTATCTCGGCGAATATCTGGAATAATATGAATGCGGCATATTATTTGTTTCAGGCCCGGCAGAATGAGGCAGTTGAACTCAAGACGCAGCAATCGTGGACGAAATTATTTCCGGTTGGCGAACTAATGAAGATTGGTATGCTCAAAGCAGAGAAGGCGCCCGGCGCCTTGCTCGAAAACCTGCTCAACTTTTTTAATGTTTCTCACCCAGACAATTGGGACCGACACTACAGGGCTGCCGCTGAAACCAGCTTTAGAAAATCCCCAACATTTAAAGATGATTTGCCTCACTTGATCTCATGGCTGCGGGTCGGTGAAGTGCTCGCTCAGCAGATAGGCACAAAGCCATATAGTAAAGAAGCGTTTAAGGAAAATCTAAGGAAAATCAGAACCATGACTGTCCAGAGGCCGCGAGAGTTCTATGCCGACATGCAGCGACTCTGCGCGGAGTCAGGGGTTGCACTAGTTTGTGTGCCCGAATTCAAGAAGACCCATGTGAGTGGTGCGACCCGTTGGCTGACGCCCGAAAAGGCTGTAATCATGTTTAGCCTCCGCCACAAGAGCAACGATCATTTTTGGTTCACGTTTTTCCATGAAGCTGCGCACATTTTGTTGCATGCGAAGAAAGACGTCTTTATCGACGATGCGAAGGGTTTTGTATCTGATGAAGAAGAAGCCGCTGACCGTTTTTCACGCAATATGCTAATTCCGGAGGCGGAGTATGTGGCTTTCTCTCAGAATACGGTGATGACTGAGGTGACTGTACGTGCTTTTGCAAAGAAAATCGATATTCATCCCGGTATTATTGTCGGACGCCTACAGCATGACAGACGTATTCATTATGGCAAATTGAATTCTTTAAAAGTTAAGTATGAATTTGAGTCGTAAGTGCGAGCGGCATGGACACAACAGGTCCCGGTAGATAGCTGGGTGAAAACGGTTAAGAACGCCGTTATGCTCTGTTCTAATTGCGCCAGGAAGGCGAATTTTGGCTGAGCAGGTAACCATTGTGCAAAGGCTCGTCCAACAGGCACGGCGGCTCGCCGCGGGCATGCCCAATTTTGCTGCCGACAAGGGGCCAGGTAAAAATGCTGGCAATGGGTTTACCCGTGGATTTCAATTGCAACTGCAGGGTTGGGTAAAAGCCAAGTTTCCTCATCAGATCGAAATTGAAAGACAGGCGATTGGAGGTGCGAGGTATGCGTTTGATTACTATATTGCGAGGGAGCAAGCCGTTGTTGAAGTGGCACTTTCAATACACAAGTCCAATACAGAGTTTGAAAAAGATGTATTAAAATGTCTGCTGGCCAAACAAAATGGTCTGAAGATTCGTCGTCTCGTGTTTGTTGGCAAACCGGGAGCGAAGCGCCGGCTCAGTGAGGGCGGGCCACTGGCTATTGCCAGCTACGCAAAAAATGCAGCGGGCATAATTATTCAGGTAGAAGAAATCGGGTGAAGTGTCTTAAGCTTCATATTCCTCAAGCGTCTTCCCCTCAGCTGTTTTCCACTCCGTCCGGCCATTCGCCGCCCGCCCCATGACGATTGCCGCCGCTGCAGAAGGGGCGGAAAATTGAAAATCGGTGCTGAAGATATACCGGTCGCCCTGAGTGACCAGAGTACCGATCTCGATCAAATTTTCGCGCAATCTGAAGTAACCTGCATTATTGGACTTGAGTGACGGCGTCGCTTCAAGAGTAGCAGCAGATCCTTTCTTCACTATGAAACCCTCATCTGAAAGATAACCAATCGCATCGGCATTGCGCGCAGCTTTAATATAGAACAATTCTGGGAGATTTTTATCCTCCCCACTTTGGGTGGGCTGAAACAGGCGGTAGCCGAGAGTGTGAACAACGAGCTTGGTATGCTCCAGAAACTCTTCCATTTCTGCCTGATCGGCTTCAGAAAGTGCGGCCTTGGCAGGCACAGTGGAATTATCAATTTCAAAGCGGCCATAGGTTTTCGCTTCTTCGTAGATTCGACCCTCAAGATATTTAGCGTGTGCTTTGTTGAGGTTCCCGTCTTTGCTCAGTACGCAGATGCATTCGAACCAGAATTCCTTGCCCTGCAGGTGCTGCAGCAGCCGGCCATACAAGGCTTCGGCCTCACCGATATAGACGAGATCTTTCGTTGGATTCTCGGAGTCTTTACCAAACAGCAAGTAGATGCCGGTTGAGTTGAGATCCTCCCGGTCATTCGACGCCTTAAGCAATGTGCGCGGTATTTTGTAGGCCTTGCCGGTCCAGTTCGAGATTTCCGCCGCCACGCGCCCATGGGGCTCGCCGTCGATGAGAAAGAGTGTGATCTTTTTGCCGAAGGGTTTCATTGGAAGCGAAGACTATTCCTCTCCCCCCGCCCGCAGCGGATTGAGTTCCCAAAGACCAAACCCTGTAAAGCCGCGAATGAAAACAATTTCTTTGCGCACTTTACCGTGCGCAAATGCCACCATGCCACTCCGGGCGCCGTCGAAGACGCGCATCACTCCGCCTTTTAGGTCTTTGTCACTGAGGCTTGCGAGGCCGGCTTTCTTGTCAAAGAGTAGCTTCTGGTAAGTGGCATTTTTCGTGAACATGTCGATGAGCGAACCGGTGATCGGCACCTTTGTTTCGCCCTCGAGCAGAATACAATCGGTATCGGTCAGTTCGGCTACCCGGTAATAGTTAT
>CAYHJO010000178.1:0-9472 GCA_964356715.1 uncultured Turneriella sp. | reverse complement strand
GGCGCTGGGGTCGGCGAATGCGCAGGATGCAAAGGCAGAGCTGCCGGCCCCGGCGGGTGCAATGGTCTATCTCGCCGTGAACAAGAAAACGGAACCGTATGCGATGTCATCGGTGTCGCTGATTCCCGGGCGGACGGTGCAGCCGGCGGCGATCGTCAGCGCGGCCGCACCGACCGAGGCGATCGGTGTTTTTTACTGGGGGGCAGGCGGTTTCGCGGGCCCGCAGGATACCGGTAGTGATCCGAATAATAATCCGTATTTCAGGTGGAACTTTGGCGTCGAAGGTTTTGTCAGGCAGGACAAGGCATATTTCGGGTTTCTGCGGCTACAGCTTAAATTGCAGGCAGCGTATTCGCCGGCGAAAAGCATTATTTTTGATTCTCTGATTTTTTCCAATCTGTATCCCGGTGTGTATTTCCCGCTCCAGATCGGAAGGAATTTTAAGGTGATTGCCTCGCTGGGCACGGGAGCCAATTTTTTTATGGTATTGGCGTCTTCGGGTTCTGGCCTTGTCATGCAATGGGGTGTAATGCCGGCAATGGAGCTACAATATGCGCTCGGTGAAAGTTTATCGCTTTATGCGGGCGGGGCACTCAATCTCACGTACGACACTTCAGGCAAGTTTCTGAAATTTGTTCCGATTAGCCTTGGCGTGACCAGGCGTTTCTGAATTCAGCGGCGCGGCGGGCCGCGAGTGCCCGCAATGCGCGATACCATAAATCTGCTTGCCGCGTTGAAATAGGTAGCAGATCAACGGAGCATGCAGGTGAGATTCAGCCGATCCGTTCTTCTCTACGCAGTGCTCGTCTCCACACACGCGTACGCGTGGACATCCCCCGTACCGCAGAGTCCGAAAGATACTGCTTTTTACAATGGCACACTTCGCGCGCAGGTGCGATACAAAAATTTTCTGCCGCTCGCCGAAACCAATTACCGGTTTGAAACCGCTGACCAGGGAAACGGACGTCTCGACGGTTTGGCGAATAAGACCACCGCGGGCCTCGCAACTTTCACGCAACAGACCTGGCATGCAACGCTGGGCAGTTATGTGAATCTTTTTCCCAATCTGCTGCTGGGTGGTTTCTATCGCTATGCGCAGGGTGAGCGCCACCGCAACGACTGGATCGGCAGTGGTTGGAACCAGGCTGTCGGCGCCTCAAATACCTGGGATTGGTTCTGGCTCAACACGAATAATCGGCCCGAGCACGCCGCGATCGGCGACGTCACCTGGCGGCAGGCACTGAAGTTTCTACCCGGCGAAAACTGGGTGTTGGAACTCAAGAATCGTTTTCACTACACGTGGTACAGCGACGACCGTTACGAAAATCGTGACAATTGGGGCAAACATTCGGCGAATGTCGCCGAAACAAAATATGTCCTGCGTCCGGGGTTGCAGTATTTCTGGTTTGATGGCGATAGGCCGTTGATGACCTTTTTTCTGCAATACGAAGCACATTTTGCCATCAACTTCGGCACGCGCAGCCTTGTCGAGCAATGGGGCTATTTTGGGTTTTTCTATCACGTCAGCGAAGAGGTCGCGCTCGGCCTCAACATCGCCCGCGCGCAGTGGTGGTGGAGCGAATCTGACTCTGTGAAAAATATCAGGGCCGCGGAGACGTGTTCGAGCACGGTGGGAGGACCAACGGACACGGTGTGCAATACGATACAATATCTGGCCACGCAGCGCGCGTGGGTTATCGGCTTTACCGCGATGCTGCGTTTCGATTTTTCTCCAATCGAATGAACTTGCGCCGTGATGAGGCTTTGCGAATCTCCGTCTTCGGTGTAGCGGAGCGTATCGAGTGAACCTGTGCCGAGTAGCGGAGCGTATCGAGGCATGATCTCAGTCCACGGGGTTTCCAAGTTTTTTTCGCTCAAGCGCGGCCTGTTGTCGCGCGAAAAGCTGCGGGTCAAGGCGCTGCAGGATGTCTCACTCAACATCGATAGCGGCGAAATCGTCGGCCTCGTCGGCGAATCGGGCAGCGGCAAGAGCACGCTGGCGCGCGTCATTATGGGCCTCTATCGCGCAGACGAGGGCCACGTGGTGTTTAACGGCATGGACAGCCGCACGATGCACAGGCGCGACTGGCAAACCGTCAGGCGAGACCTCGGCATTGTTTTTCAAGACCCCGCTTCCTCAATGAACCCCTGGATGACGGTCGAGCAGATTGTCGCAGAACCGATCGTCATCCGCAAGCGCGACCTCAAAATTTCCGCGGCGCAGAAACGCGATCGTGTCGTGGAGATTCTCGAGGCCACCGGCCTCGCCGCGGAACACCTGCCCAAAAAAATCCACGAATTCAGCGGTGGGCAGAGGCAGCGCATTGCCATTGCGCGCGCGCTGGTCCTGAAGCCGAAATACCTCATACTCGACGAGCCGATCAGCGCGCTCGATGTTTCGATTCAGGCGCAGGTACTGAATCTTTTGAGCGAGTTGCGCCGGCAGTACGGCTTTGCCGCGCTCTTTATTACGCACGATCTTTCAGTCGTGCGCTGGTTCTCTGACCGCATTGCCGTTATGTATCTTGGCCGCATCGTCGAACGCTCCACGGCCGATGAAATATTTGCCAAAAGCAGACATCCTTACACGCAGGCTCTGAGCCGCAGCAAACTCGATCTCAATTTCCGCGAACGCGATTTTTACGCGCTGCCCGGCGAAATACCCTCGCCGGTCGAAGCACCCCCCGGTTGCCCCTTTGCGCCGCGCTGCGAGCGTGCGGTCGCGCAGTGTTCGTTATCCTTTCCCGCGCTGACTGCTGTTTCCGGCAGTGCGAGCGCTTATCATTGTTATAATCCGGTGGTTGCATGAAGACCAGGAATTATTCAGACCATGCGTTGCTGCAGACGAAAATTGCGATTTTGCGCGACAAAAAAACCCCCTCTGCCGAATTTGTACGCACGCTGAACGAGATCAGCATCATCCTCTGCGCGCTGGTGAGCGCAGAGACCGAGGTGGTCAGAACCACCGTGATGACGCCTCTCATGCGCACCGCCGCTCACAAACAAAAACGCCCCGTGATTTTTGTGCCGATTCTGCGTGCCGGTCTCGGTATGCTCGGCGGATTTCTGACGCTGATGCCGCATGCGGCCGTCGGGCACGTTGGCGTCGAGCGTGACCACAAAACGCTGAAACCCCGATTCTATTATTACAAAACTCCGCCTCTGAAGAACGCCGATGTGGGGGTACTCGATCCGATGCTGGCAACGGGTGGCTCGCTCGATTTTGCACTCGCAAAGCTGAAGGCGCATATGCCGCACTCGCTGCGCGCGATCAGCGTCATTGCAGCGCCCGAGGGAATTGCGCACGTCGAAAAAGAACATCCCGATGTGAAGCTCTACACAGCGGTTGTCGATGCGAAACTGAACGCCAAGGGTTATATCATGCCCGGCCTGGGCGACGCGGGGGACCGCTATTTCAACACCTGAGGTTGCGCCTCAGAGCGGGTAAGGGGTCTGCATGTATAAAGCCGTCACCCGCCAGCGTGTGCTCAATCAGCTGCTGCAGGAATTTGTCGTCAACCGCTATGACCGGTTAAAAAGCCTGCGCTTTCTCTGCGCGAACCGTTCGATTCACCTGCGTGGTATTATCCATGAGGGTGACGAAAAGATATTCGGGTTACGCACGGGAGATATTTATTTTGATTTCCATTTGTTGAAAGAAGAAGTCACCGCGCATACTGTCAAAATGCGGCTGCACAACTCGCGTTTTTTCAGCGCGCGCCGGCCGGATATCATCAAACTCAGCAGCCGGTTTTCCAATAAATTGCAGGATACTCTGCTCTACCATCTGACACGCGGCGATTCGCCGTTTTTTATGGTGAACCGGCGCAAGCGCTTTATTGGTTTTGATCTGAACTTTATTCTGATGCAGATTCCTCCTGAACTCGATGTACTCGGCAAGGTGCGTATCACCAATGTAGCTTTCGAGCCGCGCCGTGTTGTCTGGTATATCGATTCCAATCTGGTGCTAAAATCGCTCGTGCAGATTTTCAAACCCGATTACATCGAGATCGAGCAGATCGAGATGGAAACCGACGCGCAGAAATTATTAACCGACATAAACTTAGACTGAGTATCATAGCCGCTGCGCGGCTGTGATACTCAGAATTCCATCGGCATATCCGCGCCGGGAATCTTTTTATCTGAAGTATCGGCCATGATGAACATCTCTGCAAGATTGAATACCGATGTGCCGGGTTGGTCGCGAAAATGGCTCTGGATTTTGAGGCCGTTGAAGTAAAGTTCAAAGCGTTTCTGCCTGAGTGGGTTACGCAGCCGAAGATAAGGGGGAATCACGACTTCAAACCGTTTCCAACCCGTGAAGTCGAGCGAGCAGACAAAAATCTCCTGCTGAATCCTGTTCGGTCCGCGAAACACGGCAAAAATCTGGTGCGCACGCTGCGCACCGCGCACGTAGAATGAAAATACCCGGTTACGGTCGGTGAGGAAAATTTCCTTCCTGGGCCGCAAATACAGCACATCCTTGCCGGGTCGCTCGACGTTCCAGCGGTATTCGGTCGACTGCGGTACCGGCGTGAGCACCGGTTTTTTCTCCATTGCCAGCGTCTGCTGTACAAGAGTCATGTCGCTGGCAAAGGCAGTCATCAGATCAGACTTCTTGTCGTTAGCGGGATGTACGGGTGTGGTGCGCGCGGTCACCTGGTGCGCATAGTTGCGGTCGGGCGCGATGTGTCTGAGACTGAAATCAGAAACGAGACGAAATGCCGTTCCGTCGCCGGGTTTCTGACCAAACCAGAAACCTTCGGGAGCCTCGGCGCCCAGGAGTGAGACACAGAAGCAGGCTGCCAACATCGCAGCCGTGTACAGAACAGCTCGACGCCATCTCGCCGGAAACACGGTGTGTCGTGCAGTTATGAATCCTCTCGAAAAGCTTTATTCATTCGGGAACCGCCTGCACCGCAGCATGACTAAGAGCGTCAGAATTCCGGGGGCGAAAATACTTTCGATCGGTAATATTACCACGGGCGGCACCGGCAAGACGCCCGCAACGATCTATTTCAGCAGGTTGCTCAGGGCCGAGTTTCCGAATCAGGCAGTACTCTCCCGGGGTTATGGCGGCAAACTTTCCCACCAGACGAATCTGCTTTCCGACGGGTTTCGCCTGCTGATGGACAGCGACGATTCGGGCGACGAACCCTATCTCATGGCTGTGAACCTGCCCGGTGTCAAAGTCGCGGTCGGCCGTAACCGGCTCAAAAATGCGCAGCAACTGGTGAAAAATTTCGGATCGACGCTGTTTCTGCTCGACGATGGTTTTCAGCACTATCGTATCGGTCGCGACGCGGATGTTGTGCTTATCGACGCGACAAACCCGTTCGGCAGCGGCAAACTCTTGCCGCACGGTATTTTGCGCGAACCGGTAGAGAACCTTGCGCGGGCTTCGGCGATCGTGCTGACTAAGGCCGATCTTGTTCCGTTGCCCTTGCTCGACGAGCTGCGCGAAAAAATTCTCGGCATTTCGAAGCTATCTTACATTTTCACCAGCCGGCACGCATCGAGGGGGCTGGTGAAAATACCGCACGCGTACACGCCTCAGGAAAAAATTCACACTGTGGGCACGGATATTCTGAAGCACGAGACGGTGTGGGCGCTTTCGGCGATCGCCAATAGCCGCGCCTTCGAAGAGATGCTGCGCCGCGCAGGTGCCGAACGCGTCGAGCAGATCAGTTTCCGCGACCACCACGATTTTACCGAGCGCGACGTGCAGATGATTCTGCAGCGCGTGCGTCCGTACGATCTGATTGTCACGACGGAAAAAGACTATGTGCGTCTGCGTAAGCACATGGACAAACTGGCCGTATTCAAGCAGTTCTATTATCTTAAAATAGAATTCGAAGTGATGGGAAACGAAATTTTGCTGAAAGAGGGATTGAAAGCCTTGCTACAGCATACCTGACAAATATGTGGGGCTTCGCCCCACATATTTGCCAGCTTTCCCGGCGCCCACCTGCCTCGCTGCATCGCGTTGCAGCGAATAGTCGAAGTGATGCTTCTTAACAAATGTCTTCTCGCCGCGCACTGTATCGTGATAGATAATTTCAATCAGTAGCTTTTTCTCATTATATTTATATTCCGCGTAGCGCGCACCCAAAAGACCCGTCTTCATGCGGCTCAGCAGAACCCCTTTTTCCATTACGGATTCCACGCGTGAGGTGAGTTCGCCTTTGGCGTTGTAGATATTCTGCGTTACGCCACCGGTGGTTCGTACCAGCTTAAATGATTCTGTGGGTTTGCCCGCTATCAGGCGTTTGCCGGCCACGAGATTGCCTTCTTTATCGTACACATACTGCCATTCGATTTTCGCTGCGCCGCGTACGTCGTGGATCAGCGATTTCTGCAGGCGGTTCTGCTTGTACTGGTAGCGAATATCTTCCGTCAGTTTTCCCGCGCCGTCGAACAGCTGCTCGTGTGCCAGCACCCCGTTTTCGTATTCAAACAAAGAATAACCGGCGGGGACGTCTTTCTGCCCGAAATAATCGACGCGACTGAGCAAGTTACCATCATAGGTAAAGCGGGCCGATTCTGTCACGCCGCCTGATGTCACGGTTTCCCGAATGGGTCTGACAGACAGGGTGTTCTGCTTCTTGTAGACTTCGAGCGGGTCATAAATTTCGGGACCTGCCGTCGCCGCCGAGATCAATCCTAATGCAAAAAAAACCGAAAAAACGCTGCATGCCTTCATGAGACATATTTCGGCCGATCTGAAAAAAAAGTGAGAATTTTTCCTCAAGGCTTGAGGAAAGGCAACCGACACTCTGAATGTGAGGGACTCTATGCAAGGCATATCAGAAATCAGCGTCCGTGACGCCGTGCAACCCACTGTCATCTCTTCCGAAGACCTCAAAGCTCTTCTGTATCTGACGATTCGGGGGGATAACGGTCTCACAGCGCAAGAGAAACAACAACAAGAGCATATAGATATCGAAAAAGGCGTGGATATAAAAGCGTAGCTATCGTGGCTGGCGAGTAGCGACTGGCCCTGAGCAGCGAAGTGTATCGAAGGGAGCGTATCTAGCCATGGAGAGCATGACAGGTTATGGCGAGAGCCATTTCAGCGCCGAAGGTGTACAGATCGTCTGCTCAGCCCGCAGTCTCAACAGCCGTTTTCTCGAAGTCGAGCTGCATTATCCCGAAGAGCTCGCGTGGTTTCGCGCTCACAGCGAAGAAATTATCCGTAAGCGTTTTGCACGCGGCCGAATCGAAGTGTCTTTTCAGAGCGCGGGGCCCTTGCCTGTCGACCTCACTTTCAATACCGACATGATCGCGCAGTACGAGCGTTTTCTCGCGACGCATTTAAAGAAGAAAAAGCTCACTCTCGACCCTCGCGAGTTTCTCGGCGTACCGGGGTTTGTCGAGCGCCGGGTCAAAAACTGGCGCACGTACCAAAGTAAATTCGATTTCCATCTTTTGCGCGCGCTGATCAAGATGCAGCGCGGCCGCATGGCCGAAGGCAAGCGCACAACGCGCGCGTGTATGACACACCTGCGTTACCTTGCGCGCGTGCAGCGGCAGTTGGGCGTATTTCATGTCCAGTCGCACCGCAAAAAACTCATTGGGCTCAGGCACCGCATTCTGACGGATTTTTTCGGTCTCAGCGACGAACAGATGAAGATCGAGCGCGAAAAGAACCGCAGCGAATCGGGTGCGGCACGCGAAAAGCTCCGACGCACGGTGCAGGTAGCGAAGCAGATCTGGAACGAGCGCAAAGAGGATATTCTGCGCTCGGTACACAACGACGCGAGCGAAGAAATCAGCCGCATCGGCATGCACATCGCGCGCATGATTGAAATATTCAAGAAAAAGCAGAGCGCAGGGCGCGAGCTCGAATTTTTCCTGCAGGAGCTGCAGCGCGAGGTCAACACGATCGGTGCGAAAGCGCAGGATTCAGAAATCAATACCCTGACTGTGATCATGAAAACCGAAATCGAACGCCTGCGCGAACAGGTGCGCAATCTGGAGTAATAGATGAAGCTGCTGCATGTCGGATTTTCAAACAGCGTGGCGATCGGTAAAATCGTGGCGATTATTTCACCTGAAACCGCTGTCGCCAAGCGTCTGCGCGAGCAGAGCCGTGAAAACAATCACCTTGTCGATTGTACGATGGGGCGCAAAATGCGTTCCATGATATTGACCGACAGCGAGTTCATCTTTATGTCGGCGATGCGCCCCGAAGCGCTGATGCAGCGCATGGAGAAACCATCGACCGCAGAAGAGTCGATGGCTGACGGAGATGATTGAAACAGCTACGCTGCCAGAGATTTTTCTTTTCTATAAACCGCGAACATCCGCCAGGCGATAATCACGAGTAACAGCCAGAAAACCGTGCGGAACATCCAGATCGAATAAGGCGGGTCGAATACCGTCAGTTTATACTGCGGGTTAGCCTTCTCGGCGCCCATCGCAAACTCGGCAAAGTTGGCGTTTTCTGTCAGCGAGTCGCTGATATCGTAATGCGGTTTTTGCGCATATTCGCCGCCGTAGAAAACGAGAATCTTCTGCTCTGCATCGGCGAGTTTTTCCGGCAGGCGGAACAGCAGCAGCTCTTTTTCCGACACTGCGGTCAGCTGCGTCAGAGATAACGCCGCATCGTCTTCGTTGCGGATCTGTATCTGCAGATCGCCGCTGGTATGCTCGAAATCGATTTCATGCACTTCGGGTTTGCCCGCTTTGCGCGTGAGCGTCGTGCTCTTGGCCAGCGTGTTGCTCTGGAAACGGCCTGACTTGCTGTAGACGAGAATTTCCCGCGTGTAGTCTTTTTCTTTGAAATTGAGCTTGATGCCGCTCAGTCGAATGCGGTCCTTATTTTCAAAAATGTAGATCGAGGTGTTTTCTCCGTCAACTGAGGTGACAAGGCCGGCGGTGGGAATATCTTTTTCGACCTTTTTGTCGTCGCCGGTCTTTTTCACGCGCCGCGCATAAGGCAGAATTTTACCGTCATAAGAAAGCCGCAGGTCGTTTTCACCTGCCGACTTATAGAGTTCGGCGTCGATGACCGTGCTGCCGAAGCTTTTTCCGGCCAACGTTTCAGACTGCAGCGACAATTCTTTCACGAATTTGAAACGATTAGGTTTGAATTTTTCGGCGGCATCGATGTCGCCTGCGGGCAGGGTTATACCGGCCAAAACCAGTATTATTCCCATTTCTTTGAATTTGGAGCGAAATTTTTCGTAGTAGAAGCTGATGAGCACGAGGCCACCTCCCATAATAATTCCCGCGACGATGCGGACCGATTTATCCCACTGCCAGATATCGATAAAATAGAATTTTGCAATCGCGAGCCCCATGAAAAAAAGCCCCGCCTGGCGAAACCAGACTTTGCGTTGCCTGAAGCCGATGACAAGAAACAGCAACGCGTAACCGGCGAAAACCAGAGTGATCATCAGCAGGCGCGAATCTTTGACTGTGATCACACGCTGCAGTTCGCTGATAAGGCCGATGAAAGACGACAGCA
>CAYHJO010000177.1:7513-9530 GCA_964356715.1 uncultured Turneriella sp. | reverse complement strand
TTATTCGGGCATCGCTGCTGGCGGGACTTCTGAATGTTCTGGTGGCGTTTGTTGCGATCTACATCTTCCAGAAACAGATCGTTCTGCGCGCGCAGTTGATCAAGGCCTGTGCCGTGTTGCTCGCGCTGACGCTCGGATTGGTTTATTCTAAACCGTTGCAGGGCTTTCTCGACGGCGAATTACACACCGACCCGGTAGTGTATTCCGAACAATCGCCTTACCAGAAGATCGTCATGACGTCATGGCATGAGCATTTTTCGCTGTTTCTCAACAACAACCTGCAGTTCAATAGTTTTGACGAATACCGCTACCACGAAGCGCTGGTGCACGTACCGGTGCAGATGTGGCAGAATAACGTGAAAAGACCGCAACCGCCTTTGCGCGTGCTGATTATGGGGGGCGGTGACGGCCTTGCGGTGCGCGAATTCCTCAAATACAAAAATCTGAAGAGCGTCGATTTGGTCGATATTGATCCCGCGATGACCAGGCTGGCACGCGAACATATCTGGCTCAAGGCGCTCAACGGCGCGGCGCTTTCTGATGCGCGCGTCACGGTTCACCATGAAGACGCGTTTCTCTTTATACAGAAACCCGGCAGGTTGTACGATGTCATTATTCTCGATTTCCCCGACCCGGGAAATTTTGCGATAGGCAAGTTGTATTCTGACGTGTTTTTCCACAGGTTGAAGCGCGTGATGGCCGATGGGGCAGTGGCAGTCACACAGTCGACCTCCCCTTTTGTCGCGCGCACTGCGTTCTGGTGCATTCGCAACACAGTCGCTGCGCAGAAATTTTTTACGGTCCCGTACCATACGTACGTGCCGAGCTTTGGCGAATGGGGATTCGTTGCATTCTCCAGATCGCCGGTGACTATGCCCGATAAACTGACGGTTGTGGGCGGATTGCGTTTTCTCACCGGCGATCTGCTGCGCAGCATGGCGAATTTTCCGGCCGACATGGGGCCGGTCCACACTGAAATACAGACATTGATGACACAGAATCTCGTACACTACTACGAGAAAGAATGGCATCGCGCGACTCGCTAGACCTGCGCACGAAGCCGTGCTCCCGTCGCGGCAGCACTTGAATTTTTTTGGCACTCCCGCGCTGTGGCCGATGATGGATTACCGCTTCGCGGCTGAGCATTGTCTCAAGTTATTCTCGGCAGTACGTCGGTGATTTTGACACCGACACAATAAGGAACACATGTTCAGTTTTATGAAAAAAATAACCTTCTTTCTATTTGTCGTCGCAGCACTATCCGCGACCGATCTGCCCATTACGCCCAACGAAGCAGCCGATCTGAAGAATCTCGGCCGCGGTGTGAATACGCCCGACAGCGAATATACGCCGTATATCACGCCGAATGAAAAGTATCTCTTTTTCCAGTCGAACCGCTCGCCGTCTGTCGGCCCTGACGGCGATTTTGACCTCTGGTATGCGATCAATAAGAATTATGACAAGCCAGGCGATCCGCTGTTTGAATCTTCGGCAAATGTCGGCTTACCGATCAATTCTGAAACTCTCGACGGACATCCCACGTTGCGCCGCCTTGTCGACGGCGGTTATGAAATGTATTTTTCGTCTTTTGCGACCGCAACGAGACCGGGTCCTGCGCTCACCAATATCTATTATACAGTATGGAAAGGCAATAAGTGGACCGTGCCCGTACCGGTGGCCGAAGTGAATTCGGATTTTCACGACCGTATGCCTTCGATTTCGCAGGACGGCCGCTTTCTTTTCTTCTCTTCAGATCGCCTCGGTGGCAAAGGCGGTGACGATATCTGGGTGAGTGAATTCAACCTTAACACAGGCAAATGGGGCGAGCCCAAAAACGCCGGCAATATCAACACTTCGGCTTCCGAAGTAACACCGGCGATCCACGCCGACGGCACGACACTTTACTTTTCCTCGAACCAATCGGGTGGGGTGGGCGGATACGATATCTATTTCACGCAGTCCGAGATCGGAAGCGCGTCGTGGACGGAAAGAGTGTTGATCAGCGTGGTCGCCCTAT
>CAYHJO010000177.1:0-7503 GCA_964356715.1 uncultured Turneriella sp. | reverse complement strand
ATTTCACGCAGTCCGCAGCGCGTCTCGAAGACGAGAATGAGGCCGACATCATGGCGAAGGGCTGGTCAAAGCCGATGAATATCGGCAAACCCTTCAACTCAGAATTTGACGACGAATATCCGACGGTTATCGGCAACGGCGAACGCGTCTATTTCACATCAAACCGCTCAGAAGGCGTGGGCGCATTCGACATCTATCGTGCGCGTGTGCCGCTCTTCGCGCGTCCGATCATCCATCTTTCGCTTTCGGGCCGTGTGAGCGCGGGCGGCGGCAGAAGACCGCTGTCGGCGAAAGTGCAACTGGCCGCGGGCAATCTCAAGGCAAAAACGGAAAGCAGCGCTGATAAAAAAGGCGCGTTTGCGCTCAAAATGGTGAACCAGAAACTCTACAAATTCACTGTCGTCGCCGAAGGCTACCGGATGCACAGCGAAGAATTTGATTCGCGCGCGATGCACAGCGAGAAAGAAATCGTCAAGAATATCGATCTCGTGCGCGACGTGAAGCTGCCAAAAAAACTCGCGCTCAGGATTTCCGTGGCGGATTCCGCGGGCAAGGCCGTTAACGCGAAATACCGCATTTTCCCGAAGAAGCAGAAATTCACCGAGATCGGCAAAAAGACAGTGCCACTCGCTTTGCTCGATGATTTTGGCGGCGACGAAGTCAAGGCCCTGAACGTGCTCGAAAGTTATGTGCTCGAAGTGCGTGCTGACAGAAAAGGCCACGAGCCGCTGCGCGTGCGCCGCGACATCGCTGAAATTATGGATCAATACAAGGCCGTACTGCCCGAGGTCATGGAGACTCAGTTCGTCATGGTTCGCAAGGGCGCGACCGCGGTTGCCGCAAAACCGGTGGCAACCGCGAAAGAAGAAGATACAAATAAAGATCAGGAAGAAGCCGAAGCAAAGGACGATGACGCCGCAACTGCCGGCACTGCGACGCTGAAATATTTTGGCCGCGTCTATTTTGCCGACAACGTGCACGAGCAGGCGCTCGGCGATACCGCGGCATTGGTGGGCCGCGTGAAGGCCGGCTGGAAAAAACTACCGCGCCGCAAGATCTATGTATTTGGCCACGGCGATAGCCGCGGCACGGCTGAATACAACCGCAAATTGTCAAAGCTGCGCGCTGAATTTGTACGAAAAAAACTGATTGCCGCAGGCATTCCTGCGAACCGCATCGTTGCCAGAGGTGCGGGCAAAGCGCAGCGGCGCGTGAAGAACGACGACAGCGCGGCGAAGCGGCAGAAAAACCGGCGCAGTGAAATATACCTTTCAGTACCGGGCAGGGCCGCTGCTCCTGCCGAAGCGGAAAAACCGGCAGCCGTAAAACCAGAGGCTGCCAAACCGGAAAAACCGGCGACGCCCGCTGAGGCTGTTAAGCCAGCTGCCGAAAAACCCGCGGAGAAAGAGCGTGAGAAGCCTGCAGAAGTGGTCAAGCCTGCCGGCGATGCGGAAAATCCGGCAGCGCCGTAATCGGCGATGAAGTAGTCCCCTGCTGGAACAGGATTAATGTAAAATTGCGCCCGCGGCGACAGTCGCGAGAAATACCATGCTGAACGCGCTGTTGACATTGAAGAACGCGACGGGAATTTTTTCAAAGCGGGGATTTTTCACCGAGCCGACGAGCCAGTGCTCAGCGACAAACAGGCTGACCAGCACGGCATAAAGAATCCACACGAGTGGATTAAATTGCATATACCAGATCAGCGCCGCCGCCGCGAACGCGGCAAAACTATGGGAGGCACGTGCAATCCACATTGCTCCGACAACACCGAAGCGTGCGGGAACCGAATGCAGTTTTTCGCGCCGGTCGAATTCGATATCCTGCAAGGCATAGAGAATATCAAAACCGGCGATGTAGAACAGCAGCACCGCCTGCATCAGCAGCGCTTCGGGGTTGATCTGCTGGATCAGCGCGACATAGACGGCCGGCGGCGTGAGGCCGATGGCGGCACCCAGCCAGAAATGGCAGAGCCAGGTAAATCGTTTGGCCGCACTGTAAGTAGCAACGATCACGGCCGCCGGCAGCGCGAGATATCCAGCTATGGGTGAGAGAAAATATGCGGCAACAATCGTCGCCAGCAGAGAAAGCGCGGCAAAGAACAGCACCGCATGCACGGATAACAACCCCGCGGGAATTTCGCGGCCGGCAGTGCGTGCATTGCGCGCGTCGATTTCGCGGTCGGCCAGACGGTTGACTGCCATGGCAAAACTGCGCATGCTTGTGAAGGCCAGTACGATCAGCAGCACCTTCCAGGGTGTCACGCTGACCTGTTCCCGGTAGCGCGTTGAAATTATTGTCGTTGCGGCCAGAGCAAACGGTAACGCGAACACGGTATGCGAAAAGCGAATCATGCGCAGAAAACGGGTGAGCATGAAGTCGCTTCGTGGCTCTGGTAATTGGCCGACGGGATGTAATGCCGGTGCAGCGAACGGGCGCTTCGGGCGGGACATGGTCTATTTAGAGCGCAACTCGGAGCGATTGCCCGGTGTCGTCCCGACAATTTCGAGGCCAAATGCTTCAAGGCCCACCACGCGCCGCGGGTTGCGTGTCAGCAAGCGTATTTTTTTCACGCCGAGATAATTCAGAATCTGTGCGCCGATGCCATACTGTCTGAGCGATGAGTCATCGGCCGTGCCGTCATTCTGCAGCACCTGCGACGATTTCTGTCCGATGAAGATGAAAACACCGGATTTTTCGCGCGACAGCGCGGCCATCGCCTCGTCGACGGGCAGGTAATTTTTCCGCACCGGGCTCTGGAACACATCGGCGAGCACATCCTCCCGGTGCACGCGCACCACGGCCGGCTTTCCGGATGAGATTTTGCCCACGGTCAGCGCGAGGTGTACATTGTCGTCGGTGGCCGAGCTGAAGTAATAGGCCGAGAAATCACCCCATTTGGTTTTGAGTTTTGATTTCTGCAGAAAAGTGACTGTCTGTTCTTTGCGGCGGCGGTATTCGATGAGCGCCTCAATCGTGAGAATCGGTAGCTTGTGTTCGCGCGCAAATTTGACGAGATCACCCATACGCGCCATCGTTCCGTCGCTGTTCATGATTTCGCAGATCACACCGACCGGGCGTTTTCCCGTCAACCGGCAGAGATCGACTGCCGCTTCGGTGTGCCCGGCGCGCACCAGGACGCCGCCGTCGCGCGCCACCAGCGGAAAAATATGGCCGGGACGCATAAAATCTTTGGCGCGCGAAGCCGGGTCTGCCAGCTTTTGAATCGTGATCTGTCGGTCGTGCGCTGATATACCGGTGGATGTCTTCTCTTTAGCGTCCACAGAAACCGTGAATGCAGTACGTCTGACATCCTCATTGCGCTTCACCATCGGCTGCAGATTCAGCTCTTTTGCACGCGCCGCCGTGACCGGTGTACAGATAAGACCCCTGCCAAATTTTGCCATGAAATTGACGGCTTCGTGTGTCGTGTCGTCTGCCGCGAGCACGAGATCGCCTTCGTTTTCACGGTCTTCTGAATCGGTGACGATCAGCATCTTCCCGGCGCGAAACGCCGCCAGCGCGGTTTCGACGTCGACGATGCGGGCGGATTTATCGCGCAATAAGGGCAGTTTTCTCAGTCGTGTTAACATAATAATGGGGAAACAGGTCTAGTGCGCAGACTTGTGTCATTCGTGCGCTCGCATATTCCTGCATGAACGGCAGTTCATGCAGGCTTACGGGCTTATTTGAGGCGGTTGTCTTCAGTCTGCCGCTCAACAATATTGAGGTGCAGCGTGGGAGTGATAAGTAATACCATTGCGACCACTGGCAGCAGCGCAAGAATAGTCGCCATCCACAGCATCGGTGACAGCATAACGGTGAGAACGATAAAGGTGATTGCTCCACCCCAGATCAGCAGTTTGTCGATCAAAGGGCGCTTTTTGGGGGATGCTTCCATGCAGGCTAAGTCTTACCTTTGAACAGATCGTCAATTAGGAAAGGGGAGTGGATTCGCCGAAAGCATCACCAGTAGCTGTCCGTATCGAATCGGTGGCAGCTCAAATCCCTTGCACATGGCCAGGGGCCGCCATTTGCCGCGAAGATTTGCACAGTTTCAATGAAACGGATGCCTTCCCAGGTCAAATCGGCGTCAGTAATCGTGCGAGTGCTGCGTTTTTCCATAGCCAGAGCAGGGAGATAGAGCTCTATCGCCAGCCGGATAAGGGCGGTCATCGTAATACCCAAATCCATCGCCGCAAGACGAATAAGCTTCTCATCCTCACCGTAGAGGCACATCATGTGCCGATGCATTTCCTGCGCAATATTCAGACCCTCATGCACAGACTCGGCTGCCGTCTGCATTTTTGGTGTCCAGCGCAACGCGCATTTCCGCGCCAGTTTCAACACACAGTACCGTGTGATCGTCGAGTAGGTTCGCCGCCGCCGCCATGCGCAGAGTTTGACCCGATTCCAGTGGACAGGTGCCAAACGCACCTCTAAAAGATGGGTAATCTTCACGGGCATATCCTCCAGAAATCGTGGTTGTTTGCGGCATTTCATCTGTGATCCTCTATATATAAAATACCGAAAAAGGCCGTTTTTTTCTCAATTCGGGTCAAAAAAATCCCTTTGATTGCTGTTTCGACGGCCTGTTAGCGAAAAAGCTTGATTCGCTGAGCCCCCCTGCAAAAAGAGACAGTGAGCCTGAAAAACCTGCTCCAATTGCGCACAGAAACCGAAAAGGTTTACGGGCGACCTGTGAATTTTCTGATTTTCAGCGGCAAAATCACTTCCGATAACATTTTTGATCTGAATGCCAAAGTGAAAGCTATTTTTGAAAACGGTGTCTACGACTGCATACTCGATATTTCACAGCTCGAATACATCAACAGTACGGGCATCGCGCTGCTTCTCACCATCGCGCGCACCGTCGAACAGAACCGCGGCAAAATGCTGCTCACCAAGCCAACCCAGTTTGTCCAGGAGCTCTTTGATATGACAGATCTCAGCGGCCGCTTTGCTATTGTCGCGAGCCTCGATGCGGCGCGGGAAAATTTTCGCAATTGATCAGATTCGAACTCGCAGCGGGCAAATATCCCGCCGGCATAGGCGCAGCGGTCGAAACCTTCGGCAAACGCCTGACCAGAATCTCCAAAGCGCTTTCCAGTCTGCCCTGGAGACTATCCGCAGCGCAGAAAAAAAAGCTACCCCAAAAAGCGCAAATCGGCATACAGATTATCACCGACCGCATAATGATGAACATGAATACCCGGTATCGCAATAAGCGCGCGACGACGGATGTACTCTCGTTTTCGTACATGGAGTCGGGGGCGCCGGTTTTTGCCCACGAGCCCGTCGGCGAAATCTGCATTTCTCACCGCAAAGCGGCCGCTCAGGCGCGTGAAAACGGCCTGACTCTGGCCGACGAGTTTTGCGTGCTCACTGTGCATGGCGCGCTGCATGTGATGGGTTACGACCATGAACACTCGGCGAGCGAAAAGACCGCAATGCAGAGGGCGGAACAACGTGTTCTGGCCTCTGCGGGCATCCCGATTGGCTTAACCGGGCGCCACCGGCTTGCAGCAGGGACGGCAGACAGCTGATGGCCCGGCGCCGTAAATTCACCAACGCTCTGCGCAAAATGTTCGGACGGCGCAAATCACTGCGCGAGAAGCTGATCCACTTTTTCAAAGCGAATAAGATCACCGCGCGCAACGAACAGATGCAGATGGTGCTCGAAATACTCGAACTGCACGAAAAACGCGCCGCCGACATCAAAACCGCCGAGGTCGACCTGACGAGTCTGCCCGTCACGGCTTCGCTCAAAGACATCGAAGCGATCTTCAAAAAAACCGGCCATTCGCGGCTGCCGGTCTATGAAGACAAAGAAGGCCTGCGCCATTATCCCGGCGTGCTGTTTATCAAAGACCTGGTCAGACTCACTGCGGTGCAGCGGAAAAAATTCGAACTGCGCACACATCTGCGCAAACCGCTTGTCGTGCCCGAAGCGCAGAGTATTCTTTCGCTGCTCAGAGAGATGCGTCTGAATCGTTATCATCTCGCACTCACGGTGAACGAACACGGCGATGTGACGGGCATGATAACGCTCGAAGATATTCTCGAAGAGATCGTCGGCGAAATTCAGGACGAGTATGACAGCGAGAGCAAGCAGGTCGTGCAGCTCGAACCCAAGGTCTACCGCGTCGATGCCCGCATGTCGCTGTCAGACCTCAATGACGAACTGGCGCTCAATCTGCCCGAAGAAAAATTCCACTCTGTCGCCGGCTTTATATTGCACTCACTGACGGGCGAACTCAGGGAGAAGGCCAGCTTTGTCTATGGCAACGCGCGTTTTACGCTGCTGAAGTTTAAGCATCGTCAGGTGAAGAGCGTGGTCATCGATCTGTCCGGCCGCACAGCTTGAGCGAAAGTTTTACCAGTCTGCGGGCGATCATTCAGCGGCGCAGTGCGGCCGGCGAGGATTCGCTGGCGCTCACGACCCTGCTCGAAAACGGACAGTTTCAGTCGTTCCGCATTCCGGGTGTGCTTAAATCCAACAAGCGTTCCTCTTTCCACTATTATCCGGGAGCAATATACAAGATAATTTTTCGCGCTGCCGGTGATACGCGCGTGATTCCCAGAAGCGCCGAGCTCATATTCTCACCGTTCAGCGATACGCAGAATTACCAGCTGCTGAATGCAGTGGCCGAACTCGTGCGCGCGGCAGAGTTCCTCAAAACCTCGCCCGAAAACGCCGAATATTTTGAAATATTGGCGCAATCGCTCGTTGCAATGCCTGTAGACGCAGCCACGCTCGACGCGCATGTGGATCGGCACTACTGGCAGCTATTGCATTTTCTGGGCCTTGCTGCCTCACCTGAGGACGGGAGTGAATACATTGCCTACGATCTGCAATCGGGGTTTGTCACCGCGCGCGAACGCGCAGCGCGTGCGCATTCTGATTTTTTGCTGCCGATAGAATGGATAAAGCGCGCCGAGGGCGAAGTCCTCGACGGCGTCGATTCGGCGCACTGCCGTGAGCTGATCAGAAAGTATTTGTCGACGATTTGACTCACTCCTCGATATTCGGAAGATATGTTATCCCGCGTTCATTATCTCAGCGGTTTTTGGGTTCTGGTCGGCCTTATAAGTCCAATCTTGCAGGCAAGGGCTCTGCAAAAATCTGAATTCCCATTGGATAAGATCGCTATTGGCGGTGCGATCAGCATCCGGTTACGAAACGATGCGGTCATAGGCGATGCGGTTCTTGAAAAAATCGACAAGGATCGCATTTCGATATCATACGTGCCCGCGAATTTGAGTCTTATGGAATCTCTGGAGGGCGGGGGGCAGAGAATCAAGACCAGCATTGAACGCGCCAAGGTATTCAGAATTGCATCCGGAATTTTATTTTATTCGGATTTACCGGTGAGCGCCGATGACCACCGGCTATTCGAGACATATTATGACTATATTCGTGCCCGTGGCGATTACGTGATCACATCCGAAAACGAAAAATATTTCGGGACTGTCGAATCAGAAGATTACAGCCAGATAACG
>CAYHJO010000176.1:0-9544 GCA_964356715.1 uncultured Turneriella sp. | reverse complement strand
CGGCAGCGAGGCCGCGATTCCCGAAAGCAACTTTGCCGAGCATGTGCTGCCCTTTTTTAGCGCCATTGTGATAGCCCTCGCCGTGGGGTCGCTTCTGTACTGGCTGCCCTCGGACAATGCGCGCGCCTGGAATGCGTTTTCGGCAGTGCTGGTTATCACCTGCCCGTGCGCGCTGGCAATGGCGAAGCCGTTTTCTTTTTTTACCGTGCAGAGCGCGCTCGCGCGCGGCGGTCTGTTTCTCAAAACCGCGGCAACGGTCGAAAAATTCTTTCAATTGCGCAATATTGTCTTTGATAAAACGGGTACGCTCACGAATCCCGGCCAATACGACGTCCGCTTCCATACATCCGCCACTCCTCTCAGCCATGCGGATGCAACTCTGATCAGCCGGGTTGCGCCGCACGCGTCGCATCGGCTGAGCGCCGCGCGGGTTTCGCCCCTGGGCCGCTATGCGGCCGACGGCGTGACGGAGTTTCGCGAAGAGCCGGGGGCCGGCATTCGTGGCATCTGCGATGGTTCGCTCGTGATTCTGGGTTCGGCGCGCTGGATAGAACAGAACGGTGTGCGCCTCGCAGCCGTGGCGCCGGTCGAGTTCAGTACGCAGGTGCATGTTGCTATCAATGGCCGTTATCCGGGCTTTTTCGCGATCGGCAATGAGCTGCGTCCCGGCCTTGCGCAGACAATTGCAGCGCTGGCGTCGCGGCACCGCCTGGCTCTGCTATCGGGAGACAGCGACCGCGAGCGTTCGCGATTTGCCGCACTTTTCGGCGCCGGTGCGCCGCTGCATTTTTCGGCTTCGCCCGAAAAAAAAGCCGAAATCATCCGGGATTACCGTAAGCGCGGCAGCACGATGATGATCGGCGATGGTCTCAACGATGCTTATGCGCTGGGCGAAGCAGACATCGGTGTCGCGATCGCCGAAAAAAACAGCAATTTTTCGCCGGCCAGCGATGCGATTCTTTCTGCCGCTGCGTTTACCAAACTGCCGGCGCTCATTGGTATGGCGGCGCAGGCGCGCAAAACCGCTGTCACCGCGTATGCCGTCTCATTTGTCTATAACGCGGCAGGCGTGAGCGTCGCCATCGCGGGGGATCTCACGCCGCTGTTCTGTGCGATACTCATGCCGCTCAGTTCGCTCAGCGTCATCGCACTGGCTTTTTTATCAGCGCGCATCGGTGCGCGCGTGAGGAGAATCACCTGATGGAAGCTCTGTACGTGCTGCTGATCTTCAGCCTGCTGCTGGGTGTCGGTTTTCTCGCGGCCTTTTTCTTTGCGCACAGCCGCGGGCAGTTTGAAGATTCTGAGACCCCGGCGATGCGCATGCTTTTCGACGATTATGATCTGCGGAAGCCAAAAACCAAAGTACTTATAACAAATACTGATCACACAAAAAAGTCCGATGCCGGCCCGGCACCAACCGGTGAAACCGGGCAGGCAAAGGCAAATATTCAAGGAGCACACTATGGCAGTTGAGACGTTTGAATACGACAACCGGATAGTCCGCAATTTTGCGATTGCGACGATTATCTGGGGAATTGTCGGCATGCTGGTGGGAATCGTAATAGCATTACTGCTCTACGTTCCCGACCTTTTGGGGCATTTCTCGTTCTTATCGTACGGGAGATTGCGTCCGTTGCACACCAACGCGGTAATTTTCGCGTTTGCGGGCAATGCGATTTTTATGGGGGTTTACTATTCGTTGCAGCGTTTGCTGAAAACGAGGATGTATTCCGATCTGCTTTCCAATATCAACTTCTGGGGCTGGCAACTGATCATCGTTTCTGCGGCGCTGACGCTGCCGTTCGGTATAACCACCAGTAAAGAATATGCGGAGCTCGAATGGCCCATCGACATCGCCATTGCGGTGATTTGGGTGACTTTCGGTCTCAACATGCTGATGACGATTCTGAACCGCAGGGAAAAGCACCTCTATGTGGCAATCTGGTTTTACATCGCGACTTTCGTCACGGTGGCGATGCTGCATATCGGTAACTCCCTGGCGATTCCGGTTTCGTTTCTGAAAAGCTACTCGGTTTACGCAGGTGTGCAGGATGCTCTGGTACAGTGGTGGTATGGTCATAACGCTGTGGCGTTCTTCCTTACGACGCCGTTCCTGGGGATAATGTACTACTTTATTCCGAAAGCTTCGAACCGGCCTGTCTATTCGTATAAACTTTCGATTGTCCACTTCTGGGCACTCGTGTTTATCTACATCTGGGCCGGTCCTCACCATCTGCTCTACACATCTTTGCCAGACTGGGCACAATCGCTCGGTACTGCATTCTCGGTTATGCTGATCGCTCCGTCGTGGGGTGGTATGATCAACGGTCTGCTGACCCTGCGCGGTGCGTAGGACCGTGTGCGCCAGGATCCGGTTCTGAAGTTCATGGTCGTTGGCGTAACCGCTTACGGTATGTCGACTTTCGAAGGCCCGATGATGTCTCTCAAGAACGTCAACGCGCTGACTCACTATACTGACTATATTATCGGTCACGTGCATCTCGGTGCGCTTGCCTGGAACGGCGGTATTGCGGCTTCTATGCTGTACTACATCATTCCACGCATGTATGGGCGTCCCCTGCACAGCATGAAGCTGGCGAATTTCCACTTCTGGATCAGCACGATCGGTATTGTGTTCTATGCGATTCCCCTCTACTGGGGCGGTATTACACAGAGTCTGATGTGGAAACAGTTCACAGCGCAGGGTACGCTGCTCTATCCTAACTTTCTCGATACCGTCACGCAGATCATTCCGATGTACGTGATGCGTTCGGTGGGCGGTGCAATGTACCTGACGGGCTTCCTCGTGATGGCATACAACATGGTCAGAACGATCCGCGCGGGTCAGTTTATTCCGGGTGAACAGGCAAGTGCGCCGGCGCTCGCAGACCAGCAGGTTCACGATACTCAAAAGGGTTTCCGCCACCGTATTCTCGAGCGCAAGCCGCTGGTTTTTACCGGTCTCACGCTGGCCGCGGTGCTCGTCGGTGGTATCATCGAATTTGTGCCGATCGCTATGGTGCGTTCGAATATTCCGACGATCGCGAGTGTGAAACCGTATTCGCCGCTCGAACTCGAAGGCCGTGATATCTACATCCGCGAAGGCTGCAATACCTGCCATTCGCAGATGATCCGTCCTTTCCGTTCAGAGACAGAGCGTTACGGTGAATATTCGAAGGCCGGCGAGTTCGTTTACGATCACCCGTTCCTGTGGGGGTCTAAGCGTACCGGGCCAGACCTGCACCGTGTGGGCGGCAAATACAACCACGCGTGGCATTACCAGCACATGAAAGATCCGCGTATCACATCGCCGGGTTCAATCATGCCTGCGTACCCATGGCTGTTCGACAATCAGCTCGACACGAGTCTGACGACGAAAAAGGTGAAGGCGCTCACCACGATCGGTGTGGATTACCCGCCGTTCTATGATAAAAAAGCGCTGACCGATCTCAATGTACAATCTGTGATGATCGCCGACGCGCTGAAAAGAGACGGCATGGCCATTCAGGCCGACCGTGAGATCGTCGCGGTGATTGCATACCTGCAACGCCTCGGTACGGACATCAAAGCTGACAAACCCGTTGCCGGCGGGGCAAAGTGAGGATCATATGATATCCAAAACACTGAGCGATATCGGCAACATCTCGATCTATCCGGTGATGACGCTGGTGATCTTCTTCACCATCTTCACCGTGATGTTGTTCCTCGTGCTGCGGGGTAACAAGGCGAGATACGAACAAATGGCGCACCTGCCACTGGAAAAGGAGATAAGCCATGGCAAATAAAAATGATGAAAAAGATAAACTCTTAGACCACGAATACGACGGTATCCGTGAGCTCGATAACCACATGCCACGCTGGTGGGTGCTGGGATTCTACTTCACGATAGTCTTCGGCATCGCCTATATGGTTTACTACCATATGGCTGGCGGTCCGTCCTCGGAAAAAGAATACCAGATGGAAATGGCGGGTACGCCGCAGAAGCCGGGTGCCGCTGCGGCACCTGTGACCGATGCCGGACTCAAGGTTCTCACCGACGCAGCATCGCTCGCGGCGGGTGAGAAGCTCTATGCGGCGCAGACCTGTGCTGCCTGCCACAGCCCGACGCTCGGCGGCCTCGTGGGGCCGAACCTGACAGACGATTTCTGGATTCATGGCTGCGATTTCAAGACAGTCGTGGATAATGTGAGAAAAGGATTTCAGCAGAAAGGTATGATGCCTTTCGGTAACGGCAAGCCGCTGCAGGAAACAGAGCTGCAGCAGCTCGTCAGCTACCTCTTTTCGAAGCGCGGCTCTGCGCCGGCGGGGGCGAAAGCCATCGACGCAGAACGCGAAAAGAAATGCACAGCTAAATAAGTCTTGTCCCGCAATGCGAGCAATTGCTCACGTTGCGGGGTCTTTCTTTTAGGAGTAAAAATGTACACTGCATCCGATCCTCTGATCAAAGCGGAAAAAGATACCGAAGAATACCGCGATCATATCGGTACGATCAACGCTCAGGGCAAACGCGCCTGGGTTTATGCCAAGAAGCCCAAGGGCAGGTTTCATAACTGGCGCAGTCTTGTCAGCTACGTGCTGCTGGCATTGATGTTCGCGGGCCCGCATGTGCGAATTCACGAACAGCCGCTTCTGTTGCTCAACGTGCTCGAGCGCAAATTCATATTGTTCGGCTTTGTTTTCTGGCCGCAGGATTTCTACCTTGTCGTGCTGGCATTGCTGACGATGATTCTCACGATTGTCCTTTTTACATCCGTTCTGGGGCGCATCTGGTGCGGCTGGACCTGTCCGCAGACCGTTTTTATGGAATTTCTGTTTCGTAAGATCGAATACCTCATCGAAGGCGATTTTCAGCAACAGAAACAACTTGCGCAGGCGCCCTGGACAGCGGGCAAAATAGCCAGGAAGGGCGGCAAAATCGCGGTTTTTTATATTCTGTCTTTTGCGGTCGCCAATACCTTTCTCGCGTACATCATCGGTACCCACGAATTGTTCAAAATTGCCACCGACCCCATCAGCATGCACATCGGCGGCTTTGTTGCCATCAATCTCTTTACTATTGTGTTCTTCCTGGTCTTTGCGCGCTTCCGCGAACAGGTTTGCCATTTTGCCTGCCCGTACGGTCGCTTTCAGTCGGCGCTGGTCGACAACGACACCATCAGCGTGACATACGATTTTAAGCGCGGCGAAAAGCGCGCTTCCATCGGCAACCGAAAGAAAATGGGATTGGGGCTGGCGGGGCCGGTTGGCCAGATCGTTACGGGTGGCGTTGATAACGATTTTGGAGATTGTATCGACTGCGGCGCATGCGTTGTTGTCTGTCCCTCGGGCATCGACATCCGCAACGGCATTCAGCTCGAGTGCATCCAGTGCACTGCCTGCATCGACGCGTGCAACAAGATGATGGACGCTGTGCGCAAACCGCACGGGCTGATTCGCTACACCTCATACAATACGGTGAAAGACGGCCGCAAGGCTCTGTTCAAATATCGCACGCTGGGTTATCTGCTCGTTTGGCTCGCGGTTCTCTCGGTTTTTGTTACGCTGCTGCTGCGCCGCGAAAATATCGAAACCGTATTGCTGAGGCAACCCGGCATGCTCGCGCAGAAATTTCCCGATGGCAGCATGGGAAATCTGTATTCGCTGAAGATCTTCAACAAGACTTTCGACCGACAGACGGCAGAGGTCAGGCTCAGGCAATTGGTGGGCGATATTCGCTTCATTGACAGGCTTGAGGAGATCGGGCCGCAAAAAGTCGCCGAAGTGCGCTTTTTTATCGCGCTGCGGCCCGAATCCGTTCAGGGAACGAGTATGCCCGTTGAACTGGAGATCTGGTCAAACGGGAAATGGCTGAGGACAAAGAAAACGGTGTTCGTCGTCGAAGCCCCCAGAAGCTGAGCCATGCGTAACTATCTCTGGCCGCTCGGTATTGTCATTGCGCTGGTTTTGTTTATGGGCATGACGCTGATGTTTGTGAAGAAAGCGTTTTCCGAACGCGTCGATCTTGTCGCGCCGGACTATTATTACCGGGACAAAGTTTTCTCCGAAAGGCTCGATCAGGAAAACGCGCTGGCTAAACTCGGCAAAGCGCAGGTTGTGCGTTCTGAGCAGGGAGTCAGGGTTTCTCTGCCCGCGTATTTTAAAGGCAAACAAATCAAAGGCAGCGTCGTGTTCTACTCGCCGCTCAACCCGGCGCATGATTTTACGCTACCCCTTGAATTTACCGGTGACACGCAGGATTTAACGGCCCGTGTCGACAGCGCGCACATGTGGAAGGTCTCGTTTACCTTCGAGGCCGAAGGGAAAAAGTACTTTTTGCAGTCTACCGTACAATGAGCTTGTTTTTGACCGCGCTGGTCATGGGTGTTTTTTCCGGTGGCCATTGCCTGGGTATGTGTGGTCCGCTGGTGCTGGCTTTGCCGGTGGGCGATCGCGGGGTTGCAGCCGCCATTGCTGCGCGCATCTTCTATAACACCGGCAGGGTTTTCACTTATGTTCTCCTGGGGGCAATCGTCGGGGGGGTCGGTGCGGCAGCTAACCTCAAGGGAGCGCAGAAGTATCTGTCGTATGTGGCGGGCAGCATGCTCATTCTTATCTCGCTGCTGCAATTGACTCCCGTGTGGCAGGTGCGTTTTTTTGCGCGTGCGCAGGCGGCGCTGCGCAATGCGCTGACGCGCGCCGCCGGCCGGGCCGGGGCAGGCAGGTTCACGCTGCTCGGCGTGGCAAATGGTTTTTTACCCTGCGGTATGGTGGCGATGGCGCTGATGGCCAGCATTGCCGCGGGCTCGCTTGAAGATGGCGTGCTCTATATGTTGTTTTTCGGGCTCGGCACGTTTCCGCTGATGCTCGCGGCGTCTCTTTTTGGTGTCTATTTGAGGCCGAAGCTGCGCGGATTTCTCACCATAGCCGGGCCAATCTATGGCATTGCGCTCGGTTTTCTTCTGCTGCTGCGGCCCGGCTGGATTCTGCCCGATTGCGGCTGATAAAATGTATAACACCCTTGTCGCCGCAGTCGATTTTGCGGGACATGAACCATGTCTGCCACGGCAGAAATTTTGACTGAAGGTGATGCCTTTTATGCGCATGCGATCCGACGCATTCATGCGGCGAAACATGCCGTGCAACTCATGGTCTACATCTGGCAGGATGACGAAATCGGCCGTTTGTTCGAACGCGCTCTGAAACAGAAAGCGAGGTCGGGAGTCCATGTCGAGGTGGTGATCGACGCGGTCGGCAGCTTTGAGTTACCCGCTTCGGTAATCGAAAGGCTCACCGCCGCAGGCGTGCAGGTGTTTACGCACCACCGTCTGGCCATCTTGCGGCTCGCCTGGTTCCGTTACCTCATTCGCCGCAATCACCGCAAGATTCTTCTGGTCGACCGCGCGATCGCTTACACGGGCGGTTTCAATATCATGCGGCAATGCTCACTCAAATATGCGGGCGAACGGCGCTGGCTCGATATGATGGCGGTCACAGAAAACAGAAAAGTTATCGACCTTCTCGAGCGCCAGTACGCCGACGCTACCCGCCGCGCACGGCACCGCAAATGGGCAGCGCGGTTTCTGCTGCGCAGCCGCAATCAGGTTATCGTCGCGCACGGGCGGCGCGCGTTTTCTTTTTCGATGTCGCGCTGGCTCAAACGCAGGCTGCGCGGCGCGCGGCGCAAAATTGTTATTGCGATGCCTTATTTCATACCGTACGGTTTTTTCTGGCGCATTCTCGTGCGCAAATTGCGCGAAGGGCTTGAGGTGGAGATCATACTTTCGGAGAGCTCCGATCTGCCGTGGATCGACGCGGTTTCGTTCCATCTGGCGCGGCGCCTGCAGAAACGCGGAGCGCGCATTTTGCTCTATCGCGGCGCGGGCAACGAGCGCCGTTTTTCGCACACGAAATTTATGCAGATCGATGGCTGGGCCGGCACCGGCTCAGCCAACTATGATTACCGCAGTATGGTCTTGAATCTCGATACGCTGCTGTTTTTCCGTTCGTCGCAGACGGCCTTACCGCTGCATTATGCGACACTCAAGGCGGGCTGTAGACTCGCCGGGAACGATCTGCCCGCGGGTGGCTTCAGGGCGCGATTGTTGCTGCCGTTCAGATGGTTACTGTAATCGGCTGAACGGGCCTTGGCTCAGCTGCCTTTGCTGCGCCGGTACATGACTTTCTTGTTCGCCTCGGGGTGGTTCATTTTTTCGGTGATGATTTTTCCAGCAGCGTACAGGCTCGTTACCTGCATCGATTTTGTCGCTGCCGCGCGCAGATCTTTCCAGATGAAATGCGCCGGGCAGGGCGCCGCGTCGTTGCAGCTGTCAAGACCCAGCGAGCATTCGATAAATTCGGTCATGCCGTCGATGGCGACCTTGATATCATAGAGGTTGATTTCGTGGACATCTCTGGCGAATTTATATCCGCCGCCGGGGCCCTTGTTGGATTTGAGGATTCTGCCCGAAACCAGCTGTTTGAGCACTTTGCTCAGATAAGGCTTGGGGACGTTGGCGCCGCGGGCGATCTGTTCCACGGTAAAAGTCTGCTGGTCTTCTTTGGTAGCCATATAGGCCAGGGCCCGGACCGCGTATTTGCTGGCACTGCTGTAGAGCATATAAAAGGATAAATGTATCTACTAATATGGTCTGCACGTCAACTCTTTAATGGCCTGACGCTCTGACTCTCTGCCGGCAGCTAACCGCAGGTGCCGGGCTCCATCGACGATATTCGGCTGCGGCAGGTGGCGCAGCTGGCGCTGCAGGCGGGTTTTACCGACGGTGCGGCTTTGCCCGTTGAAAATCCCGACGCTGCGTATATTGGCTTTTACCGCCGCCTCATCGCGGCCGGCAGCCATGCCGATCTCCACTACCTTGCGCGCCCCGAACGCGAAAATTTGCGCAGTATCTGCGCTGGGGCAGAGACTTTGCTGGTCTTTCTCTATCCCTACCGGTTTCGCGCCGTGGAATCTAAATTGCGCGCCGCGCCATGGAAGGTCGCCCGATATGCCTGGCAGCGTGATTATCATGAGACATTGCGTGCCAAACTCACGCGCATCGCCACGGCCTGCAATCTGACCGGGCGGGCGGTCACAGATTCAGCCCCGCTGCCTGAGCGTTACTGGGCGCGCCGCGCGGGACTCGGGCGCATCGGCCGCAATGGCATGCTCATTTCCGCGCAGCATGGCAGCTTTTTCCTGCTGGCTTCGCTTCTTGTCACCGAGCCGCTCAGCACAATAAGTGTCAGCCGTTTTTTTCCGGGCAATAGCATGCAGGCACAGCCTGCGCCGCTGGGGCAGCTGGCAGCAGAAATCGAGACCACCTGCGGTAACTGCACGCTGTGCGTCGATGCCTGCCCGACGCAGGCGCTGGCCGGCGACGGTGTGATGGCGGTTCAATCCTGCTTATCTTACCGCACGATTGAAAGTAAACAGACCGCTATACCTTGGACATCTGTTGGGCTCGCTGTACCAAAAGCACCGATCAGCAAAACTATTAGACCCGTTGAAAGGGTTTGGTGAGCCACGTTGTAAACCACTTTGATGGGCGAATGCTTTTCGAAGATT
>CAYHJO010000175.1:0-9632 GCA_964356715.1 uncultured Turneriella sp. | reverse complement strand
CACCGCATGCGAAAATATTCCAAGGGCTACATTGAATACAACAAAACGATTTTCTACGCGGAAAAAACTCCGCCGGCCGACGGCCGGACAGCGCCGGGTTGCGCCCTGACCGTTTATATCGGCAGCATTTCGGCTCACCCGCTCGCCCGTAAACTGGTGCCCGGTTTCATGAAACCGTTTGAAGAAAAATACCGCGTCGCGTTCGCCAAAATTTCCGAGGCTGTGAAAAGCCAGAAATCCGTCGCCTCGGTTTTTGACCTCACGCGTATACAGCTCGGCGCCGACCGCCTGCAGCTTTTGGATCGCTTGCTTGCACAGATGCCGAAGAGCACCGATGCCGGATTAAAAACGCAACTGCGCAGTTTTATCGTCAATGCGGAAATCGACGCGCTGGCAAAGATCAGGCCGATTGCGCTGGCGCGCGTTTGGCAGGCCTCTGAAGACGACGTGCTGCAGCTATTTCTCAGAGCCACCCGCGCCGGAATTTTCACGCTCACCTGGAATACCATTTGCCCGCACTGCCGCGGTCAGCGTGATTCTGTCGCATCTCTCGGCAATGTTCCGGAACAAAGCCGCTGCGACGTCTGCGATCTGACCTTCAGAATCGGCGACAGCAATTCCGTTGAGGTAAATTTTCGGCTCAACGGCCAGATCGCCGACCTGCCGCGGGTCATGTATTGCGCTGCGGAACCATCGCTCAAGATGCATATTCTTGCGCAGCGGCTTGTCGAACCGGGACCGGCATCCATCGCCATCAGTCCGCCGCAGGACGAAAAATCCACGCGCGTCCGTTACCAGACGGCAATTCAATACCGACCGTACGATGCCAACGGCCGCGTTGACTGGCACACCACGCCGGCAAATGGCGATGCTTCAGCCGCCGCGCTGATAATCAATAACCGCGCCGACGTCGGAGTGCAGGTGATCTACGAGACGCTGCCATGGGGAGACGACATCCTTACTCCGGCACGCGTATTCCGCATGCAGGAGTTTCGCGATCTGTTCAGCGAAGAACACCTGAACTCGCAGCTGCAGCTCGACGTGGGTGAACAGACCATTATGTTCACCGATCTCGTCGGTTCTACACGGTTTTATGAAGAAGCCGGAGATGCGCAGGCGTTCGGCACGCTGCGTCAATATTTTCGCACGATCTACGATGAGGCGCGCCGCGCCGGGGGCGCGGTTGTCAAAACCATCGGCGACGGCGCGATGCTGGTATTTGCCGACCCGCTCAGCGGTATGCGCGCGGCGCTGAAAATGCTTGCCCATTTTGACAACAGTCCGCATAGCCTGCGCGTCACACTGCATGCCGGCAGGTGCCTGGCGGTGAATTTTAATACGGGCATCGACTACTTCGGCAGAACCGTCAACCTGACCGCCAAGCTGCAGACCGATTGCCCGGGACAACAGATACTCTGCACGGCACCGATCGTCGATTTTCCGGGGGTGAGAGAAGAGTTGGCCCAAACGGGACTCAAAGCCGCACAGGATTCGTTCGAACACCCGGCTTTTGCCAAACGTTTGCCCGTCTGGCGCGTGGGTAAAAAAGTTGTGCTGTGAGGTGGTCTCTCATTGACAACCTGCCTGAAAAACCCGCCCTCGCCCATGGGCGAAACTCCAAAACGGCTGGTCAGCGGGCTTCTGATCGCAGGCGCGTTTATTTTCAGCATCAGCTATCAGGGCATGTATATGTTCGCTCTGTTTGCCTTTACGCTCGTCTTTGCCGTGCTGGCAATCATGGAGTTCTATAAGCTGGCTGAAGCCAAAATTAAATCTCCGGTACCCACAACTCTCGGCGTGGTCAGCACGATTCTGCTTTTGGGCATCATCTACCTCGCCTGGCAGGCAAAGTATTACGTGCCTGGACAGCCATTGTACCACGAAGGCGTCAAAAAGGCGCTGAATCTGCTCAAGGTCAATTATGCGCTGCTAGGCGGATTATTATTTGTTTTCCTGTTCTCGCTGCTCAAAATACAGCTGCTGAAAAATAAAGTCGAAAACTCTCTCTTTATACTCGCGGTTTACGCGTTGTCGGTAATCTACATCCCCTTCACCTTCTCGCACCTGTTTCTTCTGTATAGTCTCGATAACGGGCTGTTTTATGTGTGGATGGTCTGCTGGGCGACCGCAATGGCCGATACCGGCGGCTATTTCATGGGTAAAGCCTTCGGTCGCCATAAAGTCGGCTTTGCCGTCAGCCCCAACAAGTCGTACGAAGGCTATATCCTCGGCGGCTTCATGCAGATCGGCCTGGTAATGCTGTTTTATTATGTCGCACGCAGCAACTTCCATGTGCCGGCGTACAGCTACGCTGAAATCGCGCTGTTCGGATTTATCATCTATCTCGCGTCGATTCTGGGCGACCTGTCAGAGTCGCTCATCAAACGCGACGCCGGCATCAAAGATTCGGGCCAGCTGATTCCCGGGCACGGCGGCATTCTCGACCTGCTCGACGCGATGCTGATTACGATTCCTGCGGCGTATTATTACTTTTATGTAGTGCAGGAAATCCGTCACCTGTAATGGTCGTCCTTTCGTACCCTTCGACTCCGCTCAGGGTACGCGAATGCCCCGGTTGGTGAGCGGAGTCGAACCACCAGGAGTTGACCAGAAGCACATGCCATGAAACGCAGGTTCATATTATTCGGCGCAACCGGTTCGATTGGCGATTCGACGCTTGATGTGCTGCGGCAGCACGCCGACGACTTCGAACTCGTCGGTTTAACCTGGCACAACAACGAAACAAAAGCGTGCGCTATCCGGAACGAGTTCAAGGTCAAAAACGCTTTCTCGACCCTGGCGCCCGATGCCGAAGCGCAGACACTGAAACTGCTCGATCAGCCGCACGACTTTATCATCATTGCGATCGTGGGTGCCGCGGGTGTTTTCACCACCCTCGAAGCCGCAAAGCGCGGCGAAACCATTCTGCTTGCGAACAAAGAGAGTCTCGTCATTGCCGGTGACCTGGTCATGCAGGTCGCTCGCGACAAAGGCGCGACGATGCTGCCGGTCGATTCAGAACATTCGAGTGTTTTCAGACTTTTGCAAGGTGCTGCGCAGCAGCACCTTGCAAAAGTTTACCTCACTGCCAGCGGCGGGCCGCTGCTCAATGTACAGGGCGACCAGTTTGACAACGCACCCAAATCGCTGGTACTTAAGCATCCCACCTGGGTGATGGGGCAGAAGATTACCGTCGATTCGGCGGGGCTCACGAACAAGGCACTCGAAATTATCGAAGCGCACCATCTGTTTAATCTGCCGTACGAACAAATTCAGGCGGTGATACATCCGCAGAGTTATGTGCATGCGATCGTGCAGTTCAGCGACGGCACTGTGGCGCAGCATGTCAGCCAGCCCGATATGCGCTACCCGATTGCCTATGCGATGTATTATCCTGAACCTTCAAAGGCCTGTGTTCCCGATCGCGCTGTTGCATCGTACCCTGCGCTCGAATTTTTTCCCGTCGATGAGAACAAGTTTCGCTCGTATGCGCTCGGCCGCCATGCCGGCGAACTCGGCACCTATCACCCCGCGGTGTACAATGCCGCAAACGAGGCAGCGGTGGCGGCGTTTCTCGCCGATGAGATCCGCTTCGGTGAAATTGCCTCGCTGATCGAACGCGCGCTGTCAGCAAAATACGATGAGTGGGATTTCACAAGTATTGAAGGCCTGTTAGCGTATGACAAAGCGGCCCGAAATCTCGTGAACGCACAGGTTCACCGCGTATAACAGCATGCAACGATCAGATATCCTCAAAAAAGCCACGCACGTCATTCTGAAATTCGGCACCGGTGTTCTGACCGAACACATCGAAAAGCGCAGCCAGAGCTATTTCAGCGCTATCGCGAAAGAATGCCTTTGGCTGCAGAAGCAGGGAAAAAAAGTCATCATTGTGTCGAGCGGTGCCGTGGGTTTTGGCCGCGCAATACTCAAGGAGCGCAACAAGCTCGCACTGCCCAAGGCATCGGTGAGCGAAAAGCAGGCACTGGCGTCGCTCGGGCAAAGCCTCTTGATCGATACCTACCGCACCAGCTTTGCGAAGAACAAAATCGCGGCAGCGCAGGTGCTGCTCACGCGCACCGACTTCGAAAACAAGCTGCACCTGCAGAACCTCAAGGCGACGCTCGCGCAATTGCTCGACTTGGGTGCGGTGCCGGTGATCAACGAGAACGACACCATCGCCAATGAAGAGATCAAGGTCGGTGATAACGATAATCTTTCGGCCGACATTGCGTTGCTGTTTCCCAAATCGCTGCTAATTCTACTCACCACGATCGACGGATTCTACCGAGGCGAAGAACTCATGCGGCATATTCCGCGTGTCACACCCGAGGTGAAAAAATATGCCGGCAACGCTGCCGAAGGCGGCACCGGCGGCATGATTACCAAGCTGCAGGCGGGCGAAAAAATACTCAAAGCCGGTCAGATCATGAACATCGCTTCGGGAAAAGATATCCGCATTGTCAGGAGAATTGTCGCCGGCGAAGAAGTGGGCACCTGGTTTTACGGAAACTGATCGCCATGCAACCGACATCCACCTTACCAAAGCCCGTCGGCAAAATTACCGTGATCCATGGACCAATGTTCTCGGGTAAAACCGAAGAACTGCTGCGCCGCGTGCGTCGGGCAAAAATCGGCCGCAGGCGCGTACAGCTGTTCAAGCCCGCGATCGACAACCGCTACCACGCGACGCAGGTGCTGCCGCACTTTCTCGCGCATGCAGGGGAAGAGAGCGTGCAGGTGGGTGAATCGGCGCATGTAGTCTCGCATGCACGCGACATTCTGCCGCTCGTCGAAGCCGATACCGATCTTGTGGCAATAGAAGAAGCACAGTTTCTCGACGATTACCTGCTCGATGTGATGCGCAAATTGTCGAAGCAGGGCAAAGATCTCATACTCTCGCTGCTCGACCAGGACTATCGCAAGCTGCCTTTTCCGATTTCGGGCTCCGGCTGGCGCAACGATGCCATCCATGGCAGCGCCCAACCCCCGGCCTCCTTGCCTCGTGCGCGTAACGTGGGAGACTATCTCGCAATCGCACACGAGTCGCTGAAACTCGCGGCGATTTGCGTGGTTTGCGGGCAAGATGCGCACCACAGCCAAAAGCTGACGCTGCATTCGGTGAGCGAGAACGGCGAGCCGCAATACAAACCGGCCTCGTATTATACAGAGGTAGTGACAGTTGGCACCTCGCAGGAGATCGCGCAGAACAAGTTGTTTGCCGAGAAGAAACTGGAGTTCCCAGAAAACATCTACGAAGCCCGCTGCCGCAACTGCCATGTGGTGGGCGACGAGCCATGAGGGCTCTGGGGCGGAGCCTGGCAGGAGGCCATCTTTGGCGCCGACCGATGAGCCGTGATGCAGGATGCATCGGGGCTTGCGGCCGGCAGGAGGCCGTCCATGCCGCAAGCCATGAGGGCGAATAAAACCCTCGTCATCTGGATACTTGGCGCGCTCGCGACGGTGAGTCCATTTGCGATCGACCTCTATCTGCCGGCGTTTTCTGAACTCGCAAAACAATTCAGCACAACGACTGCGCAGGTTTCGCTCACGGTTTCGAGTTATTTTATCGGCATGGCCGTGGGGCAGATTCTGTATGGCCCGCTACTCGATCGTTTTGGCCGAAAATTGCCGCTCTATGCGGGGCTGTTGATTTTTATCGCGGCGAGCCTGACCTGCATTGCGGCACAGAGTATTGAACAACTGATTGCCTTTCGCACGATACAGGCGCTCGGCGGTTCGGTCGCCTGGGTCGCCGCGGTGGCGCTGGTGCGCGACCTGTTTCCGGCAGAAGAAGGTGCGCGCATCTTTTCGTTGCTGGTGCTGATTTTGGGCGTGTCGCCGCTGCTCGCCCCGACGATCGGTGGATTTCTCACCTTGGCATGGGGATCAGCGGCGGTATTTATCGCGCTGGCGCTGATTGCCGCTGCGATTCTGCTGATGGTGTGGTTTTACCTTCCAGCCGGCCGGAGCGCCGACACAGAAGTGTCGCTGCATCTGCGGCCGATCTTTACCACATTCGGTAAAATTCTGATCGTGCCACAATTCAGCACCTATGCTTTTTCTGGCGCCTTTTCTTTTGCGACGCTGTTTGTCTACGTGGCCGCTTCACCCGCTGTTTTTATGGAGCATTTCGGCATGACCGCGACAGTTTATGGTGGGATCTTCGCGTTGCTGTCGGTTTCATTCATCACCAGCAGCCAACTCAGCATTCCACTGACGCGCCAGTTCGGTTCACGCGCGGTGTTCAGAGCCGCGATTTTCACACAGGTTACAATAAGCAGTGCGTTTCTGCTTACCGCCCTCATTGGCTGGCTCAATCTCTACGCGACCTTTGTTTTCTTCTTTGGATGCCTCGCCTGCATCGGGCTCACTAACCCCAACGCGACAGCGCTTGCGCTCGCGCCGTTCACGCGCAATGTCGGCAGCGCATCGGCGCTTCTGGGCTTCACACAACTGGGCGTTTCGGCAATGGCATCAGCCGGCGTGGGATTTTTCGCGCCGGGAAATCTGTTGCCGATAGTGGGCTTGCTGACCGCGACAACCTGGGTCGCATTACTGGTATTGTTCGCCGGACAGAAGAAAATTGGTAACGAACACGACCTGCCCGGCGATGCGGCGGTGCAATCACATCTCTAAAGAAGGCTTGCGAGTCGTTTTTCGACTGTTTCGACCTGCTCCATCATGATCTTTTGCAGGTAGGCACACGCCTCTTCAATCGGCTGGTTGCGATCGAGATAGATCGGCGCGCCATAGGAAAGCACAGTTTTACTGAACAATTTGGGCACGATGAATTTATCCCACGAGCGCATTATGCGCTTCTTCTGCGCGGCATAGCAGATCGGCACGATTGGTAAGTTGGTCAGCCGCGCCATCGCGGGCAACCCTTCTTTGACGACATAGACGGGCCCGCGCGGGCCGTCGGGTGTGATCAGCGGATGGAAGTGCAACTTCGTGTATTTGAGAATTTTTTTCAGCGCCGCGGTGCCGCCGCGCGACGACGAGCCGCGCGCGGTGTAGGCGCCCCACATCTTCGTCGCGCGCGCGATGAGTTCTCCATCCGACGACTGTGAAATGATCGCCAAAACATCATGCCCCCGCCCCGCAACGTTATCTGCGAGGCTGTAGACCGAGAGCATCAGCCGGTTATGCCAGATCGCGATGATGAACTGGCCTTTCGGGTCGGCGATCAGCTTCTCGGTATCGGGATGCACGTCGAAGGCCAGCACTTTTGAAGTGCGGTACGCGAGTTGTATGTAATATTTGAGGATGTAAGAGCCGAGGAACAGGCCAATACGCTTCTTGAAGCTGAGTGGTTCGCGCTCGGGGTCGGGCGCTTTGAGTTCGAGAATCGCCTTGCTGCGTTCGGCAAGGTCAATGTGCGGCGGCGGCGGATAATAACCGGGGTACCCCTTGGGTACCTTATAACGCTTCGGCATTTAGGGTAATGTTCGCGATGCCTCCCCGCGCGACAAGGCGCAAACGGAACCCTAAGTTATGCAATGCTAACTAGTGATGCACTTCGCGCTTCAGGTAAACCATGAGCGCCGCGGCATTGCGTGGCCGCCATTCCGGGTCGCATTCCGCCGGTTGCGCGGCGAAAAAAGCACGGTGCACATTCTTCTGCTTATGCTGATCGGGCAGGCGCTCATGCATCGCGCTGCCTTCGGTAATGTCGCTCACCTGCACCGCATATTCCTGCACGCGCTTCTCGCATTGCACTGCGCCGAAACTCTGTGTGCATGATGGAATTCCGCCCGAAGCCTGCCCGCTCAGAACCTGACCGCGCGCCGCACACGCGAGCACTGCCGAAACTCTGATCGCATTGTCTGTTTGCTGCCAATGACCAATGGAAATTGGTACAGTACAGGCTGCATCGTCTTTGGGCTGGCCCGGTGCCGGCATAATGATTCTGTGCGCGGTACCGTTATTGCATAGTACGGTATAAGTTTGGCCGCCGAGTTCATTGGTCTGTGTCAGATAACCGGCGTACGGATTAGCCTCTGCCGTCTTTGATCGCGAGCATGACACCAACATAAGGAAACTCATTGCAACGTAGCTCAGCGGGGGCTTTTTCATATCTGCCACCCAATCTCGGCCGCAGTCAGCGTACAGGCTTTAACCCACACACCGATGCAGCACGAATTCAGAACTGCCGCACAAAATTTTCCTGATCGGTATTCTCGATCGCGCGCGGCGAGCGCACCGCGCGCACACTCTGTATAGCCTGGTCGCCCGCAAGCCCTGCAAACCGGCGCAGATACAGAGCTGCCGCGAGACCCGTGCGCCCGAGGCCGCCGACACAGTGTAGCACCACTCTCCGTTTTTGATCCATCTTTTCTTTCATGAAGGCCAGCATCTGCTCTGCCTGCTCCGCAGTCGGGACGCCCTGGTCTTTCACCGGCGAATGGAACACGGCAAAACCTGCATCGCGGTACTTCTGCAACAGATCGCCAACGCCGTAAGCGGAAAACTCCGCATTGCTGATTAGCGTCACGATCGCCGAAATATTTGCCTTTTTGAGTTCGGCGATATCTGCTGCGAGGTCGCGCCCACGATCTTTGCGGCCGGGCAGAATGGTCATGCCAATGAGGCACGATGCCTCTTGGTCGGCGGACGGCACGATGCCGTTTTTTCCGCCGACCGATAATCCCGGAGTACAGGCTCTGCCCTCAGTGGTCATAAAATCGATGCGCAGACGCGCCGACTGCGTCAGCGACTCGCGAATGCGGCCGAGCGCCTGCGCGCCCGCATAGAGCGCCCATTTGCGCTGCCACAGATTGCACTCGTCGAAAGACAGCGTATGCATCGCGTAACGCGCCGCGGCGACAAAAAACTGGTACGTATCGCGGTCGAGATCAAGTATGTCTTTATAAAGACTGCGGATGTAAGAAATCACAGTCAAAGATTTTTTGAAACGGCTATCTGCCGCGAGCTCTGCCGGCATTTCGCCCAAAGGCAGTGCGAGATCATGAATTGCATACAGCCAGTCTGTCGCCTTGCTGGCCAGGTGCAGATCCTGTTCATTCTCGATCTTAGTGAAGATGAACAGAATATCGTTCTCGAGCTTCACAAAATCTTTAATCGCGTGGCCACGGTGTGTATGGAAGAAATCGATGAGCCACACATTATGTGCCTCATCGATCATGATATTGGCCCCGTTCAGGTCACCGTGCAGCCATGAAACATAACGCGGCACAGCCACCGTCTCGCGCAGCGTCTGCAGATCATGCGCATAGAACTGCGCGACATCTTCGACGATCAGATCCGGAATGATCAGCAGCCGCCCATCGGAGGTCGGCGTCGCTAGTTCGGCGGCCTTGCGCTTTACCGAATCGGCGTATTTTGGTTTAAAATCGTAATAATCGAGCAGGTTCAATGATTCCTGCACGGCGGCTTCGTAAAACTTACCCAGCTGTTTGGTGAAGACGATCTGCAAAAATTTGGTGAGCAATGCGACGTCGTCGCTCTCGGCAAAGAACTTCTGAAAAGTCTTCACCTTGCCGTCGGTCATCGCCGCGTAGCGGTATTTGATGCCGCCGCGCGCTGTCGCGCCGATGGCATCCGTGCCAGCTCCCAGCCCCCGGCCTCCTTGCCTCGCGTCGCCAAATTCGGCGAAGTCGACAATCGCT
>CAYHJO010000174.1:0-9692 GCA_964356715.1 uncultured Turneriella sp. | reverse complement strand
CGCGAACCCGTGGCGCCCATGAAAACTTCGGCCGGGTGCGCGTTGTACCACAAAAAGCCGACACAGGCGCCGCCCAGCGCCGCGAGAAATACCGAAATCTCATTCGCTTCGGGCACGTGCACCAGCAGAAGATAGCGCGTGACCTCTTCGAGGCCCGTGAGATACGCGAGCACAGCCAGCGTCGCAATCACAATGACAGAAATTCCCGCAGCAAGACCGTCGAGGCCGTCGGTGAGGTTAACCGCGTTGCTGGTGCCCACGACAACAAACAGCCAGAAAAGCACCGCGAAAATGCCCATATTCATCAGCGGGTTCTTCATGAAAGGCACGAACAGGCTAGTCGCCTGTTCGGTCGCACCTTTGGGTGCATATGGAAAAAAAAACACCAGCAGCGCAAAGGCGAGACCAATCACGATCTGCCAGAAAAATTTCGTGCGCGCGCGCATGCCGCCGCTGATTTTGAGTACCGACTTGCTGTAGTCGTCGATAAAGCCGACCGCGCTTAAGGCCAACGTACAGAGCCAGAGTACCATCACGTACAGGTTGCTGAGATTGCACCACAGCAAAACCGAAACGCTCATGCTCGCCATGATCAAGAGGCCGCCCATCGTCGGGGTACCGGCTTTGCTCTGGTGTGATTCGGGGCCGTCTGATCTTACCGATTCGCCGTATTTGAGCTTGCGCAGAAAGCGCACGAACCGCGGCCCGAAGAGATACGCCAAAAGCAGCGCGGTGATCGCGGCAGCCACCAGGCGAAACGAGGTATAGTTGAATATCCTGAACCACGAGACGTATTTCTGCAGTGGTGTCAGTAAGAGCTGTAGCACGGGTGCGTATTTATCGCATATACAGCGTGAAAATCGGAAAACTTACCCTTCGCTCTGCTCGTCGATGAACCCGGTCACAATCAGGTACTGCGCGAGATAATATGTCGCCATGATGGCATAGCGCGCCGCGGGAATCGGCGCATAAAACTTATTGAGCGCCAGCACGCTGTCAGAGATCACGAAGAACATCGCACCAAAAATGAGCGAGGTGTTGACCTGGCTACGGTTGACTGAGGAGAGAAACATGCTCGCAATCGCCGTGACATAGACCGCCACCGGCAGTTTCAACTCACCGAGGTGTGGCCACAAAAAAACCGCCATCGCCGCGGGCAGCACAATGCCTGCGAGATTCACCGCCAGCAATCTCTTCTGCAGCTGAAAATGCAGCGCAAAGACACCCACGTAGAAAATGTGTGCCGTGAGAAAGCTCGCCAAGCCGGCGATAAAAGCACCTTTGAAACCGAGATCCAGAATCACATCGCCACAGCCAGAGAAGAAGATCGCGGCAATCAGCGGTAACCGGCCACGGAAAGCCGGTGCTCGCACCGCAATCACGAGCAACAACAGTATTGGCAGGACCTTGACGGCATAACTCAGCGGATACGGTGTGAAGCGGATCGAAACAATAAATATCCCCGCCAGTATTGCGAACGGCAGCGCCCATTTGTTTTGCACGGCCAAGTCTGTCGTGCGCGCTTGCGCCGCACAGGTCTTTTCGATGCCGTGAATAAACGCACGAAGCTGTTCAAAACGCTACGCGTTTTGAACAGCTTCGTGCGTTCCCCCAGCGCATCGCCGACAAGGCGTGCGTTTATAGTTTACCGCGTGTTGGAGAGGCAAAGTCGAGCACGTGTCCGCACCGCAAAAACACGCCTGGTTCCAGAGCATCAACCCCGCCAATACCAAACCGTATTCGCTGGGCGAGATCGTCTACCGCTGTCCCGAAACGGGTGATTTGCTCGAAGTGCGCCATGACATAACCGAACTCAAAAAAACTTCGGCGCAGGCGTGGCGCGACCTGTTCGAAAAGCGCTGGCGTTCGCAGAATAAGGCGGATGCATCCGGTATCTGGGGCAAGCGCGAGTGGGTGCTGCCTGACCTGCCTGTCGACGACATTGTCACTCTCGGCGAAGGTGCGACGCCGCTGTTCTCAGGCAATGAACTCTCGCGGCTCTTTGACCACAAAGAACTCTATGTGAAACTCTGCGGCAACAGCCACACGGGTTCGTTCAAAGACCTCGGCATGACGGTGCTCGTGTCGCAGGTGAACCACATGATCAAAAAAGGCGCGCCGATACGCGCGATCGCCTGCGCCTCAACCGGTGACACTTCGGCGGCGCTCGCGGCTTACGCTGCATACGCCGGTATTCTCAGTGTGATCCTTTTGCCGAAAAATAAGATCTCACTCGCACAACTCATGCAGCCGATCGCCAATGGCTCTCTGGTGCTCGCACTCGACACCGACTTCGACGGCTGCATGGAAATTGTGCAGCAGCTGACACAGGAGAAAGACATCTATCTCGCCAACTCGATGAACAGCCTGCGCATCGAAGGGCAAAAGACAGTCGGCATCGAAGTTGCGCAGCAACTCGGCTGGACTCTGCCCGACTGGTTCATCATTCCCGGCGGCAATTTGGGTAATGTCTCGGCGCTGGGTGCCGGCCTCAAAATGCTCTACGAGCTTGGCCTCGTGAATTCGCTGCCACGCATAGCGGTGGCACAGGCCGAGGCGGCCAACCCGCTCTACCTGTCATATAAGAGGAACTTCGCGGAATTTGCCGCAATCACGGCGAAAGAAACTGCCGCGTCTGCAATCCGCATCGGCAACCCGGTGTCGGTGAAAAAAGCCATCACAACGCTCAAAGAATTTGGCGGTGTGGTCGAACAGGCTTCAGAAGCAGAGCTCGCCGACGCCGCTGCCCGGGGTGACCGCGCGGGTCTTTTGGTCGATCCGCACACCGGTGTGGCGCTGGCCGCATTTAAAAAACTGAAGCAACAGGGTGTGATTAAAGCCAATGACTCGGTGGCAGTGATTTCGACCGCGCATGGTCTCAAATTTGCCGATTTCAAAATCAACTACCATTCGGCTGCGGCGCAGAGCGAACTCAAAAATACGCCGGTCGACCTCGCGGCATCGCTCGGTGCGGTCAAAGACGCAGTCGCGCGCTTTCTCGACAAACAAACCGGAAAATGAGCATGCAAAAAGACCGAAAAAATATCTTACCACAATCGGGTGTGTCCACCCGCGCAATCCATGCGGGGCACGACAACAGCGGCGATCCGCACAAACCGCTGATCACACCGATCTACCAGACCGCGAGCTATGGCTTCGACGAAGTCGAAGGCCTGTGGGCGTTCTACCAGAAACGCTCTGACCGCCTCGCAGAATATGCCCGCTATGGCACACCGACGCAGCGCGCGCTCGAAGGGACGCTCGCGTCACTCGACCATGCCGAAGACGCAATCGTGACTTCGAGCGGCATGAATGCGATCGCGACCGCGATCTGCGGCAACATGCAGTCGGGCGATCATTTGGTTTCGCTGCGCGAAGGCTACCGCGGCACATTCAAGATGTTCGACCAGCACCTCGCGCGGTTCGGTTTTGCCGTGAGCTATGCCGATATTTCGCTCGAAAGCATACAGACCGCGTGCAACGCGAAAACCAAAGTGATCTTTCTCGAATTTCCGACGAATCCGTATCTGAAACTGATCGACCTCGCTGCACTCGCGAAATTTGCGAAGAGCAAGGGTATCGTGGCGATCGTCGATGCGACCTTTGCCTCGCCCTACAATGTCAATCCGCTGAAATATGGCATCGACCTCGTCACGCATTCGCTCACCAAATATCTCAACGGGCACAACGATGCGATCGCAGGTGCGGTTTTGGGCTCCAAAGAACTCATCGAAAAAGTCAAACCGGTGCGCAATCTTCTCGGCAGCAATCCGGATCCACACCTCTGCTATCTCATTTCGCGCGGCATCAAAACTTTTGCCGTGCGTATGAAAGAGCATAACCGCTCTTCGCTCGCCATCGCCGAGTTTCTGGAGAAACACCCTAAGATCGAGCGCGTCTGGTATCCGCTGCTCGCCTCCCACCCGCAGCACGCGCTCGCAAAACAGTATCTCGTCGGCGGCGGCGGCATCGTCTCATTTCAGGTGAAAGGATCTGATAGTTCTCAGGCAGCCGGTCTCAAGGCCTCAACGGCACTCATCGAAGCACTGCGCCTGCCTACTCTCGGCGCCTCACTCGGCGGCGTTGAGTCATTGATCCACCAGCCTTCGGTGATGAGCTACTATGACATGGATGCCGTGGCGCGGTTGAAAGAGGGCATTTTTGACAATCTGATTCGTCTTTCTGTCGGGCTTGAAGACACCGAGGATCTCCTCGCCGACCTGGAGCAGGCGCTTGCACGAGTCTGAAGGTAAACAGGAAAAATTCTGACAACCCTGCCTTTCGCCTTGACAGCGCAGGGATACCGGGTCAGCAAGGTTCAGTCTTAAGAGGGGGGGAAATATGACGAAAAAAGTAGTTATTGCAGCTCTGGTGGCTGTGTCACTGGCCGCCGGCACACTGATCATGGCCAGTGGCATGAAATCAGACAGCGGCAAATCACCGGTGGTGAAAGAAGTCTGGGGTACGGACAACAAATAAACCCTGACTGCGGCCGCCCTGCCGCGGCGCGGCAGAATCGGTACGAGGGATATTCCGCAAGGGTATCCCTTTTTTAGTGTTTTGCCGTCCACTGCACCCGGTTCAGCGGAGAGGAAATATTCATGCGTTACTTAGCCATTGCCTTGCTGTATTCAGCCCTGCCGCTTTACGCGGCAAATGTGACGATATTAGTTAGTCCATTCCAGAATACGGGGAATGCTAAATTCTCCTGGATTTCCGCCGGCATGACCGACACGGTGATCAACGATCTGGCACGCATCAAAGATATCAATATTGTTTCCGACAACGACAGGGCAAAGGTGCTCAAAGAAATTACGCTGGGCCAGAGCGGGCTCATCAGCGACGAAACCGTTGCCAGGGTGGGGAAAATCATCGGCGCGAACATAATCCTGACCGGCAGCTATCTGGTCGTCGGCGATAAAATCAGGGCTGTCGCCCGACTCATCAGCGTTGAAACCGGAAAGACCGAAAAATCGACGAAGGTCGACGGTTCAGTCGATGCACTTTTTGACCTGCAGGATAAAATCGTTCTGTCGCTCATGGCAGAGATCGAGAAAGTCGATCTGAGGAATATTGCGCGCATCGCATTCCAGGATGCCGATAAAAGACGCGTTTCTGAAAAACAGCGGCCGAAAGCTCTGGCCTTCGAATGGTACGCACGCGGCCTCGAAGTCAAATATTCCGACCCGAATAGCGCGCTCACCTGCTACAAAAAAGCCATTGAACTCGACCCCGCATATCTCGATGCACTGCGCGAAGCGGGCTACCTCCTGGGCAATACGCTGGATATTTATGGCGAGGCGCTTGATTATCTGCTCAAAGCAGAGGAAATCTTCCGCCTGCGTAAGGCAATGGACACGATTGAATATGTCAACGTCGCGCACTTCATCGGCGTTACGTACAACAACGCCGGGCAATACGATAAGGCGCTGGGGGCATTGCTGAGAGCAAAAGCCATCGGTGAGAAGATCGGCGCGCAGAATTCGTTTTTCTACTTCCGGCTGACAAAAGATATCGGCTTGTTCTACCGCACGCGTGGGGAATTCAAACTCGCCTTGAAAAATTATGCAAAATCGGAAGAAGTTGCTCAAAAATCGGAATTTCAAAACAGCTATGACTATGCACGGCTTTTGACATCGGCGGGAATTTGTCATGTTTACATGAAACAATACCGCGAGTCACTGGAGAACCTGACAAAATCGCTGGCGCTGTACGAAAAACTCGGATTCGGCAAAACCGATAACAGCAGCACGACGATCACCTATATCGGCATCACGTACATGAAAAAGGGAGACACCGACCTTGCGCTGGAATATATGCTGAAAGCGAAGGATATCCGGGATAAGCTGGGAATAAACAATTCGACGCAAGCTGGCCTCTTGCTCAATATCGGCAACGCCTATTTTCAAAAAGGTAAGGCCGATCTGGCGCTCGAATACTTTACGAAAGCAAAGGAACTCTACGAAAAGGGTGGAAACCAGAAAACCATCGGTTACGCAGAACTGCTGAGCGACATGGCGGCATATTACGAAAAATCGGAAAATCCGCAGCTCGCAGCCGAGTACTTCAGAAAGTCTTTTGAAATTTACGACAAGGCCAGCTACGCTGGCGAAGCGAAGGCCAACGCCCGCAACAACGCGCTCCGCCTGGGCTCTTAGTGGCTTTTGCTGCGCTGCCAGATTTTCACCGCTGAGTTGTTTTCGCGGCTATCGGGGTTTTCAAAGCGAATGATTAAGTCAGGAAATTCCTGCACAGGGAAATAATTCGCGTGCACATACTCTCTGAACCGCGCCATATTTTCGCGGATTTTGGCCGGCCGGCTATTTTCATTCGCGGCGCTGAAGTTTCCGGTAATGTCGATGATATACGCCGGCTGTCCGGCCAAAAGTTGCACGCGGAATTTCTGCCAGATAAAATCGAGATCTTCTCCTCTCATTCGCGCCGCCATGCCGGGATTGTCGAGATACAGGCCGGGAAAAAAGAAGCCCGTTGCCATATCCCGGCCGGAACTCTGGTAGAGAAAAATGCCGTTATTCCAGATGAAGATCTTCGCATGTTCGGGAATATTTTTTCGCACCCAATCGCTCAGCGGCTGGGTTTTCAGCGCTGCCGTGTCCGGCGGGTAAGCGATCGCCTCCGCGTTGACCCAAATAAACAGCGCGGCCACGACAGCGGCAAACATATACCGAAATATCCTTCCTGCGCGGCTAAAATCGGCGAAACCCAGGCATAGGGCAAACAATGGCAACAAATAAATATTGTAGCGCCCCGCGGGCCGCGTCAGCGCCAGACGGGACAGGATGAATAATCCGCCAAGACAGAGAATGAAGACGAAACGCTGTCGCGAAATTTCTTTTCTGTGGCGAAAGAAATTCAGTGCACCGAAAGCCGCCAAAACGTACAATGGAATCCAGGTGTAGGTCGAAACAAAGGATTGTAACAGGTTTTGCCCGGCTGCCAGCAGGGATTGCCCCCCATTATAATATTTTATCCAGACAAAATTGCACCAATACCAGTCGTATAATGCCGCATGGCGGTAAAAATATGCGGCAGCAGAAATCAGCGGCAGCAAAAATCCCGTGAGAAATGCAGAGCTGCTGAAAAAAAACTGCCGCGCCGGTATCCCGGTCACCAGCAGGGACAGCGGCAAGAGCGCAGCGAAGATAATGAACTGGGTGCTGCATAACACCGCGAGGGCCAGAAAGAATCCTGAATAGAACAAATCGGCAGCGCGCAGGCGAAAATTGCCTCGCACGAGAAAAAAAATACTGAACGCCCACGGTAACAGCGTGACGGTGAACACATAGAGTAGCCAACCCGTGCGATTGACAGAGAGCGCCGCGATAAATGCGACTGCAGAAATGAGCGCATTTTTCCTGTTAGATATTTCCGCTGCGATCCTGTAAAGGACGAAGGCCGTGGTAACCTGGAAAAACAGCGTGGCAATCTTGATCGCATAAAGCAGGTTCGCTTCGCCCGAGATCTTTACCAGCGCTGCATAGACTACGTAGATCCCGGGCGGTTTCATGTCGATGAAATCTTTATAAAGAATGCTTCCGCCCAGAAGTTTTTTGGCGCCCATCGCGTAGAATAATTCTTCGTAAGACCAGAAGGAGGATCCGAAAATATAAGTGAGTTTTAGCAATACGCAGGATAGCAGCAGAAAGACAAAAACCCGGAGGTTCGTTTGCGTAATGCCTGAAATATATTGCACGACCACGTTCCGCTTTTCAATATCCGGCTACACCAATGACAATGGCCTGCTCGATGACAATCGCTAATCGAAATTCCGCCGCCGCGGCGGGCCATATCAAACAGTGACGAACTGGAGATCGCAGAAACGTTTGTAGAGAGGCGAGCGGGTCAAAAGCTCAGCGTGTTTACCCACGTCGCTGATTTTTCCGTCTTCCATGACGATAATTTCATCGGCATTCATCACCGTCGACAGCCGGTGCGCAATAATCAGCGTCGTGCGGTTGGCGCGCAGGTTTTCAATCGCCTGTTGGACCTTATATTCTGACTCGGCATCGAGCGAGTTCGTGGCTTCGTCGAGCAACAAGATGCGCGGATTTTTCAGAATCGCGCGCGCGATGGCGATGCGCTGCTTTTGCCCGCCAGACAATTGCCTGCCATATTCACCCAGCGGCGTATCATAACCCAGCGGCAGCTTTTCAATAAATTCATCGGCGTACGCCGCTTTCGCCGCCTGCGCAACTTCGGCGCCCGACGCTCCCTCTTTTGCATAGCGGATATTATCGGCGACGGTACCCGAGAACATCGACGGCGTCTGCGGCACCATGCTGATTGCATTCCGGTAGGTTTCGAGATCCCATTGCCTGATGTCGACACCTTCAACGCTGATGGCGCCCGCAACGGGATCATAAAATCGCATTAGCAGGTCAAACAGCGTTGATTTTCCCGCTCCCGACGGACCAACCAGCGCATACGTTTTGCCGCCTGGCAGGTGATGTGACAAACCACGGATTACCTGCGTCTCAGGCCGCGTCTCGTATGCGAAGGTCACATTAAGAAGAGCGATATCGCCGCGCATCTGCGGCGCCGTAACCGTTTCCTGTTTTACTGCGCTGGCGATTTTTGAATCCGCGCGGTACAGTTCCATGAGGCGCTCGGTCGCCCCGGCGGCGCTTTGCAGGTCGCCCATGGTTTCCGAAAGGGCGCCAACGCTCGACGCAATCATAAATGCATAAAAAATAACCGCGCCGAGATCCCCCGGTGTCAGCACACCGTTCAGAACGTCGCGGCCACCGATATACAGCATTCCCGCAATTGCCGCCAGAATAAAAAATATCGAAAGACCGAACAACAGCGAACGTTGCCTGATGCGGATGCGGGAAATTTTCAGGTATTTTTCCGAAATCTGCCTGAACTTAACCTGGTCAATTTCCTCGTGGTTAAATGCCTGCAGCGTTTTGATATTAAACAGGGATTCCTGGACGTAAACGCCGATCGCCGCCAATTGATCCTGCGTTTCGCGTGACAGGCGGCGCAGCGCTCTGCCATAAAGCAATATCGGTCCCATAATGAGCGGCACCGAGACGAGCACCACAAGCGTGAGCTTGACGTTGGTAATGAAAAGAAAAATCACTCCGCCAAAAAAACTCAGGATATTCCTGAGCGCCATGGAAAAACTGGAACCCATCAGCGTCTGCAGCAGCGTTACGTCGGTGGTCAGGCGGCTCTGTATTTCAGCAGCCGAGTTGACTTCAAAATAAGCGGGGTGCAGATAGAGTATTTTCTCATAGACCGCTATGCGTAAATCTGTGGTGACCCGCTCACCGATATACGACACAAAATAATGCCTGAAATAGGTGCCGATGGAAACTAAAAACCCTAACACCAGAAACAAAATCACGGATTTAGCCAACTCGCCGCCAGAGCCTGAAATCATGCCTCGATCGATGAGCAGGCGTACGCCCTGACCAATCGAGAGTGTGATGCCGGCGGTAAAGAGCAGAAAGAATGCGGCGCCGGTAAGCTGCGCCTTATACGGACGCAGAAAAGAAACGGCAAACCTCAGGCTCCTGAGATTCTTACTTTTCGGACGCAATCCTTTTTCAGCCATCAGTATCAGCACCTCATAAAGTTCTCACCGGCAGAACATCCTGCATTTTCGCTGACCGCTTGCCACAATCGAGCGAATTCACTGCGACTGGCCGGCGGCCACAACCGGG